>NZ_MUFE01000009.1:0-158850 GCF_001995415.1 Salinivibrio sp. AR647 | reverse complement strand
AACGGCGTATGACGGCCGCCTTCGTCTTTACCTAGTACGTATACTTCTGATTCGAACTTGGTGTGCGGAGTGATTGAACCAGGCTTCGCCAGTACTTGACCACGCTCAACTTCGTCACGCTTAGTACCACGCAGAAGAACACCAACGTTCTCACCCGCACGGCCTTCGTCTAGAAGCTTACGGAACATTTCAACACCAGTACAAGTGGTCTTGGTGGTGTCTTTCATGCCTACGATTTCAACGTCGTCACCCACGGTGATGATGCCTTGCTCAACACGACCAGTTACAACAGTACCACGGCCTTGGATTGAGAATACGTCTTCGATTGGYAGGATGAACGGCTTGTCGATCGCACGCTCTGGCTCTGGGATGTAAGAATCCAGGGCTTCAGCAAGTTCAACAATCTTCTGCTCCCACTGCTCTTCACCGTTCAATGCACCCAGTGCAGAACCTTGAATTACTGGGCAGTCGTCACCTGGGAAGTCATACTCTGAAAGTAGCTCACGGACTTCCATTTCAACCAGCTCAAGCAGCTCTTCGTCATCAACCATGTCACATTTGTTCATGAACACGATGATGTTTGGAATACCAACCTGATCCTGGGCAGTCAACGTGTGCGTAGTGACGGTTTGGCGTATCGTACTCAACGTGAGACGTTGCGATGGTGATACCACGATCACGCTCTTCTGGCGCATTATCGATTGACGCGAAATCACGCGCAGCACCGCCGTATACTTTTGCAAGTACAGTACAGATAGCTGCAGTCAGCGTAGTTTTACCATGGTCAACGTGGCCGATAGTACCAACGTTAACGTGCGTTTTCGTACGTTCAAATTTTTCTTTAGACACGATCGTCTTCCTTCCTAGTTGTGAGTTAAGGGGCTTTGCCTAATAACTCAGAAGTCAGTGTTTGATGCCGGTGATCGCACCGGCATCAGGACCAAAATAATTAGCTACGCTCAGCAATTAGAGCATCAGCAATGTTCTTCGGCACTTCACCATACTCGCTGAATTCCATCGAGTATGACGCACGGCCTTGTGTTGCACTACGTAGGTCTGTAGCGTAACCGAACATTTCAGACAGTGGCACTTGGGCACGTACGATCTTCAGACCCGCTGGGCCTTCGTCCATACCGCCAATCAGGCCACGACGACGGTTCAAGTCACCGACAACGTCACCCATCCACTCTTCTGGCGTGGTTACTTCAACCTTCATCATTGGTTCAAGCATAACAGGTTGCGCGTCGTGTGCACCTTTCTTGAATGCCATTGATGCAGCGATCTTAAACGCCATTTCGTTGGAGTCAACATCGTGGTAAGAACCATCGAACAAGGTCGCTTTAACGTCGAGCACTGGATAACCGGCGAGTACACCGTTTTTCATTTGCTCTTCGATACCTTTTGATACCGCACCGATGTATTCGCGTGGAACCACACCACCGACGATTTCGTCAACAAAGACGAAGCCTTCGTTTGGCTCTGAAGGTTCGATCTTCAGCCATACGTGACCGAATTGACCACGACCACCAGACTGCTTCACGAATTTACCTTCAACTTTGGTGCTACCACGGATGGTTTCGCGATAAGCAACCTGAGGCTTACCAACGTTACACTCAACGTTAAACTCGCGACGCATACGGTCAACGATGATGTCTAGGTGAAGCTCACCCATACCCGAGATCAGGGTCTGGCCAGACTCTTCGTCAGACTCAACGCGGAAAGACGGATCTTCTGCCGCTAGTTTACCCAGCGCGATACCCATTTTCTCTTGGTCTGCTTTAGACTTAGGCTCAACCGCGATCTGGATAACAGGATCTGGGAACTCCATGCGCTCAAGGATAACTTTTGAATCCATCGCACACAGCGTATCACCCGTGGTCACGTCTTTGAGACCAACACCTGCAGCGATATCACCGGCGCGGATTTCTTTGATCTCTTCACGCTTGTTAGAGTGCATCTGTACGATACGGCCCAAGCGCTCACGCTTTTGCTTCACTGAGTTGTATACACTGTCACCAGAGTTCACTACACCAGAGTAAACACGCATAAAGGTCAGCGTACCTACGAATGGGTCAGTTGCAATTTTGAATGCCAACGCAGAGAACGGTTCTTTATCGTCTGCATGACGCTCAATTGGGTTACCGTCTTCGTCTTCACCTTTGATCGCTTTAACGTCGATCGGTGAAGGCAAGTATTCGATAACCGCATCCAGTACCGCCTGAACGCCTTTGTTTTTAAACGCCGAACCACAGGTAGCTAGAACAATCTCGTTATCAAGGGTGCGCTGACGTAGCGCTTTCTTGATTTCTTCTTCGGACAATTCGCCTTCTTCAAGGTATTTGTCCATCAGTTCTTCAGACGCTTCAGCAGCAGACTCAACCAGGAAGTTGTGCCACTCTTCTGCTTGCTCTTTCAGATCGTCTGGAATTTCTTCATAGGTATACGTCATACCCATGTCTTCTTCATTCCAGTTGATCGCTTTCATTTTGATCAGGTCGATAACGCCCTTGAACTGGTCTTCTGCACCAATGTTCAAGTGAATTGGCACAGGGTGTGCACCAAGGCGATTTTTTATTTGATCAACAACGCGCAGGAAGTCAGCGCCCGCACGGTCCATCTTGTTGACGAATACCATACGCGGTACTTCGTACTTGTCAGCCTGACGCCATACGGTCTCAGACTGAGGCTCAACACCTGATGAACCACAGAATACAACCACAGCACCATCAAGCACACGCAAAGAACGCTCAACTTCGATGGTGAAGTCAACGTGTCCAGGGGTGTCGATGATGTTTACACGGTGCTGTTTAAACTGCTGATCAGAACCGGCCCAGAAAGTGGTGGTCGCCGCAGAGGTAATAGTGATACCACGCTCTTGTTCTTGCGACATCCAGTCCATGGTCGCGGCACCGTCGTGTACTTCACCGATTTTGTGTGACAGACCTGTGTAAAACAGGATCCGCTCGGTAGTCGTGGTTTTACCGGCGTCTACGTGAGCACAAATACCGATGTTACGGTAGTGCTCGATAGGGGTTTTACGAGCCACAATAGTATCCTCTTGCTAAGGTTAACCTTAGAAAATGGGTTTGGCGTGCTCCGAACGGAACACGCCATGAAGGCATTACCAGCGGTAATGTGCGAACGCTTTGTTCGCGTCTGCCATACGGTGAACGTCTTCACGTTTCTTAACAGCAGTACCTTTGTTTTCTGATGCGTCTAGCATCTCGCTTGCTAGGCGCTGAGCCATAGATTTTTCACCACGCTTACGAGCGGCTTCAACCAACCAACGCATAGCCAGGGCATTACGACGCACTGGACGTACTTCTACTGGCACTTGGTAAGTTGAACCACCTACACGGCGAGATTTCACCTCGACCGCTGGGCGTACGTTTTCAAGAGCTTGTTCAAATACAGCCAAGTGCTCTTTACCAGAACGCTCAGCCATGATGTCTAGAGCACCATAAACGATTTTTTCAGCAGTTGACTTCTTACCGTCAACCATCAGGATGTTTACAAATTTTGCCAGCAATTCGGATCCGAACTTAGGATCTGGAAGAATTTTACGCTGACCAATTACGCGACGACGTGGCATGGATTATCTCCGTTGTCTTCTTCAGGTTTTATCCAAAACTTTTCAGTTTTTTCAAAATTCAATTGTTTGAGTGTTTGGCCTTACTTAACGGAATCCATTAAGACTTAGGACGCTTCACACCGTACTTAGAACGACCTTGTTTACGGCCGTTAACGCCTGCACAGTCAAGTGCGCCACGAACAGTGTGGTAACGCACACCCGGCAAGTCTTTAACACGACCGCCGCGGATCAGAACAACACTGTGCTCTTGCAGGTTGTGGCCTTCACCACCAATGTATGAGGTGACTTCAAAGCCATTAGTCAAACGTACACGGCATACTTTACGCAGTGCGGAGTTTGGTTTCTTTGGAGTAGTAGTGTAAACACGAGTACATACACCACGTTTTTGTGGACACGCTTCCAGCGCAGGCACGTTGCTTTTCGCAACTTGCTTCAAGCGTGGTTTGCGGACCAGCTGGTTAATAGTTGCCATTAAATAGCTCCTGATATTACTTAACGTATAAGTGTGAAAAATCTAGCCCCAATACAACAGGGACGCGAAATTTTAGGCGTCGGGGTATAGGGTGTCAAGATTTATACAGAGATCTTTGCATTGTTTGTTTTTCAAGCAGCGCGCAGGGGGCGTTTTCACGCTATACAGGCTAGGGTATTACCATGTCATTTGCGTGACATGCTCGACGCTCAAGCTCACTAATTTGTTCATCTCAATCATCACCGCGCTGGGATGAAGCTTATCGCCGAGTCCTCGAGCGTGAACATCATCACTGAGCAAATAAACAACATGATTCCCGGTAAATAAGCGCGTCGCCCACTCGCTGCTATCTACTCCCGCCAGTACCGCATCACTGATTAGTACAATCACACTGTCCTGATCGATGTAGTTTAAGCACAACGTTAGCGCTTGGTCACGATAGGGAGACGATTTCACGATATGAAGCACGTCGACTCCTTAAAAATGTAGTATACGGTCGCACTCTGACAACCGCTTTTTGACTTGTTCAAGTGCCAGAACTTGAGTGGGTAAGACGGTCTCGGTGTGTTCCAGCCCACGAGATGCCAATGAAGCGCGGCACACATAGATGTTCTCAACGTCACACAGCGGTAGCATTTTAAAGCTGGCAATGTAATCGCGGCTCAGAATCTGTTGCGGTTGCTGACCCGCTATAAGTTGTAGAACCCCATCTCCAATAAAAAAAACCGATAAGGTGTCGCAAAACGCCGAGGTGGCGAGTAACGCATCTAGCCCTTCTCGACCGCTCGCCGACCCGTGGGGCGATGTAGAAAATACAAACCCTATTTGCATGAAGCCCTCTTAAAATTGCATCACTCGGTCAGCGGTTAACAAAGCGTCAGCCAATGCACCTAAGCCTGCCTGAGAAAATCCTTCTGCCAAGGTCGCCGTCGATAATTGATGCTGCGTCGCTTCTTGCTCACTGATAATCCCGCGTCGTAATGCCGCAGCCACACAAGTTTCCAACGCAACACCGTGATCGTGCGCCAACCGCTGCCACGCTTCCACCAAATCAAATTCATCATTTGCAGGCACTGTGGTTGCGGCGCCATTCAGTACACCTTCTTGATAAAAGAAGACTTTACTCACCTGATGCCCAGCCTTTATTGCTGCACAGGCAAACTGATAGGCAGTGCGTGCCAACTGTGATCCATACGCTGGCTCGGTCACGACTAACACATAACGCAGACTCATGATTCGATCTCTTCTGTTTTGCGCTGTCTAACGTAAAGATAGACCGTATGTTTCGAGATATTGAGACGAGATGCCACACGATGAATGGCATCTTTAATATCAAAAATCCCTTTGTCATAGAGCGCCATGACTATCTGACGGTTTTTAGTGTTATTAGACACCGTTTTGTCGGCATTGACTTCTTCAACTGTCCGTTCAACGGTTTGATCCACCAGCTCTTCCACGTCACTGGCAAAGTTTACCGACGAGGCCGCTTGTTTGGCGAGATCATCCGGAATGAAGGCTTGTAGTACCTGTGAAAAAGGCGCATCTAAATTAATGTTGATACACAATAGCCCGATGATACGATTATCCCCATTGCGAATCGCTACCGTGATCGACTTCATCAAGGTGCCACTTTTCGCTCGGGTAAAATAAGCCCGTGAAAAATTACGCTCTGAGCCTTCAATATCGCGCAACATCCGCAGCGCAAGATCGGTGATTGGCGATCCCACTTTTCTACCCGTGTTTTCACCATTCGCGATCTTGATCGCTGATTTATTTAAATCGTCTAATGCGTGCAGCACGATTTCACAATGTTCACCGATCAGCGCCGCAAGCCCATCCACTACCGCCGCATAAGACCGCAGAATAACACTGTCTTGTTGATTCAATGGATTAGACTCAATGAGCTCATTTTCCGTCATCACGTTCGCGCCAAAGCCTTCTGTCGGTACCACGTACGCCTATCCTTATTCGACCGTCAATGTAAATGTCTCTGCGCACAGTTTAACAGAATTTAAGCCTAAAAATGCAAAAAGCCCCGGCGATGCCGGGGCGGATATTACACAGTCAGACGAGGCTGTCGTTTAGCCTTCGCTCGCCGCGTCTTTTTTGGTATCGTCTTTTATTTCAAGCAGTTCAACATCAAACACCAGGGTTGAGTTGGCAGGAATTGATGCGGTATCTTGATCACCGTAAGCCAACTCAGGTGGCACAACAAAAGTAAATTTAGAGCCAACAGGCATGAGCTGCACACCTTCAGTCCAGCCTGGAATCACGCGGTTAAGCGGGAAGGTAGCTGGCTCACCACGATCGTAGGAGCTATCGAACTGGGTACCGTCAGTCAAGGTGCCTCTGTAGTGAACAACCACGGTATCTTCTGCGGCTGGCTTATCGCCCTCACCCATGCTATCCACTTTGTAAAGTAAGCCAGAGTCCGTTTCTTTAACGCCGTCTTGCTGGGCAAAGTCAGCCCGATATTTTTCACCTTCCGAAATCGCGGCTTCTGCTTTCTCTTTGGCTTGCTGTTGCGCCAGTTTAGTCACGCGCTGATCAAGCGATTGCAGCGCCGCTTGCGCTTGCTCATCGGTCAGTTTTGATTCCCCTTGAAAGACATCTTTCACCCCTTGCAGTACCACCTCTTTATCAAGCTCTAAGCCGATGTCTGCCTGTTGCTCTAAGTTAGCGTTGAGGTATTGGGCTAAAGACGCACCGATCGCGTAGGCTGCTTTGTCGTCATCGTTGGCAAACGCTGCTTCCGCTTGTTCGGCAGCTTGATTGGTTTGCTCTACTTTAGCGTCGTCTTGCTGACAGCCGACGGCAAAGGCAACGGTTGCCGCGAGTAGCGACATCTTCATTACTGATTTCATTGGGTACTCCGTTGATGACAAGGATAAATCCTCGTATGGTTGTTACTGACGCATCAACAATGCGAAAGCCTGATTCTATCAATATACTCGTGGTTATATGGCTGCAAACACTGGAACTCAAGCATGGTGCCCAAAATCCGCCACATTATTTGCATTTTTATAGTTATTAACAGCTTAACCGGTTGTTGGCAGTCTGGCAAAGAAGCCCAGCGCTGGTCAATCCATCCGGAAGGGGCGACCAGTTTTAGCCTCAGTCGTGACGGCCGTTTTGCCCTGATCGCGTCTGAGGAAACGGATATTGTCCTGTGGGATCTGGTCACTAATCAGCAACTGGCCGAACTCGGTGCGCAAGATCCGGACGCCAATCCGGTCGTTGTTAGTCATATTTCCGATAATAAGCGCTATGCCATTACCACAACAGCACAAAACTTTGCCGTCTGGGACCTGGCCTGGAGCCAAGCTCAAGGGCTATGGTCTATTTCTGAAGGCATCATACGCGATGCCGCGATCAGTAATAACGGTGAAAAATTGGTACTAGCGTTGTCGAATGGAAAAGCACTATTTATCGACTTAGGCACGGGAAGGCGCTTAGAGTTCCTCGCCCACCGCGATAAAATCAATGCAGTCTCGATTTCTCCCAACGGCGCCTATGTGCTCTCAGGTGGCAATGACCATCATGCCTACTTCTGGGATACCCAGTCTGGCCAGATCATCAATGACTTTGCTTATGACCGGCGAGTGAAACAAGTCGCCTTGCATCGTGAGGGGAAGTACGCATTTGTCTCTGACGGTGGCAACCGCGCTGTGATTTGGGCCCTACCCAGTGGCGAGAAAGTCAGTGAGTTGGATATCTTTGCCCGCCAAGCCATTTATGTCAGTGCCCGGTTTTCCGATGATGGTACCTTGCTAGCCACCGGCTCACCGTCACAACGGGTCGAATTGTGGGATGTGAAAACGGGTGAAAATATAGGTCGTTGGCAAGCATTGGCCCAGCCGGATACTCGCCCACCCAGCGCAGTGGTGTATGATGTAGCGATTGATCCAACTGGACGTGTTATTTCAGGTACCTCGGCCGGGATTGCCCAAGCTTGGTTAACCGACGCGCAATAACGAGAGAGCAATATGAGCGAGATAGATAAGTTACAACAGCAAATTGATGATCTTGAGTACAAAGTGGCGTTTCAAGAAGACACGATCGACCAGCTCAATACCGCATTGACGCGACAACAAGGTGATATTGAGCGCATGACGGTCCAAATCCAGTACCTTGTCAGCAAGCTCCAACATGTTGAGCCAGAGAATATTGCTAGCCAAGCTGAAGAAACACCCCCCCCGCATTATTGAAACCACACCGTATGCGTGACGATTAGCGCGCGGTCACGACGGCCAAATAAAAAAAAAGGCGCCAAACGGCGCCTTTTATTCGATGGGACTCATTACCACTCATCTATCGTCGTGATTAGTGGTCGTGGCCACATTCTTCACCGTCTTGGTGAATGTGCCCGTGTGAAAGCTCGTCTGCAGTGGCTTCACGCACATCAACGATTTCCACTGAGAAGGACAGGGTTTGGCCTGCAAGCATGTGGTTGGCATCAACAACAACTTCATCGCCTTCAACCTCAGTCACTTCGACTGGGATCTGGCCTTGGTCGGTTTCAGCCATAAAACGCATACCAACTTCAACTTGATCGACGCCTTGGAACACGTTAGCCGGTACACGTTGTACCATGGCTTCTTGGTAGTCACCGTAAGCTTCGTCTGGGCCTACCGTCACTTCAAAGTTCTCGCCTTTTTCACGGCCTTCCAGCGCGCTCTCAAGTCCGACGATCAGGTTACGATGACCGTGTAGGTATTGGAGAGGCTCTTGTGCTGTTGATTCATCAACAAGTGCACCGTCTTCATTTTTTACTTGGTAAGCCAGGCTGACTACCACATCTTTTGCAATTTTCATGCTCGCTCCGAGACCGGAAGGTAAATGGACTGCCGATGATAACGGATCCCCTACTCCGGTTTAAAGATCCCAATGACATTCTCTGCCGACTCGGCGCCAGAGTGTGACTGTTGTGCCGATTCCGGTAACCGACTATCGTGGTAATCGCAGCTGACACATTCCACTTTGTCAATGTTATTCTCACGCCACACTCGCAATGTATCGCGTTGTTGGCACGACGGACAGGCAGCGCCTGCGATAAAACGTTTTTTCACATCAACACCTTATTCGTCTCGATTCCAACTTTGATGCCGCTCACTATCACCGCGCATTTCTCGGTCAAAAATTTCTTCCAGCTCTTTGCGCGCTTCTTTGACTCGTGATGCTGTCGCGACATCTTGACTGTGCTGAGGCAATAAATCTTCCAGCACCCGCATGTCGAGTTTACGGAACAATATTTCTGCGCGTTTCGCTTTGTACGGGTGCATACCTAGGGACTCTAACGTTTGCCGCCCAAGATCCAGCGCGCCCAAAAAGGTTTCCCGAGAAAACTGCTCGACACCGTGCGCCATCAACTGATACGCCTCGACACGACTACGCGCACGCGCCATTACTTTTAGATTAGGGAAGTGATGAGCACAAAGATCAACAATCTCCATCACTTCGTCTGGCGAATCGGTACAAATCACGATCGCTTCAGCCGTCTTTGCACCAGCGGCACGTAATAAATCGAGCTGCGTAGCATCACCATAATACACTTCGTATCCATAGCGGCGTAGTAACTTGATTTGAGTCGGATCACGTTCCAGGATGGTCACCCCAATTTTATTGGCGAACATCAAGCGACCGACGACCTGACCAAACCGACCAAATCCGGCAATGATGACTCGCGAGTCAGTCTCAGTAAATGGCGCTTGCGGAGGCAAGGATTCAGGCTCGTTAAAAGTACGCGCAAACCAACGCTGCTGGAGCGAGAGAATTAACGGTGTAGTCATCATCGACAAGCTCACGACCACAAGCAAAAAGGCATTTAATTCTTTATCCAGTAGCCCTTGGCTACGCGCGGCAGTGAAAATCACAAAGGCAAACTCGCCCCCCTGACTGAGCAATACCGCCATTTGACTGCGCGCCTTGGGCGCGACACCAAACGCTCGTGCCAGTCCATACAGTAAGCAGGCTTTACCACCGACTAACGCAGCCACGGCACCGATGATCGCCCAGGGATATTCCAGTAAAAGCCCTAAGTCGACCGTCATCCCAACCGCTATAAAGAACAGCCCGAGTAATAACCCTTTAAAGGGCTCAATTGCCGTCTCAAGCTCATGCCGGTATTCACTCTCAGCCAACAACACACCGGCTAAAAACGCCCCCAGCGCCATCGATAGACCAAGGCTTTGCATGGCCAATGCAATCCCGATGACCAAGGCAAGCGCGGTGACAGTAAACAACTCGGTGACGCCACTCATGGCAATCAGACGAAAAATAGGGCGCAAGAAAAAGTGACCGCCGGCCAAGAGAGCGCCAATGCCTAAAAACATCCAGAGGACATCAAACCAACTACCTGCACTGCCACCGGCCAACGCTGGGATCACAGCCAGTATCGGGATCACGGCGATATCTTGAAATAATAAAACGGCAAATCCAGATTGTCCGGTTTCGCTGCGCATTAAGCGTTGGTCTTCGATGATTTTCATCGCAATCGCGGTAGAAGAAAGTGCCAGCCCCGCCCCGATCACCACGCCTTGTGGCAACGTGAGCCCAGCGAAGACACTTAATACCCCTATCACGACCCCRGTCAGCACCACTTGGCTACCACCAAGGCCGATAATGGGGCGCCACATTTTCAATAGCTTTTTAGGGTTAAGCTCCAAGCCAATTAAAAACAGCAGCAGCACCACACCAAATTCGGCAAAATGCAGGGTTGAGTCGACATCATCGATTAAACCCAGCCCCCAAGGGCCAATCACAATGCCTGCTACCAAGTAGCCAAGCACCGAGCCCATCCCCAAACGCTGCGCCAAAGGCACCGCAATCACGGCTGCCAATAAAAAGATAAACGCGATGAGCAGAAAGCTATGATCCACGATGTGCCTCCTGCTTCGCTAAAGGGTTAGCCAACCAGTCCGCATAGAGTTCAGCAAAGGCATTGCGATCCGCATCGGTGACGCGGCGCGCCCAGTGAAGAACTAAAGGTGAGACCCAGTGCATGCGGCATAACGCCGCCGTCAGTTCAAAAGGTTGCAATAACTCCTCCATGGAATATTTGTTGTAGCCGATTTTACTGAACGCTTCTGCTGCTCCACCTGTAGTGACCACAAAACGACATGTTTTTCCCGCTAACGCATCTCCCCCTTGCCCATGAGCAAAGCCTTTTCCGAGCACCACATCAATCCACTCTTTCAATAACGCCGGGCATGAGTACATCTGTAAGGGATGTTGAAACACCAACACATCGGCGTCAGTCACCAACGCACGCTCGTGATGGATATCCACCACAAAATCCGGATAAGCGGCGTAAATATCATGCACAGTGACATTCGCCAGCGGGCGTATCGATTCGAGTAATCGACGATTGGCGACCGATTCATCCGGATCAGGATGCGCCACGATAACAAGCACCTTGGGAGGGCGTGGGTTGTCCTTCTTATCTTGAGGCATACGCTTCCTTATCGTTATGATTGGCCAAGCACGCAATCTGTTCTTTATGCCATGTTTTAACTTTAACATACAAAAAGGCTAACCCCCTGTCTAACCACTCTCGCCACGGGGTGGGATTTGGCAATCTCCGCATCAAGCTGGTATAACGACCGCGCAACGTGCATCCATCAACCCAAGACAGACTGAGTAATCATGATTCGCTTCTCCGACATTCAATTGCTTCGTGGTGGTAAGCCCCTGCTTGACCACACCTCTGCCATCATTGCACCCGGCGACAAAGTCGGCTTGGTGGGTAAAAATGGCTGTGGCAAGTCCAGCCTGTTTGCCTTGCTACGCCACCAACTTTCGCTTGATGCAGGGCACTATGATTACCCCAGTCAATGGCAAGTGGCTTGGGTGGCACAAGAAACCCCCGCATTGGATAAAAGTGCGCTGGAATATGTGATTGATGGCGATACCGAATACCGTGAGCTGCAAGACGCGTTGCGTAACGCCGAAGCCAACGATGATGGCAATGCAGTGGCGTTGTTACACGATAAGCTCGATGCGATTGGCGGCTATACCATAGAGGCGCGCGCCGCAAGTTTGCTGGATGGCTTGGGGTTCAGTCAGACGCAAATCCATTGGTCATTAACGCAGTTCTCTGGGGGCTGGCGCATGCGACTTAACTTGGCACAAGCTTTGTTATGTCGCTCAGATTTACTGCTACTCGACGAGCCCACCAACCACCTCGATTTAGACGCAGTGATGTGGCTAGAAAAATGGTTGCAGCAGTACCCGGGAACCTTGGTCTTGATCTCACACGACCGTGATTTTCTTGATCCTGTGGTCAATCGTATCATTCATATTGAGCACGCTAAGCTGAATGAATACACCGGTAACTACTCGGATTTTGAAAGCATGCGCGCGCAAAAGTTAGCACAACAGCARGCGCAATATGAGAAGCAACAAAAGCAAGTTGCTCACATGCAATCCTACATTGACCGTTTCCGATACAAAGCCAGCAAAGCCCGCCAAGCGCAAAGTCGGATAAAAGCGCTGGAACGCATGGAAAAGGTGCTACCGGCTCAATACGATAATCCATTTAGCTTTACCTTTTTACCCCCTGATGCATTGCCCACTCCCATTCTTATGATGGATAAGGTGGCCGCTGGCTATAACAAAACGCCAATTATCGAGAACATTCGCCTTAACTTAGTGCCTGGGGCGCGCATTGGCCTGTTAGGGCGTAACGGTGCGGGCAAATCAACGCTGATCAAGTTATTGTCGGGCGATTTGCCGGCGATGGCTGGCGAGCTAAGCTACTCTCAAGGGGTGAAAATAGGTTATTTTGCCCAGCATCAACTCGATACCTTACGTATCGATGAAACGCCGCTCCAGCATCTAAATCGCTTAGCACCAACTACTGCCGAGCAAACCCTGCGAGATTTTCTCGGACGGTTTGGCTTTCAAGGTGACAAAGCGTTGGAAAACATTGGCCCTTTCTCTGGCGGCGAAAAAGCACGTTTAGTCCTTGCATTGTTAGTCTGGCAAAAACCGAACTTGTTACTGTTGGATGAACCGACTAACCATTTGGATCTCGACATGCGCCAAGCGTTAACGCTCGCATTGCAATCCTATGATGGCGCGATGGTGATCGTCAGCCACGATCGCTTTTTATTGCGTGCGACAGCCGATGACTTGTATTTGGTGGACAAGGGCGCAGTGCTACCTTTTGATGGCGACTTAGACGACTATCACCGCTGGCTGACCGAACAACAACGCGCTGATCGTGCGGAAAACAAAAAGCAAGCCGCAGACGAAAAACTTGCCCCACAGCAAACGCAGTTAGATCGAAAAGCACAAAAGCGTCGTGAAGCCGAATGCCGAAAACAAACGGCGCCACTACGAAAAAAAATTGACCGTTTAGACACAAAGATCGAACAACTTTCTGCCATTATCGCAGAAGCAGAAAACCAATTAGCGGATCCCGCTATTTACCAGAGTGACAACAAAGCCCGTTTAACGGAGCAATTGCAACGCCAAGCCGATGCAAAGTCGACGCTCGAAGAGGTGGAACAAGAATGGATGGAGCAACAAGAAGCGCTAGAAGCCCTGGAGGCGACATTCAACCAACACTAACGCCTGGGATGGCAAACGCCGCCGATCTTTGGCAGTTTTGTTTGCACCACTATGCTAAGCAAGAGGTCAAACAAGCCTGCCTTAAATTACAAGACGAGCACCAAGGCAATGTGAACCTTGCTTTGTTGCTCGCTTGGATTGAAAGCCATGGTTACGGGCTTAGCCCCGAGAGCCTCACCCAGCTTAAGCACGCCTTGAGCCGGTCTGAACATTTGCTGATCGCTTATCGCCATCTAAGACGCGATCTCAAGCCACGCGTGGGCACCGGCCAATATAAAAAAATGCTCAACTTTGAACTCAGTTTAGAAAAGTTCCAGCAACAAGACTTGATTGAAGTGCTTAATCGTCAATCCTGGCTCACACAAGCCGCGTCTCCCTTGGCCTATTATTGCCGCCAGCTATCCCCCTCTGCCCGAAATCTCTATACACCACTACGGGTAGACCGGCCTACAAAAGAGGATGGAGCAGACGATGATGACACCCTTTAATCCCATTCCAACTGCCCGTAATGCGCATCTGCAAACCTTACTGCCACGCCTGCTGCGCCGGCAACCGCTTTTTGCGCCTATTTGGCAAGCGTTTGATCTACCTGACGGTGACTTTGTCGATCTTGCATGGACGCATCATCCCGAAGTAGGACAGCCTATTATTGTCTTGTTTCATGGCCTAGCAGGAAGCTTTGATAGCCCTTATGCCAATGGATTATTGGCCGCTTTCAAACAGCAAGGCTGGTGCGGTGTGGTGATGCATTTTCGCGGTTGCAGTGGCCGTCTTAATCGCGCGCCGCGGACTTATCATTCCGGCGAAACGGAGGACGCTCGGGCATTTTTGACCTATTTACGCCAGACCTACCCGAACAATGAGATTGCCGCTGTGGGAGTCTCTTTGGGAGGAAACATGTTGGTGCGCTACCTGGCCGACTATCAGCATGATCCGATTGTCAGTTGTAGTTGTGCTATTTCTCCCCCGCTCGATTTAGCGGCGTGCTCGACCCGTATTCAACAAGGGTTTTCCCGTGTTTATCAAGCGTATTTGCTACGGTCGATGCGACAAACCTTATCGGAAAAACTTACCCGACACCAAAAAGTGGGTCGGTGGCATGCTGGGGAGCGGCCAAAGATTAAAACTCTGTTCGAGTTTGATCAAACGGTCACCGCACCGCTGCATGGCTTTGACGATGCTCAACACTACTATCAAAGCTGTAGTGGTTTATCTGTCCTTGACGCTATTACGGTCCCACTTGCGATTATCCATGCGAAAGACGATCCCTTTATGACCGACGCAGTAATCCCAACCTCGCCTCTGCCCGCGAATATTGACTATCAACTGAGCGAGCATGGTGGGCATGTTGGTTTTGTTACCGGCAGTTGGCGCCAGCCACAGTTCTGGCTGGAGCAGTCGGTGCCTCACTGGTTAGCCTCACGCCTTTGCTCGTCCCGTTAAAAAGGGACGCCACGCAAAGCAAAAAAGACCGACGCACATTGATCTACTGCATTGTGTTGAATGATTGGGTAAAATGCGAGCTGATTCACAATATCAGCATCAAGCACCCTAACGTCTCAGCCATAAATCAACAAAAGGTGATGTAGTATGATGGTTCCTTGGCAATCGGTCCCTGAGGAAACACTGACTCGTTTAATCGAGCACTTTGTGTTACGGGAAGGAACCGATTATGGTGAGCAGGAAGTCAGCTTTGCACAAAAAGTGGCGGATGTTCGCCAACAACTGCAATCCGGCGACGCCGTGATTGTGTATTCTGAGTTGCACGAGACAGTGGATATTCGTCGTAAGGAAGCACTCAGATCTTAGCATCGCTGTACGCAATAAACAGCGATACACATTCAGACTGAATGACAGGGCGCGTCATGTCGGCTAAACATCCAATCATCGCGGTCACCGGCTCTTCAGGAGCAGGGACCACCACCACGTCCGAAGCATTCCGTAAGATGTTCCAGATGATGAACATCAAAGCGGCGTGGCTAGAAGGGGACAGTTTCCATCGCTTTACGCGACCGGAAATGGACGTCGAGATCCGTAAAGCACGTGAGCAAGGACGGCACATTAGTTACTTTGGCCCCACCGCCAATGATTTTCCGCGATTAGAGCAGTTTTTCCGTGAGTACGGTGAACTCGGCACAGGCAAATATCGCCGCTACTTGCATACCTTTGATGAAGCGGTGCCCTACAATCAAATGCCAGGGACCTTCACACCATGGCAGGATTTACCCGACAATACCAACGTACTATTTTACGAAGGCTTGCACGGCGGTGTGGTTGATGGTGAGGTCAATGTCTCCCAACATGTCGACCTATTGATTGGTATGGTCCCGATCGTCAACCTTGAGTGGATTCAGAAATTTGTCCGCGATACCCGCGATAGGGGCCACTCACGCGAAGCGGTCACCGACTCAATTGTGCGGTCGATGGACGATTATTTGCATTATATTACGCCGCAATTCTCACGCACTCACATTAACTTTCAACGGGTGCCGACGGTCGATACCTCCAACCCACTGAACGCCAAAGGCATTCCTTCGTTGGATGAGAGCTTTGTGGTGATCCGCTTTCGAGGGATGAAAAACGTCGACTTTCCTTATCTGCTGCAAATGATCACGGGGTCTTTTATGTCACGGCATAATACACTCGTCGTGCCAGGCGGTAAGATGGGCTTTGCGATGGAACTTATCATCCGTCCATTGATTCAGCAGCTAATCGAAAAAGGCAAGATTGGCTAGGGCGTAGCGCATCTATCGTGTATTACTTCTCAAGCCGTGATCTTAGCCACGTTTTTGCCAGGTTTTTAGGCGGTTGGCCTAGATCAAAATCAAGAAATTGCTAACAAAAAAAGATACACTCTTGTTAACATACAGTGAGCTTGTAGCCCGCGCCCAGACTTCGTATTCTGTGCATAGATCTGGTGGGTTACCCCTCAGACAAAGATAGGACGTTGTTGCCGGGCAACACATGCAGAGGAAATAAGTTATATGGTTCCAGGAAAACCTCAAACAGACCCTACACTCGAGTGGTTCCTTTCACATTGTCACATCCACAAGTATCCGTCTAAAAGCACGCTGATTCATGCAGGCGAAAAAGCGGAGACCTTGTATTACATCGTGAAAGGGTCTGTCGCCGTTCTAATCAAAGATGAAGAAGGCAAGGAAATGATCCTGTCTTATCTTAACCAAGGTGATTTTATCGGTGAGCTAGGCCTTTTCGAAGATGATCAGGAGCGTACCGCTTGGGTTCGGGCTAAGTCTCCTTGTGAAGTGGCAGAAATCTCATTCAAAAAGTTCCGCCAACTGATCCAGGTTAACCCTGATATATTAATGCGTTTGTCCTCACAAATGGCGCGCCGTTTGCAAGTGACCAGCCAAAAAGTGGGGGATCTTGCCTTCCTGGACGTCACGGGCCGTATTGCGCAAACCTTGTTGAATTTAGCGAAGCAACCCGATGCCATGACGCACCCTGATGGCATGCAAATTAAGATCACACGTCAAGAAATTGGCCAAATCGTTGGGTGTTCGCGTGAAACCGTGGGGCGTATTCTTAAAATGCTGGAAGAGCAAAATCTTATTTCAGCCCATGGTAAAACCATCGTGGTATACGGTACCCGCTAATCACAGCGCTCTCTGTATTCCCAACCGACGCCCTGGCGTCGGTTTTTCTTTTTAAAACAAAAAAAAGGAAGAGCGAACTCTTCCTTAACTGTGTATGCCTCGTTATATCAGCTATTTATTAGTGCGTGCTCTCAAAAATTTTATCCGCTGAAGCGGCAACAAATCCCTGGTACAACTCACCGTTGGGCAACACATAACGCTTAGCAAACTCATAAAACCCACCTGGAATGGTTTGCGTGCCATCAGAGAAAACAACAGCGACACGGTCAGCCATGGTGGAGGATTGCTCCAGATAAACGGATGCGTCCCCTTTTACTTCACCACCCGCTTCGTTAATTGCAAAGCCATTGTCTCGCAGCTTTTGATTAACCGATTGGCAATGATCATGAGCCTTTAACTGATTGACACTCACCGTGAAATGATTCGCACCATAACCGTGCGCGGCTACCCAGGACGCGTATTCACTCTCCTCAGCAAGCGCTTGATAGGTGGCGCTATCGATGTCCCAAAGCCGCCCCTGATGAAGAAAATCGCTCCCTGTTAGTGACGACGCATCGACTTGTGCCACCAGCTTGTGAACAATGGCTTGCAGCGCAGGCGAGCATTGCTCGACCATCAATTCACTGATAAACACTTTCGGCATCAAAGGATCGGGGTGCTCGAAATGGCAGGCATTGAGCTTTTTCGCTTCAAAGGTATAGTCCCCTTTTTGCTGATAGCCTAGCGCCAGGAAGGGGCGCGCCAAGACCTCAAGCCCAACCTTGGGCAAACCAAATGTCCGCAAGGCAATATGATCATTGATTAAAGGCTGCCCTTCTTCGAGCAAGGCATGTACCTGATGTGCCGATGGGCAAAGACGGTTAATATAGTCTTGCCATAATTTATCGAATAACGCTTGGCCACTGTCCATGTTGGTCTCCTTAATCTTGTTGAGTCGGAATACCGGGGGCGAACGTCTCAGGCAGTACCACCTGCTCCCCTTCCATTGATGCCATGGGATAAGCGCAATAATCGGCGGCATAGTAAGCGCTTGGACGTAAATTACCCGACGCACCTGGCCCGCCAAATGGCGCATCACCGCTTGCCCCTGTCAACTGACGATTACGATTCACAATCCCTGCGCGAATATGATCGAGGAAGTATTGCCATTCGCCCTCGTCTTCACTGATAAGGCCTGCCGACAAACCATAGCGGGTATCATTCGCCTTCGTGATCGCATCAGCCATATCCTGATAGCGCTGCACTTGTAGTAGCGGACCGAAATACTCTTCGTCGGGTAACGCTTGAATGCCACTCACATCTAAAATCCCTGGAGAAATCACCGCATCGTGTAAATGCTCGCACTCTATGACGGGGGTTGCTCCCAGATCGATCAATTTTTGTTGTGTGGCCAAAATCCCCTCGGCGGCAGCCATTGAAATTTGGGCGCCCATGAAAGGTGCGGGATCATCAAACTGTCCGCCCACTCGCACGGTTTTGGTCCATTGTGCTAGGCGAGTCAAGATCTTGTCACCCACTTCTCCCTCAGGCAGTAGCAGGCGGCGTGCACACGTACACCGCTGACC
Organism: Salinivibrio sp. AR647; assembly: GCF_001995415.1. NCBI lineage: Bacteria > Pseudomonadati > Pseudomonadota > Gammaproteobacteria > Vibrionales > Vibrionaceae > Salinivibrio > Salinivibrio sp. AR647. The sequence goes on along the minus strand of NZ_MUFE01000009.1, from coordinate 140,031 downwards.
GGCACTGAGGTAGGCCGATTGAATAATGGTGTATACGGTGGCGTCTAAATCACCGAACTGATCACTCACCACCAAGGGGTTATTGCCCCCCATTTCCAGCGCCAGCATTTTATCGGGCTGGCCAGCAAACTGACGATGAAGAATATGCCCCGTATTGGCGCTACCGGTAAACAATAAACCGTCAATACCGCGCGCTTGGGCCAGCGCCTCACCGGTATTGCGCCCACCTTGTACCAGGCTGATCAGTCCTTGCGGTAATCCCGCTTCGAGCCAATAGCCCAAGGTCTTCTCTGCGACTTTTGGCGTCAGCTCAGAGGGTTTAAATACTACGCTGTTGCCCGCCAATAAAGCTGGAACAATGTGGCCATTAGGTAGATGCCCAGGGAAATTGTAAGGCCCGAATACCGCCATAACGCCAAGTGGACGATGGCGTAATACCGCTTGGGTGCCATTGACGTCTTTTTCACGTGAGCCTGTTCTTTCGTGGTACGCGCGCAAGGAGATCGCCACTTTGCCTACCATGGCCCCGACTTCGGTTTTGGTTTCCCACAAGGGTTTGCCCGTTTCTTCGGCAATGACCCGAGCCAGTTCATCGGTATTGGCTTTCACTATTTCGGCAAAGCGTTCCACCAGCGCTTGGCGCTCAGAAAAATCGGTATTGCGCCAACGCAAAAACGCGTCGCGTGCGGCGCTGACCGCTTGCTCCACTTGCGAACGACTCGCTTCTGCACCTTGCCAAATACATTGACTATCAAAGGGGTTTTGCGAGGTCATGATCTCGCCCTCGCCTTTCACCCACTYGCCATGAATCAAATGGCCTGCTGATTGCTTTGTCATTTTATCCCCCCATAGCAATCAAACGCAGTTGATCGCCGTTTTTTACATTCAATGCATCGGCAACCGCTGGGCTAATCACAACTTGATTGGTTTCGTGATCGATCGCAGCTTTCGCCGCGGTGGCACGGAAGCCAGCAAAATCGGTATTCGATATTAAATAATCCTGTGCGCTACTGTGCTCTCGTACGCGCGCTGAGGCGGTGAAAGAGTGACGTACAGACTCAATATTGGGGCGTAAGCATTCTACCGTTGGGCCCGCATCAAAGATGTCGACATAACCACGGCAAGAAAAGCCCTCTTTTTCCAACAAGCGTAATGCTGGACGGGTATTCGGGTGCACTTGACCGATAACTGCACGAGCTTCCTCACTCAGTAGGCTCACATAAATCGGCAATTTAGGCATTAAGTCGGCAATAAACCCTTTGGCACCAATCCCGGTGAGATAATCCGCCAAGGTAAAGTCAATGTTAAAAAAGTTGTCTTTTAGCCACTGCCAAAATGGCGAGTTGCCCTCGTCATCCGACACACCGCGCATTTCGGCAAACACCACGTCAGCGAAGCGCTCTGGAAATTGCGCCAGCATTAGGAAGCGGCATTTAGACAATAACTTACCGTTTAACCCGCCACGAAACTCTGGACGCATAAACAGGGTGCAGATTTCTGTCGCCCCCGTGTAGTTGTTGCCAAAGGTCAACACTTCAACAATGTTGTGCACGTTCAGTTTGCGTGATGAATGTACCACCTTGGTCAGATGGTAACTGTAAAACGGGTTATCAAGACCAATGGCGGCTTCGATGCCCGTGGTCCCTGCGATTTCACCGGTTTCTAAATCTTCGGCGACCATCAGATATCCCTCTGGCCCCGGCTCTGTCACCTGTTTGGCAAAACTCTCGAGCGAATTATTAATCCGCCCCTGTAGCAAATCGGCATCGACCGGCAAGGAGGTGAATCCATGCCCGGACGCTTCCGCACACAACATCAGTGCATCAAAATCTGATGCACGGATCGGCCGAATAACTAACATCTCAAATCCCTCCGAGTGAGTCAGGTCGCTTATCCTGCGACGACCTTGGCAATCGCACGTTCTAGGCGTGCCATTCCTTCTTCAATATCCGCTTTGGTAATGACCAGTGAGGGAGTAAAACGCACCACATTAGGCCCGGCAACGAGAACCAATAAGCCTTCTTCGCCTGCCGCAACCAAGATATCGCGTGCTCGGCCTTCCCAGTCTTGGTTCAGTGCCGCACCGAGTAACAAGCCTTTGCCACGCACTTCACTGAAGATGCCATATTTATCATTGATCGCTTCTAACCCGTCACGGAACCATTGCTCACGCTCTATGACACCGGCAAGCACGTCGGGTTTGGTCACTTCATTAACCACCGCTTCTGCCACCGCACAGGCCAGTGGATTACCGCCATAAGTAGAGCCGTGAACCCCCGGCTTCATATGCGCAGCCAAGGCGTCGGTCGTTAACATGGCACCAATTGGGATCCCGCCACCCAGTGATTTTGCGGTGGCTAAAATATCGGGCTCGACCCCAGACTCTTGATAAGCATAAAAAGTACCGGTGCGCCCGTTCCCCGTTTGCACTTCATCAAACACTAAAAGCGCATTGTGTTTATCACACAGTTCACGCACGGCTTGGAGAAAACCTGGCTCTGGCGGCACAATCCCACCTTCACCTTGTAAAGGCTCCATCATCACCGCACAGGTTCGGTCCGAAATATGATCGGCCAATGCGGCAATGTCATTGTAAGGAAGGTGTGTTACATCGCCGGGTTTAGGTCCAAAGCCATCGGAATACGCGGGCTGACCACCTACGGTGACAGTAAAGAAGGTGCGACCATGGAAGCCTTTGGTAAAGGCAATGATTTCACTTTTATGCTCACCATGTTCTTCTTTTGCCCAACGACGTGCCAGTTTCAGGGCCGCTTCGTTCGCTTCAGCGCCCGAGTTAGCGTAAAACACGCGGTCGGCAAATGAGAGTTCGGTGAGGCGTTTAGCCAGACGCAACGCGGGCGCATTGGTCATGACATTACTCAAATGCCACAGTTTCTGGGCTTGCTCGGTTAACGCATCAACCATGACCGGATGACAATGGCCTAAACAGCTCACCGCGATACCACCGGCAAAATCGATATACTCTCGGCCTTCTTGGTCCCAAATGCGCGACCCTTTACCGTGATCAGGAATCATCGGCATTGGGTTGTAACATGGCACCATGACTTCATCGAAGAGTTTACGTTCTACTTTGTGCTCCATTGTCATCACTCAATCCTTCTATGTTTTATCTATGAGGCATAGTATTTACATTATTTTAACCGCAGCAATAGCAGATTATGTTTTGTTTTCAGCATGGTAACAAAGCTCATGCAGTTTAAAGAGATAGTTATGCATAAACTGTGAGCAAAGAGAAGATGAAAGTGAGTAAGGCTATGATGCTAAGAAGGCAAGATTAACGGACTAGAGACCGACAGTTGCATAAGGTTGCAGCCGTTGACAAAGTGATTAAAAACAGCGAAATGTAAAATTAGTGATAAAGATCGCTATTTTTTGCAACCATTGCTGAAAAAAAAGACTCAAGAAAGGAAGACATACGGTAAAGGCTGCACGATAGAGGCCGCCACAGATAGAGCGTCAAAAGACGAACATATTAACCTGCCCGCACCGCTACCTAAGATTGTTGAAGAAAATTGGCTAACAAGGCATGGCCCTGCTCCGTCAGAATACTTTCCGGATGAAATTGCACCCCCTCAATCGCCAGCTGCCGATGTTTGAGCGCCATTATAATCTCACTGCCATCGTTATCGATAGCGGTCGCTGTGACGGCCAAACAGTGAGGTAGGCTTTGAGGTTCAACTAATAAAGAATGATAACGCGTGACAGTGACAGGGCTAGGCAGGCCTGCGAAGACCCCTTCTCCTTGGTGGGTAACTTGGGACGTTTTGCCATGCATTACCGTACGAGCTCTCACGACGTTCGCGCCAAATACTTGTGCCAGCGCCTGATAGCCAAGACAAACCCCTAAAATTGGAATTTTCCCGGCAAAGTGTGCAATCACCGCTAAGGAAATCCCCGCTTCATCCGGGGTACAAGGGCCAGGGGAGATAACGATGTGCGAGGGAGCCATCACCTCAATATCCGCCACACTAATGGCGTCATTTCGCGCAACATGGACCGATGCGCCCAGCTCACAAAAGTACTGATAAAGGTTATAGGTAAAGGAATCGTAATTATCGATGATAAGAAGCACTGTGCTACGCCATGCGATGGAAAACCGGCATGATGCTACCACAGTGCTGAATAGGCGTCATCCAGGTGCGAGCAACCTTCGCTGCCCGCCACAAGATTACGGCTGGGTGAGCTGACAGCGAAATCCGGTGTATTTAACCGTCATCGCGCTATCTGCAGGTGCACGGCCGCAGTAAACCGGGATCAGCCCTAGCGCTTTCACGGATACCCTTATCGAATCATCCGTCTGCAGCGCCAAGGATTGAACCAAAGGGCTAGCCTGGTCAAAGGTGCGCGTCGCGCGCCATTTCATCCACGCATGATCCGGACTTTTTTGTCCATTAAGTAAGGGGATAATAGGCAAGAAACTGCGATTATTGATCGTCACCGAGACGGGGACCACGGGCTCAGGATAATCGAGTGAGATCAGCACAGGATCGTGATCGGATGACGAGAATGGATTACTCGATTTCACCAATTCTCCGCTATATTGTCGGCTGTACTCAAACAGAGTGCTCTCTACTGAGTTAATATGCCACTCTTCCACCCCGACCACTTTGCTCGCCAAACTGGCATTGGCGAGTGCATGATCTAACGCGCCCAGCTCTCCAGAAAATGAGTACGAGTAGGCTTTATCCCCTAACCACTGCGTTGCGAGGTTGGTATAACCAAGACCTTGCTCAACGACGCTTGGCGTTGGATGCATAGGCACACCACGAATTTCAGTGCCCGCCGCGGTGATAATATCGCGCTGGCCCTCAGTACGCTGATAATCCGTTAGCACCCGCACCGGATCTTCTTGCGCATAAGCATTGAGATCACCCAAAATTAATACGTCACCGTCGACCGCTTTGAGATGGTCACGCAATGCAACGGCGGCAGACACGCGAAACGCATTGCAGTGTCCCTGCATATCCGCGGTATCAGTATCAAACTCACCCGCAATCCAGTCTTCATAGCAGCCTGAGCCTTTCGATTTAAAGTGATTCACCACCACACTGAGCGGCTGGTCATTAACCATAAAACGTTGAATTAGGCTATCACGCTGGTATTTGTCGAGTGTCTTAGTTTCTCCGTCTGGACTTTCGCCGCTGATATGCTGCTCTGGCATGGGTACCGCTTGCGCCTCACCTGCGAGATTGACCTTCGCGGGGCGATAAATCATGCCCACCATAATCGCATCTGAGCCAAAATAGGCGCCCTGATTTTTCTCTTGGTCACTGGGTTCGACAAATTGGTAATGATCACGCGAGTCAGCAAATTGCGCATTTAAATGGGTCACCAGATCAGCAATGGCGCTGCCAGCCTCAAAGCCAWTATTCTCAATTTCCATCAAACCGACAATGTCGGCGTCCATCGCGGTGAGTGCATTGACAATTTTAGTGCGTTGCAACCCAAACTCAGCCGCCGTTTTCGCCCCACGGTTACAGCCACGATTCGCATCGGCATCGGCACGATCATTACAGGTCACGTTGAGTGGGCCACCGACCGCACTGGCGCTGGTGAAATAGTTAAGTACGTTAAAACTGGCCACCTTAATGTCAGCGCCAGGCACGTTATTCGGTGCCGGTTGACGATCATTTTGGTGCACAATATCACCGGCAGTGATGGTGTTTGTTGCAACAAGTCGGTATTGGTTGTAGCTATAACCCATAACACCGCTCAAACGCTCGACCCGATCGCCAATACGTAGATATCCCTGCTCGGCATCTAAGCCTGGAAAATATGGGATCTTGCCGTCTTTCGCTTTTTGATCGCTCTCGATATACAGCTGGTTATCGCTATTTTTCGCGGCGAGTGCCTCAGCGTCAGGCGTTAACGCGGGATACTGTTGCGTGGGTTTGTATAAAGGGGATTGATGCGATAACACCATATTGTTACGGAAGGCATCGTAGTCAAAGCCAAAGTTACGCGTGATCACCAAATCGCTATCCGCGTCCATGGTGACGTACATCCCTTCGTAGCGCTCAAGTGCCTCGTGCAAAGTCTCATCGGGTTGAACACGGAGTGCCGTCGGTGCAATCGTCCCCTGAGGTGCTCCCTTAGCCACTTGTTCATCGGTAACACCCAGTTGGGTATGCCCGTAATACTCTTTGATTTTCCCGCTGGCACAAAGCGTATCACCGGGCACCAAGTCTAAGTCTTGCGCGTCACGCAAATAGACAAACAATCCGTCGGACGTTGCCGGGTTACCATCGCCTTGCGGATCTTGAATCCAGACCCCTTTGTATAGGCCTTGGGTGATCGCCGTCACCACCCCTTGTACAGCATAGGTTTTGTCTGAGCTATATTGGCCATCTGGGACGAGCGGGCTCCGTGCACCATCACCTTGAATGGCGTAGATGGGGGTTGGGGTTGTCACCCCACATTGGTAGTTCTCGGTAAGTGGCGCTTTTGCCGCCGCGGGCAGTGCAACGCCGGCCAGCACCAAAGCAAGGGGCGACCACATCAATGGCTTTTTCATACCTGTTCCTTCACGTAAATTGAGTGTTTACTCGAAAATCGGGTGCATTATTCATGATAGATACAGAATATGACGTGATATGAATCGCATCGAGGCTAGCGATTATTGATGAATTCGTTAGAAGTGAGAGGCCGGTTCAACCTTGATCAAAAAAGCAGCGAGACTGGCCCGCTGCTTACTTATTTTGTGATTATACCAGGTTTGTACTATTACAAACGCGTGCTACACACGTGGCACAAAACCGACCGCATCATAGACTTTGCGTAAGGTGTCTTGTGCCCGTGCAGAGGCATGCGCCGCCCCTTTTTGCATCACACTATCGAGCATTGCGCGATCAGCTCGAAACGCATGATAGCGCGCTTGCAACGGCTCTAGCATCGCGACGACGGCGTCTGCAGTGTCTTTTTTCAGGTGGCCATACATCTTGCCTTCATACGCTTTTTCTAGCGTATCAATTGACTCACCCGTCGCCCCAGACAATAACCCAAGCAAGTTGGAAACACCCGGTTTTTGTGCACTATCAAAACGGACACGCGGCGGCTCTTCTGAGTCCGTGACCGCACGTTTGATTTTTTTCGCAATCGCTTTTGGATCTTCGAGCAGCCCGATCACATTGTTACGGTTATCGTCAGATTTCGACATTTTTTTGGTCGGATCTTGCAGGCTCATCACCCGCGCATTGACATCGGGTGTGTAAGGCTCAGGCAGAGCAAACACATCGCCATAGCGATTATTAAAACGGGTCGCAACGTCACGCGCCAGTTCAAGGTGCTGCTTTTGATCGTTACCCACCGGCACTTGGTTGGTTTGATACAAAAGAATGTCTGCCGCCATCAATACCGGATAACTAAACAATCCCGCGTTAATGTTCTCTGCATGGCGCTGCGACTTATCTTTAAACTGGGTCATCCGATTCAACTCACCCATTTGGGTGTAGCAGTTTAATACCCAGCTGAGTTGCGCATGCTCAGGCACGTGGGACTGGACAAACAAGTTGCTTTTTTCTGGACTGACTCCCACCGCGAGACACAGCGCTAGCGCATCTAAAGTCGCTTCGCGCAGGGAATCCGCCTCTTGGTGAACCGTAATGGCATGCAAATCCACCACACAGTACTGGCAATCATAATCATCTTGCATCTGTTCCCACTGACGCAACGCGCCCAGATAATTACCAATACTCAGCTCGCCTGAGGGCTGCACACCACTCAATACAATGGGTTTCGAAGATTGACTCATGATGATTCGGTTCCTTTACATGTTGCCCGTGTGGGCGGTTTTATTTGCTGGTAAAAAGCGTTACGCGGAGTAATTGGCCACCACTGCCTCTAGCTGGCTAAAATGGTCCAGTACATAGCTAGGTTGGCTGTCACTGATTGGCTCACCGTAGTTGTAGCCATAAGTGAGGCCAACGGAGGCCATTCCCGCATTGTGTGCTGCTAAGATATCATTTTTTGAGTCACCGACCATCAACATCTGGGCATTGGTTAAGCCATGCTTATCGCGCAACAGGTGCAAGCCTTCTGGGTCAGGTTTGCTGGTTGACAGACTATCACCACCAATCACATCACTGAACAAGGCCGCTAAACCTAAATCCTCTAAAATAGCAGGCACGAAAGCGAACGGTTTATTGGTGACGACGCCCAGCTGATAACCCTGCTGGTGCAACGCGGTGAGCGTCTCTTTCACGCCAGGATATAGCACCGTTTTTTCGTGACCATTGTGCTCATAATGGTAGTTAAAACGTTCTCGAGCTTTTGCAACGAGCGCAGGGTCCAGGCTCGGATCATAATCATGCGCACGGGACAATGCGCGACGAATCATAATATCCGCACCATTCCCTATCCAACCGGTCACCTCGGCTACACTCACTGTTGGCCGGTCCAAATCCGCCAGCATCATCTGCAGCGCTTGGGTCAAATCGGGCACGCTATCAACCAAGGTGCCATCTAAATCAAATGCAATATAACGCAGGCTCATACGACTTCATTACCTTTCTACTTTTGCCAGTTCGGCACGCATTTCTTCAATTGCGGTTTTATAATCCGGTTGACCAAAAATGGCCGACCCTGCGACAAACATATCCGCGCCCGCTTGGGCAACGTCTGCAATGTTATTGGCCTTTACACCGCCGTCAATTTCCAGACGAATATCTCGCCCGCTGGCATCAATACGCTGACGGACCTCACGCAGTTTATCTAAGGTGGTGGGAATAAAAGACTGGCCGCCAAACCCAGGATTGACCGACATCAACAGGATCATATCGAGCTTATCCATCACATAATCTAAGTGGTGGAGCGGCGTTGCCGGGTTAAAGACCAAACCCGCTTGCATGCCGTGCTCTTTGATCAACTGCAACGTGCGGTCAATATGCTCACTGGCTTCAGCATGAAACGTCACCATGTTCGCGCCCGCTTTAGCAAAATCAGGAATAATGCGGTCGACCGGCTTAACCATCAAGTGAACATCAATCGGTGCGGTGATCCCATAGTYACGTAAAGCCTGACAAACCGGGGCACCAAATGTCAGGTTCGGAACGTAATGGTTATCCATCACATCAAAGTGAATCACATCTGCACCCGCCGCCAATACGTTTTCAACTTCTTCACCCAATCGGGCAAAGTCTGCAGATAAAATCGATGGCGCAATCAAAAAATCCTTCATAGTGCGGTCGCCTCAATTGCCAAAAAGTCGCCGTAATTCTACCCGATATCGGCCATGAAGTCTTACCTTAACCATGCTTAATCTCAGCGAACACTGGCAAGTGCCAGAGAATTAACTAGAGTAAAAACAGAAGCTGAAAATGGAGGCAGGATGGGCGAAAAACCTAGACTAAAACAGGTAGTGACAAGTGTCGTCGCTGCTTTGTTTGGGGTGCAATCACAACGCAATCGCGAGCGAGATTTCGGCTATGATTCACCGGCAATTTATATCATTACCGGCGTTATCATGATCGGACTCGTCATTGGCGCGCTGCTGGTGATCGTGAGCTGGTTGACGTGAGCGCTTGAGGCAACAGCGCTTAAGGCGTGGATGGCTGAGGGGAAAAAAGTGCCAATAGCTCATCCACCTTATTACGACCATTGCCATTACGGCTGATGGTACGCTTAACTTTCACCACATTAAAACTCGCACCACGATATAAACGGCGTGTATAGGGCGTATCGTGATTGGAGATTAATACCGGCACCCCTTGGGCCAACGATGCTTGCTCAGCATGCTCAGCCAGCAAGGCTTGATCATCCAGCGTAAAACCATTGGTGGCGTAGGTGGTAAAATTCGCCGTAGCAGTTAAAGGCGCGTAAGGGGGATCGCAATAAATCACTGTCCCTTTCGTCGCCCGAGCAAAACTCTCCCCATACCCTTCACATACAAATTCCGCACGCTGGGCCTTTTCTGCAAAGATCGCGAGCTCTTTTTCCGGAAAATATGGCTTTTTGTACGACCCAAATGGGACATTGAAACCGCCTTTTTTATTGTACCGACACAAGCCATTAAAGCCGTGACGATTCATATACAAAAAGTACAGCGAACGCAAATAAGGGTCTGTGGTAAGGTTAAACTCCCGGCGGACATCTAGATAGCGCTCTTTTTGGTTGTACTCTTGGCAAAAGAAGACGCGCGCATCCGCCACAAAACGCAACGGCGTTTGCTTAATAATATTGTATAGATTGATAAGATCTGGGTTGATGTCAGCCAGAATGTAATGTTCGTAATCGGTGTTTAAAAATACCGATCCAGCACCGACGAAGGGCTCGATAAGCGTGTTCCCTTCGGGAAGATGACGACGAATGTCATCGACTAGCGAGTATTTACCACCAGCCCACTTTAGAAACGCGCGATGCTTTCTCATTGCCCCTGATCTATCTCTGCGGTGTGAAAAGGGGCGGATTGTACCCTATTTTGGCTCATCAATCAGCGGATTTTACTGCCCATTTGCGCGGTTGATTTCACGGTGAACCTGACTAAAAGACTTCACAAACGGCTGCAGCGCCCGCAGATTATCCGCCAATGTCAGTTCCGCACGACGCGCATCCGTGACGCTGGCATAATCACCCAGTAACACCATGTACCAGTCAGCATTGTTGCGTTGGGTTTGATATACCTGAACCCGATCACTCAGTTGGTAGTTAGCGATAAAGTCTGTCGCATCTTGACGCGAACGCAAGGCTGCAAGCTGCAGGGCATAACGCTGGGCAGGTACATCAAGCAAAGCTTGCGCGTCAAAAGATAAGCGATCATCACTGGCCGCTGTCGACGCTGTCTCTGTAGATGCTGCCTCTGTAGACGGCGAGGCGGCGGTATTTTGCGATTGCGCCAGATCTGAGGGCTCATCCGGTGTCGCGGGCGCAGGAATCGCTTGGTTAATCTCGCTAGCAAGTGGTTCCTCAACCGCCTGGGTGCCATCGCCACCGGCATCTTGTTCGTTAATAATGGCGTCGACAACATCATCAGGTAAAACCACTCTCTGGCCCGCATCATTGCGACCGACGGTTAACCCCTCACCGTTGACTTCCTGCGGTAAATTCGCCTGATCATCGGTCACCGCTGCATTCGATCCCGCTACGGTGTCGGTTTGATCCACTGCCGAGTTGCTATCTTGGCCCGTCTCTTGCCCATCAAGGGTTTGTGGGTCAGTGGTCGCTTGCTGCTCGTTGAGCAAATCATCCAAGTTTTTTAACCCGTCAGGGAGCATTGTCTCAGCCGACGAGGCGTCATCTTGACTCGGAAAAGCCCACCAGATCGCACCGGCACCCACAATCATCAGCACCACGGCCAACAGCAGCATTAAAAAGGGTTTATTATTTTTCGCGGGCTTTTTATTGTCTTTACTCACAGCGCCTATCTCCTGATTGTCCTTTCCCATGATGGTGCCGGGGTAAACGGTTTGATTAGCAAGCTTGGCTAACCACTGTTTTTTACCCGCTGCATCAATACGTTGCGTGACGGCTAACACATCGATGAACATCTCTTCTTCACCGTCATTAAGCGGCGAGATCTCGAGCTCCAGCGGCTTTTGGTCGTGCCCGTAAGACACCTGACGTAGCCACTTGTTCAACTTTCCTGGCAAGGCAAAGAGTACAACATTAATCCGCCAGTGTGCTTGATGCTGTGCATATTGCACCAACGCCCATAGCTCAGACAGTAATCCAGGAGTCAGCCGATGCGCATCATCAATCACAATGAGTGCATCACACCCAGCCCCGTCAAGCATCATCGTCAAGCTATCTAACAGCGGATCCGCTTGATTAAAAACACCGTCTTTGACAATTTGTCGCAGCAAGATAGCGCGACGTTGGTCATCGCTTTGTGCCGTATGGCACGCGAGTAAGGCATGAACATGGGCATCCGCCCACTGCTCCATGTAGCGCTCACTTAACCAGGTTTTACCCGCCCCATCAGGCCCGGTGACTTGGATCAGATTCGCGCTAAATCGAGTGATAAATTGCAGTCGAGAAAGGAGCTGGGTTTGGCTTTCCAGATCCAGAGCTAGCGTATCAAACGTGTCTGTCATGCATTCAATGGTTAACCGGCATCAATCACATCAGCGATTAGCTGGTGTGGAACATCTGCAACCACTTGAGCCTGGCCTATCGCTGTTGGTAAAACCAGACGCAACTGTCCTGAAAGCACTTTTTTATCACGCATCATGTGCTTAATAAAAGCATCGTAGTCCATTTCACGGGGAGCCTGCACGGGAAGATGTGCACTTTGTAACAGGGCCGTGATGCGAGTAACCGTTTTTTCATCAATCAAGCCATGCTGGCACGCCGTTTGTGCCGCCAACACGGTTCCAGCCGAGACCGCTTCACCATGAAGCCAATTGCCGTAGCCCATTTCGGCTTCAATCGCATGACCAAACGTGTGCCCCAAATTCAACAGCGCGCGTACGCCTGTTTCGGTTTCATCTTCGGCCACCACATCGGCTTTGATTTGACAACAACGCCTTATCGCGTAAATCAATGCATCAGGAGAGAGCGCGGTCAGCGCCACCATTTCACTGTCAAGCCAATCAAAGAAAGGGGCATCGGCAATCACACCATACTTGATCACTTCTGCCATCCCCGCAGCAAACTCACGACCGGACAAGGTGCTTAGCACCTGCGTATCAATCACCACCGCTTTGGGTTGATAAAATGCGCCAATCATGTTTTTGCCAAGAGGATGATTAATTGCTGTTTTCCCACCGACGGACGAATCGACTTGCGACAGTAATGTCGTGGGAACTTGAATAAAATCAACGCCGCGCTGGTAACAAGCACTGGCAAATCCAACAATATCGCCAATCACGCCGCCCCCGAGGGCGACGAGCACGACATCACGGTTATAATTATTTTCTAAAAGAAAGGTGTTGATGGTGTTAAACGTTTCGAGCGATTTATACGCTTCACCATCAGGCAAGCTAAGGCAGGCTACATCAGTTGCGCCTGCCCGCTGAAGGGTTGAGACCAGAGTGGCGCTATAAAGCGGCATCACTGTCTCATTGCTAATAACAGCAACCCGACGGGAATGGACGCCCTCAAACAGGCTCGCATCTGCTAACAGCCCTTCACCAATCGAGATAGGGTAGCTACGTGCCCCTAAGTTAACGTCTATCCGTTCCATGGTCGGGTCCTGTGGTCGGTTATTGCTGCTCTAAGAGCGCCATGATTTGATTTGCCACCACTTTAGCGCTTTGATCATCAGTTCGTACAACGTAATCCGCTATTTCTTGATACAAAGGATTACGTTCTTCTGCCAATGATTCCAGCACTTCACGTGGTTGGTCAGTTTGCAACAATGGTCGTTTCTTATCGCGTTGGGTACGTGCGAGCTGCTTTTCGATGGTGGTTTCCAAATACACCACCACCCCACGAGCAGAGAGGCGATTACGGCTTTCTTTGCTCATAATCGAGCCACCGCCAGTCGCGAGAACGATACCTTGCTCTTCAGTGAGGTCGTTTATCACGTTTTCTTCGCGTTTACGGAAACCTTCTTCACCCTCAACGTCAAAGACCCATGCAATGTCTGCTCCAGTACGATCTTCAATCACTGAATCAGAATCATAGAATTCCATGTGAAGTTGCTGAGCGAGATGACGACCAATTGTGCTTTTACCAGCCCCCATAGGGCCTACCAAAAAGATGTTTCGTTTTTCAGCCATTTTAAGCAATTTTACGCGCGGTTAAATAAGACAACACCGCCCGCAGGCTTAATGTAAAAAGCCCGAGGCGCCAATTCCTCACAGATATTTCGTGATCAGATTAAAAATTATCTCAGGACAGTGACCCCTTTGGCAACACCTAACCTACCCTGTGACGATTTTAGGGGTCACAAAGATCAGAAGTTCGCGTTTTGCATGGTCTTTTAACTGATGTCGAAACAAACCTCCGAGCAAGGGAATATCTCCAAGGAGAGGCACTTTGGTTTCTTTGTTGATCATCGTGTGCTGAAAAATGCCACCTAAGACCACAGTTTCACCATTCCGCGCCAAGACTTGGGTATTGATCCGTTTGGTACTGATCGACATCGCCTCACCTTTTCCGGCCACGACCGACTTTTCCGGCATATCTTGGGTCAGCTTTAAATCCAGCACCAAGGTATTATCCGGCGTGATCTGAGGCGTGACCGACAAACTCAACACCGCTTTCTTAAAAGAGACGGCCACCGCCCCACTGGAAGAGGCTTCCAAATACGGCAGCTCTGTCCCTTGTTCAATATAGGCGGCTTTTTTGTTGGTGGTGATTAATCTTGGGCTCGAGACCACTTCGGCTTTTCGTTCGCTCTCGAGCGCAGAAAGCTCCAAGTCGAGCAGTAAATCGTTGCCTAACTTAGCCACTTGAAAGGCCATGCTCGAGGCAGAAGGATTGACTGCAGCTAAATTAACATTGAGGAAATCACCAATACTGCTCCCCTCACCGGCGGCTTCATTTAGGCTATCAGGACCTTGCTGCGCCAAATCGCTATCCCACATGATATTCCCTTCGACCGAGGATCCCACCGTGGTTGAGCCGTTGCGATTCAAAAGCCCCCAACGTACGCCAAGCTCGTCGACCGAGCCTTGCTCTACCGTGACAATACGCGCTTCGATTTCCACCTGCTTAACCGGCACATCGAGGTGCTGAACCAAGGTGCGGATACGATCAATGTTTTTGTCAATATCGCGAATGATGATCGCATTGGTCCGCTCATCCAGCGACACCGCCCCCCTTGGAGATAACAAGCTCACGCCTTGCGTTTGACCGCGAATTAATGCGGCTACCTCACTGGCTTTGGCGTAATTCACGGTGATAACCGCCGACGATAGCGGCAACAAGGTTTCTGCTTGCTGCGCCATTTCCAAATCCTGTTTTTCTTGCGCCATCAGCTCTCGACGAGGGGCAACAAGCATCACCTCGCCACGTTGACGCTTGTCCAGCCCTTTCACTCTTAAGATAACCTCTAACACGTCTTGCCAAGGCACACCGTCAATCCGCATGGTGATATTGCCCTGAACACTGTCTGAGGTGACTAAATTAAACTGATTTTGCTCAGCAATCAGTTGGAGTACAGCGCGAACTGGAATGTCTTGGAAGTTGATCGAAATCGGTGCATTCGGATCAAAGGATGCAGCTGTCGTCGGTTCGGTGGCTTGTATGGTTACCACTAATTGTTGTTTTTGTTGATGGTAATCAAAGGCGATCGCTTGCGCCGCTTGCAGATAAATTTTTGCGTGTCCAGAGGATTGCGACACATCGATCGCAGTAATTGCTGAATCCCTGTCTTGGGTATCGATCCGCTTCATTAATGACGGTTTAATCGTTACCTGCGGTAATCGGATATGGAGTTGATCGGCGCTCGGCTGACGAAAATCCGCCATGATCGCAGGGCTGTCGAAGCCCAAAATCAGTTGTGCCTCTCCCTGAGCAGAGCGGGTTAACTGTAACTGGCTCAAGGTTGTCATCTCCGCAGCCTGAGCGGACGCGCCCATAAAACACACCAGGATCAGCGCCACGCGCACAAGCGACCACGGTATAAGGGTATATCGGGCGTTATACGCCGCGAAAATCATCATAACAGTTATCCTTTACGACAGGTTAGGTTCGATTGAAAGCGTCACGGTCCGTTGCTGCCAGCATCCTAAACCATCAGGTAGTGCCTGGTTTATCGCGACATGATCACGCGTCACCGCCATCACTCGGCCGTGGTGTTCACCAAGCCGGTCGCCACGTGCGACTTGCTTGACCATCCCATTCGGCAAAGCAATGAGTGCCTGTTTTTGCCCCCCTTTAGTGAGGCTTCCTTTCATTTCAAGTTGTGTTAAAGGTAAGGTTGAAAGCGGACTGTCACGCCAATGCAAGGCCGGTTGCCAGCAATCACCAGGAGACATCCGTTGTGGGTCTGCTGCGACCGATAAAACAAATGGATCGCGCGTTTCTTTTGCAAAGGGGACAGGTTGATAAACACTAGGCGGCGGCATGCGTGTCGCGGTAACCGTCGCTTGCGCTTGCACCTGGCGCATAAATTGATGAATGTCATCATCCGTTTTTTGACAACCACTCAAGATCACGATCAACACAAATACACTGGCTCTTAACATGACGCGTCCTAGTTTGTGGGTTGATTGAGCGCGGGGCGGCCGGTATAGCGATACGTCGTCGCAGACACCGAAAATTGCAATGGCGCTGCAGACGGCGGCTGTTCGGCCTCGCGCGCGAGGACAAAGTCCTGCAATGACACTAAGCGAGTCATCGCGGCAATATCGGCACTGAACGCGCCAATATCTCGATACTGGCCTTCAAGCACAATGTTGATTGGAATGGCGTCTAGCCAGCTTCCTTGCTTTCTCGGCTGCCATGCGAGCGTTTCAAACTGCAACTGGTGACGCATCCCCACCTCGTTCACACCAGCCAGCAGGCCCGCGAGCTCTTCTTCCTCAGGCAATTGCTGAATCAGTCTTGCGTAGCGTTGATTAAGCGTCTCTATTTGCGCCTGGACATCGGGTAACGCAGCCACCTCATGCGCTAACTGTCGATAACGTGCTTTCAGGTGAGACTCTTGCCGGTGAGCATCAAGCAAGGTCGCTTGATTTGGCTGTCCAGCGCCTAACCAGCCGACATACCCCATTACTATCAGTAAAGCACCCCATAAACTCAGCTTTACCGACCAAGGCGCAAACGGTAGTCGTCGCCACTCCCATGCCATCGAATCCATCACTGTTCGTCCTCCTCGCGCTCCGGTAATTGGGGGGAAACATAGTGTGTCAGTGAAAAGCTCAGTCGAAACCGTTTATTGGGCCCGACGGTGTGATCACCCGTCACTACGGTATCGATATCGAGCCCCTCTACCGCTTGCTGCGCTTCCAACGCGGCCAGCAAACGCGCGAGCTCTGCGTTTGAATTCACCCACCCTTCTAAACGGATATGGCCTTTTTGTTGTGCCAACCGGGTTAAATAGGCACCAGCAGGCATCACCGTCGGTATAAAGTTGAGCACCTCAGTGACATTATTACGCTGTCTTTGCAGTTGATTGACCAACCCGAGCCGTGATTGCAAGGCGCGACGTTTAGTGTCTTGTTGCTCAAAGCGCACTAAGGTTTGTTTAAACTGCGTGATGCCTTGTTCAAGTTGTTGATTACGGTGTTGCTGCCCCGCTATCTGATAATGCTGCCACTGGATGAATCCCATCCCGATGATCAGTGCGCTCCCCACAACCGCAAGGGTTTGCAGGATAAAATGGCGTGCCTGTCGACGTTGCACTTGCGCGCGCCAGGGGAGTAAGTTAATCCTCATGAACCGCTCGCTCCTCGGAGCGCAAGCCCAAGCGCCGAGCAAGCATGAGGGCTTAGAGAGGGCGCGCCAAAGGGTTCGCCAGGTTGAATAAACACACGTTGGGCAGATGAGGGGCAGAGAATGTCGCTGGGCCAGTGACCGCTTAGCCATAAGGTTGAGATAGGCACCGCGTGTTCGCTCTCCACGCGTTGATAGGCATGATCCAAATGTTGTTGTAGAACGCGAGAGGATGCCGTTGCCTCGCCTTCTGAGCCAGATCCTCCTAGCGGCATTGCGACGGTCAAAGATTGTTGGTACAGCCCGCCATCGGATAACGCGCGCACCGCCGTCAACTTGCCGGCATCGAGATGTAGCCATAGCGGTGAAGTCTGTGGTTGGTAGTGACCTATCAACGCATCATAAACTGCTTGCAGCCCATGCTGCTGCGTATCGACAACACTTACCTTTAATCCCACGTCTTTCAACGCCGAAAGTATTGGCGTGAGTGTCTGTTGGCGACAGGCCACTACCTGGTACTGCGCCTGTCCTGGCTGATGGTTCAACGCATGCTGTTTGGTGAAATCGAAGAAAAGACCACTAATTTCCATATTGAGCGCCATGCCTAATGCTTGTCCGACCACGGCTTCCTGCTCGAGAGGATCATCCACATCGGCTGCCATCAGGGTCTTACTGATCACGGTGTCATCCTCAACGCCTACCACCACACTCGGTGACAAACGTTGATACCAGGACACTCGGCTCAATAGTGTGTCTTTGAGCGTTTTCATCGTGGTTGTCAGGGTGTCTTCATCACCAGCGGTCAAGATATGATGCCCGGAAACCTTGAAGGATGAAGGGGACGGGCATAGCGCAATCGCGTGGCTTTCCGTTTGGCCCAAAGCGATACCTAAAACTGCCGAACTTGGAATCATTTCGTGTTAGGCTCCAACGTCAGAGTAAGGTCAGTATTTACAAAACTGTCCTCATCACGGGTTATTTTTTATGCTGGTGCCTTTATACTACTCACGTATGATTATTAAACGGCTAAACGGCAACGAAACGGGAAATCTCAGGTGAAGTTCATAAAGCGTTTGCTTATCTTTGCACTGGTTTGCACAGTGCTTGGAGTCACAACAATCTTTGGGTTTTACCTTTATGTGAAACCCGACCTCCCCGATGTGGCGACATTGCAAGATGTTGAGCTACAAACTCCGATGCAGGTCTATAGCGCAGATGGTGAGTTAATCTCGCAATTCGGCGAAAAACGGCGTATTCCAGTCAAACTCGAGGATATACCTCAACCTATGATTGATGCCTTAATTGCCACCGAAGATAGCCGCTTTTATCAACACCCAGGCATTGATCCTATTGGTATTGTTCGTGCCGCGGCGGTTGTCGCCATGTCTGGCAGTGCCAAGCAAGGGGCCAGCACCATCACCCAACAGCTAGCACGAAACTTCTTCCTGACCAACGAAAAGCGAATTATGCGCAAGATAAAAGAAATTTTTATCGCGGTGCATATCGAACAATTGCTCAGTAAAGAAGAGATCCTTGAGCTCTATTTCAACAAAGTCTTCTTGGGGTATCGCTCTTATGGCGTAGGGGCAGCCGCACACGTGTATTTTGGCAAAACCTTAGATCAACTGACCTTAAGCGAAATGGCCGTGATCGTGGGGTTACCCAAAGCGCCCTCCACCATGAACCCACTTTACTCGCTTTCACGCTCAACCGAGCGACGGAACGTAGTGCTCGGCCGCATGTTGAATGAGGGCTACATTTCTAATGCGGAATACCAGCAAGCGAAAAATGAGCCTATTGTCGCCAGCTACCATGGCGCCGAAATAGAGCTCTCAGCACCTTATGTTGCTGAAATGGCTAGGGCTTGGGCGATTGAGCAGTTTGGCGAAGACGCCTATACCTCAGGGGTACGTATTTTCACCAGTGTGGATGCGGATATGCAGCGCGCGGCCAATCACGCCGCCATAGAGAATATCCTCGCCTATGACCGACGCCATGGTTTTCGTGGCCCAGTAGCCACGCTTTGGCAAGCACCTAGCGAACGCTGGCAACATCAACGTATTGTTGATCACCTTGCCAAGCAACCCAGTTACGGCCCCTTGGAGCCTGCGGTCGTGACCGATGTAAAGGCACAATCGGCTCAGGTTGTCGGCCCTAATGGTCGTGATATCGAGCTGCCTTGGAAAGGACTCGACTGGGCGCGCCCATACATTACTGATAGCCGTCAAGGGCCGGCCCCTAAACGCGCTGATGCGTTCCTCGCCAGTGGCCAACAAGTGTTTATTCGTCGCGTCAATGACAGCTGGCATTTGGCGCAAGTACCTACCACCAATACGGCCTTAGTTTCTATGTCTCCGTCAACGGGGGCAATCAAAGCCTTGGTCGGTGGGTTTAACTTTGTCCACTCCAAGTTTAACCGTGCCACACAGTCAGTTCGCCAAGTGGGCTCAAGTATCAAGCCCTTTATTTACTCGGCGGCAGTCAATGAGGGAATGACGCTAGCCAGCCTTATCAATGACGCGCCCATTAACCGTTGGGATCGCAGCCAAGGGGTGGCATGGCGTCCTAAAAACTCACCGCCACGCTATGCCGGCCCGACGCGCGCACGATTGGGATTAGCCCAGTCGAAAAACGTCATGGCGGTGCGTGTCCTCCGTCGTGTTGGCTTGGACGATACCTTAGATTATCTGACTCGCTTTGGCTTTAAACGTGATGATCTCCCTCGCGCTGAAGCGATTGCTCTGGGGGCAGGCAGCTTAACCCCCGTCGAAATGGCACAAGGGTTTAGCGTATTTGCCAATGGTGGCTACTTTATGGGGCCTTTCATCATCGATCGGGTAGAAACGCCCTTCGGTGAGGAAATTTATCGTGCCAACCCACCGGTTATATGCGACCACTGTGAGCGCAAACCGGAAAAAGCTGACCCGTTTAATGAGCAAAACTTATTGACGGACAATGGTAATGACCAACCAACACCGAGCAATGCCAAGCAAGTGATTGATGAACAAAATGCCTTCTTAGTGCGCGAAATGATGCAAAGCAACATTTGGGGCGGCGGCGATTGGCGTTATGGCACCGGTTGGAACGGCACGGGCTGGCGCGCTCAAGCGCTTAAACGTCGCGATATCGGCGGTAAAACCGGGACCACCAATGACTCAAAGGATACTTGGTACACTGGCTATGGCCCAGGTATCGTCACCACGGTTTGGGTTGGCTTTGATGATCATTCGCGTGAACTCGGTCGCACCACTCGTAATGCTAATTTAGGCGACGAGCGTCAACCGATTTATGGGGCGGAATCTGGCGCGAAAACCGCAGAACCTGCTTGGATTGACTTTATGCAACAAGCTCTCGCTGACGTGCCAGAGCAAAATAAAGTGGTGCCGTCCGGCATAGTCAAAGTACGGATCGATCGCGAGACCGGACTGCTGACAAGAAAAACCGATCATACCTCGATGTTTGAGTACTTTATCAAAGGCACCGAGCCGACAGAATATGTATCGGATCAGTCTGATGGCAACATTTACGAGTCCAGCACGGAATCCTTGTTTTAACTCGATAAACGCTTAAACCACAACGCCCACATCCGTGGGCGTTGTCACCTCAATGCCAGTATCTTGTGTTAGCGGTGATTTAAGCCGCTCCTTATCGCGGTCATCTGGCCACCAATGGCGTCCGCAAGCTGTTCATATCGTCCTCGTAACGGTGATCCAGGGCGATAATCGAGCGTGATTTGTCGCGACGGCGTCGGTGACGTAATGGGGATATACACCACACCATCGCGTTTATCGGCAGGCACGGACAGCTGAGGCAATAAGGTAATCCCACTTCCTGCGGCCACCATGTTGCGTAACGTTTCTAGACTGGTCGCGCGGAAACGTTGATCCTCTTGCGCACCGACTTTAAAACAAAAGCCCATGGCTTGATCGCGCAAACAGTGGCCATCGCCCAGCATCAACAAGGTTTCCCCGTCTAACACATCAAGCGCAACTTCAGCACATTCCGCCAACCGGTGCTTTTCGTTGACCGCAAGCAACATCGGCTCATCATAGAGTGGCAGCTCTTTAAGGTGCTGTGTTTCTTCGACAGAGGCTAGGATAACGCAATCGAGCTTGCCTTCTTCCAACTGCTGAACCAGTTGCTGGGTTTGTCCCTCATGAATAAACAGCTCTAAATCTGGGAAACAATCTCGCAGCATCGGAATGATTTTGGGTAATAGATACGGCCCCACGGTGGGAATAAAGCCAATATGTAGGGGGCCGGTCATACTTTCACCTTGCTCACTGGCCAATTCGGTTAAAATTGTGACTTCCCGCAATACGTTACGTGCTTGCTGTACTAACCTCATACCGGCATCGGTGAACAAAACCCGACGACTGGTACGCTCAAGTAAGCTGACGCCGAGTTCATCCTCCAGTTTACGAATTTGGCCACTCAAGGTCGGCTGGCTGACAAAGCAAGCCTCAGCGGCTTTGCGAAAATGTCGGTGTTCAGCCAACGCAACCAAATACTCCAAGTCACGAATGTTCATCGTTGTCTCTTCTATAGGGGATAACTATCAAAACCATAGCATCAAGCGATTAGAGCTATCAATCTTATTTAGCAATACTAGACCCATCAAAACACAGCGAGTCACTTCTCGCTTAACAACTTTAATTGAAAACAAAAGGAACGATTCATGACAGCAACCAAAGAAGGCCAGCCAGTACCACAAGTAACCTTCCGCACTCGCGAAGGCGATCAGTGGAAAGACGTGACCAGCGATGACATCTTTGCCAACAAAACCGTCATTGTGTTCAGCCTGCCAGGCGCGTTCACCCCGACGTGTTCTTCTTCGCATCTGCCACGCTATAACGAGCTGTTCCCTGTCTTTCAACAACACGGCGTTGATGACATCGTTTGTGTCTCGGTCAATGACACCTTTGTAATGAACGCATGGAAAGCCGACCAAGATGCTGACAACATCCATGTACTACCTGATGGTAACGGTGAATTCACCGATGGCATGGACATGCTGGTCGACAAAAATGATCTTGGCTTTGGCAAACGCTCATGGCGCTACAGCATGCTGGTGAAAAACGGCGTGGTCGAAAAAATGTTTGTTGAGCCAAACGAACCAGGTGACCCGTTCAAGGTCTCTGATGCCGACACCATGCTGGGCTATATTGCTCCTGAGCATAAACTGCAAGATTCGATCACCGTGTTTAGCAAGCCAGGCTGCCCATTCTGTGCCAAAGCAAAACAAGCACTGATCGATGAAGGACTTCAGTTCGAAGAAATTATCCTCGGTAAAGATGCCACCACGGTCTCTTTACGCGCAGTCACCGGCCGTGCCACGGTGCCACAAGTATTTATCGGTGGCCGTCACATCGGTGGCAGCGAAGAGCTCGACACTTACCTAAACCAGTAATCCGCTGTTTGGGCGGCAGCCTTGCCGCCCGTTATTTTCCCAGGAGAAAGCAATGAAAACATTAACGGTTGATGTGGCTGTGATTGGTGGCGGGACCGCCGGACTCGGTGCCTATCGCGCGGCAAAAGCACAGACAGATAGCGTGGTGATGATTGAAGGCGGCCCGTATGGCACCACCTGTGCACGTGTTGGCTGCATGCCATCCAAACTGTTAATTGCGGCCGCCGAAGCGGCGCACCATATCGATAAAGCGCCCGGTTTTGGTGTCTACCCAGGCGGAAGTACCGAGATAAATGGTCGTGAGGTAATGGATCGGGTTAAACGCGAGCGTGATCGCTTTGTCGGCTTTGTATTGGAAAGTGTCGACGACATCCCCGCTCAAGACAAAATCGATGGCTATGCACGTTTTGTCGATGATCATACCTTGATGGTTGACGATCACACCACTATCCATGCTGACCGCATTGTGATTGCGACCGGCTCACGTCCGAGCTGGCCAGAGGCCTGGAATCACCTCGGTGATCGTTTGGTGGTCAACGATGATATTTTCGAATGGGATGACTTACCTGAATCGGTTGCCGTGTTTGGTCCGGGCGTGATTGGCCTTGAACTGGGTCAAGCGTTACACCGCCTCGGTGTCGAGATGACTATGTTTGGCGTCGGCGGCCAAGTGGGTCCACTCACCGACCCAGATATCATGGCATATGCGGATAAAACCTTCAGCGAGGAGTTTTATCTCGATGCCGATGCCAAGGTTGAAGAGATGATCCGTGAAGGTGATAAGGTCCAAATCCGTTACCGCGACAAAAACGGCGAAAGCCAGTTGCGTTGGGTTGATTACGTGGTTGCCGCCACCGGTCGTCGCCCCAATGTCGACAAACTTAACCTTGACGCGACCAGCATCAAAGTAGACGCACGCGGTGTCCCAGTAGCCGATAGCTACACCCTGCAAACCACCGCAGCGCATATTTTTATTGCCGGTGATGCTAACAACCAAATTCCACTGCTGCACGAAGCGGCTGACCAAGCCAGAATTGCCGGTGACAACGCGGGGCGCGGCAAAGATATCCGTGCGGGACTGCGCCGTAGCAAGCTATCCGCGGTCTTCTCCGATCCACAAATTGCGATGATGGGCGAAAGCTATAAAGCAATTACCGATCGTCTCGGCACATGTGGCTGTTTTGAAATCGGTGTGGTTTCCTTTGAGGGACAAGGTCGCTCACGGGTCATGCTACGCAATAAAGGCTTATTGCATGTTTATGCCGAGCAAGGCACAGGACGTTTCTTGGGCGCAGAAATGATTGGGCCGAACGCCGAGCACTTAGCACACTTACTCGCCTGGGCTCACCAAAACCAAATGACCATTTCGCAAATGTTGGATATGCCCTTTTATCACCCAGTAATTGAAGAAGGGGTACGTACCGCACTGCGTGATGTCAACGCCAAACTCAAACTCGGGCCAGAGATGATCAAACACTGCATGGATTGCGGCCCAGGCTGCTAATTCACTGTCCTTTTCGCCGAACGCTCGGCGCTTTACAGGCAATGCCTGTTGCTTCCCCAAGCACTTGCTTACCTTTTGCCCTCCTTCGCGGAGGGCTTTTTTGTATCCAACGACTCACTGCGCCACAATGGCGTACCGCCCTCACTGACCAAGAGAGCCCATATGGCTTGTAAATATTGTCAATCTGGCATTTGGAAGCAGAAGTTAGGACGCTGCACGCGTTGTATGACCCAACTTGCTGTCATTTCTGCCATACTTTGGCCGTTTTGGTGGTGGGCCTATGCCGACACGCCACGGCAAGTTGAATCGATCGCATTACTGTTCGCCGCTGGCACTGCCAGCGCGCTGCTGCTGCTTCATTTGCTGATTTATCCGTTTCGGCGCAACAGAAAGCGGCCCTAAAGCCGCCCCACACTTTTTTACTCAATCTCTGCATGTGAGAAGGTAGAGATCGTCGCCGGCCCCGCAATGTTATAGGTCAGAGCCACTTCATCACAGGCGTGGAAGCGCGGACAGATTTCACAATCTTTCATCACTTTCTCTGGCAATTGCGATTTCGACACTGAGGTAAAGCCCAACTGGGTGAAAAACTCGGGCACCCGGGTGAGGACAAAGACTTGCTCAATCGCCATTTGCTTGGCTTTTTTAATCAAGTGCATCATCAACGCCGTGCCGTGTCCTTGGCGCTGCCAGCCCGCTTCAACCCCTAAGGAGCGAATTTCTGCCAGCCCTGAGTCGTAAATATACAGCGATCCGCAGCCGGTCAAATCCCCTTGATGCTCAGATACTGCAAACAGGCCAATATTACGCACTAATTCATGACGGTCGCGCGGTAAGTTCTCCCCCAATTTCGCCCAATACACCACCATGCCTTCAATGGTATCCAAATCGGTGAGCCGCGCCGAGCGCACCGTGACTTTGGGGGTAAAGCGCTTATCCAAGCGCTTTTGCGCTTCTTGAATAGCAAAGCTGACCTGCTCAGGTGCCACCCCTCCCAGTGCCCGACGTTGGGCCAGGCAGGATTCAATCGTGAGCATGGCATACACATCATCTTCAATCACCGGTGAGAATTGCTGCAAGGTTTCTAGCGGCAGCGCTTCCAGCGCACACCCTTGCTCAATGGCTGACACCACCGCCACGCCAACAATATGGTGGGCTTCACGGAACGGGATCCCTTTGCTCACCAAATAATCGGCCAGCTCGGTCGCATTGGCATGACCTTGCTGCGCCGCTTGCAAGGTTTTGTCTTTATGGATGGTGATGCCTTCAAAGCACAGGGCCGCCATGTCTAAGCAGTCATGCCAGGTGTCCATGGCATCGAATAGCCCTTCTTTGTCTTCTTGCATGTCCTTGTTGTAAGCCAGCGGCAAGGCTTTCACCGTCATCATCATTGCCGACAAGGAACCATACACCCGACCCGTTCGACCACGTATCAGTTCTAACGCATCGGGGTTTTTCTTTTGTGGCATCAGCGACGAGCCTGAGGTGACAGTATCCGCCAGCTCGATAAACCCGGACTCGCCCGAGTTATAGAAGATCATGTCTTCGGCCATCCGTGACAGATGCAACATCGACATGGATGCAGCAGACATCATCTCCATCACATGATCGCGGTCCGAGACCGAATCCAAACTATTACGGGTAGCCCGTTTAAATCCCAGGTTTTGTGCCAAGGCATCGCGATCAATCGGGTACGCGGTGCCTGCCAGCGCCCCCGATCCGAGTGGGCAGGTGTCCAAGCGACTAAGCGCATCTTGCAAACGCGTGGTATCACGCTCAAACATCTCCAGATAGGCCAGACACCAATGGGCAAAGGTCACCGGTTGTGCACGCTGCAAGTGGGTGTAGCCAGGCAGCACGGTACCATGGTGCTGACCCGCCACATCCACCAGCTGCTGCTGAAGCTTATCGAGAGACAGCAAGATTTGCTGGCCTTGCTGGCGACACCACAGCTTGAGATCCGTGGCCACCTGATCGTTGCGCGAGCGTCCGGTATGCAGCTTTTTGCCCAAATCCCCGACTTTATCGATCAGTTGCTGCTCAACCCAGCTGTGAATATCTTCGGCCTCTGAGTTTAAGATCTGCTCAGGGTTTTCCATCACCGACAGCTTGAGCTCATTGAGCGCGAGCTCCAATTGCTGTTGCTCGTCATCACTCAGCACGCCCACTGAACGCAAGGCTTTCGACCAAGCAATGGAGCCCACAATGTCTTGCTCTGCTAAGCGATAGTCAAAGCGCAGCGAATCATTAAACGCTTGAAACCGTTTGTCTGCTGCTTGACTAAAGCGTCCGCCCCATAATGCCATGCTGTCTCTCCTTACTGCTCACGATGCTTTTTTAATTAGGATTGTTTTTGTTTGTTCAGTGTCCGAATCCGGCTCGACAGCGAATACAAACGGATAAAGCCTTCGGCGTGGCTGTGATCGTAGACGTCATCATCACCAAAAGTGGCAAAGTCTTCCGAGTACAAGCTATTGGTCGAGCGCTTTTGTACCACCGTCGCTTGCCCTTTATAGAGTTTGATCACCACCTCGCCCGTTACCGGCGCGGCAAGGGAATTGGCCGCGGCAACAATCGACTGACAAAGTGGCGTAAACCAACGCCCATCATAAATCAGGTGAGAGGCTTTTAAACCGAGCTCCTCACGGAACTGATAACTCTCTTTATCTAGCACCAATTGTTCAACGCCGCGCAGCGCTTCCATGATGATGGTGCCACCCGGGGTTTCGTAGCAGCCGCGGGATTTCATCCCCACCAAACGGTTCTCAACGATATCAATCCGTCCCACGCCATGTTCGGCACCTTTGTCATTCAATAGCGTTAGCACGTCATAAGGCGACATGGATTCACCATCGACCGAGACCACTTCCCCGCTTTGTACTCCCAAGATGACAAACTCGGGCGTATTGGGCGCCTCTTCCGGCGCGACAGTCCATACCCAGCAATCTTGGTTGGCCGCCGTCCAGGTATCTTCTAACACGCCGCCTTCGGTTGAGACGTGCCAAGCATTGGCATCACGTGAATAGATTTTCTCAAGGCTCGCCGTGCACGGAATATCACGGGCGGCCAAGTAATCGAGCAGGGCTTCACGACTGGTGAGATCCCACTCACGCCAAGGCGCAATCACTTTCAGCTGCGGCGCCAGCGCGGAGAAGGTGCTCTCAAAACGGACTTGATCGTTCCCCTTTCCGGTACAGCCGTGGCAAAGCGCATCCGCGCCGACCTCGAGGGCGCACGCGACCTGCGCTTTGGCAATGATAGGACGCGCCATCGAGGTGCCAAGTAGGTACTTGCCTTCATACACCGCACCGGTTTTCAGGCTGGGATAAATATAATCCGCTACCATTTCGTGTTTTAGATCGGCGATAAAACACTGTGATGCCCCCGAAGCGAGCGCTTTTTGCTCAATGCCTTCGAGCTCTTGTTCGCCTTGACCGACGTCGGCGACAAAGGCGACGACTTCACAGTCATAGTTTTCTTTTAGCCAGGGAATGATGGCCGAGGTATCCAATCCACCCGAATAGGCCAGTACCACTTTGTTGACTTTGCTCATCTTGCTCTCCTTAAATCATGATGCGACGGTTTGAGTAGCGTCGTTATACGTCTTATTAACTGGCGCTAAACCGGGTGCCGATTTGCTGGCCATCGAATAATTGGGTGAGTTTTTCTGGGTAACGCCAAGTGGCAATCTCCACCGGTTTACCCAGTTCGCGGGCGGCGGCAAACGCCGCGTTGACCTTGACCACCATGCCATCGGTGATCACGCCTTTTTCTATCAGGTGTTGCGCATCCAGCTCGGTCAAACAGGGCAGTAGATGGCCTTTGCCATCCAATACACCACTGACATCCGACAGCAGCACTAGCTCCGCCCCGAGGGTAGTAGCCACCGCGACCGCTGCTTGATCGGCATTAACGTTCATCAGCTCACCTTGGTCACTGATGCCAATCGAGCTAATAATGGGGACACAATCTGCGGCCAGTACCGCCTGCAGCAGGCTGGGATCGCCGGCGCTGGCTTCTCCCACCGCACCCAGCTCAGGGTCCAGCTGGCTGACCTGACACAGGCCACCGTCGGCCAAGCTCAAGCCACAGCTTTTAATGTTTGCTTTACGTGCTTGGGCTAACAGCAACTTGTTTGCTGTCCCTGCCAACGCACCGGTGACATAATCAATCTGGTCGGCGGGCGTGACCCGTAAGCCTTGGTTTTTGACACTGGTGAGGTTGAGCTTTTTGAGCAGATCATCGACCAAGTAACCGCCACCATGCACCAGCACTAACGGGCGCTCCGCCTCACTGCGATAGGTATTGATCGCGCCGAAAACCTTGGCGAGGGTCTCGCTGCAGCTCAGTGCCGCGCCGCCTAATTTAATCACTAATGGCGTTTTCATCCGTTTCTCCTAGACAATCGCGGTAGTTTCGGCAAAGCCAAACTTCAGGTTTAAACACTGCACGGCTTGGCTGGCCGCGCCTTTAAGTAAATTATCAATCGCACTGGAGAGGATCAGATGCCCATGCGCGGCCTGATAGCCAATATCGCAAAAGCCGGTGTATTGCACCGCTTGTAGCTTGGCCACCTCGCCGGCTGGGAGCACCCGTACCAGCGGCGCCTCTTGGTAGGCGTGAGTGAGTGCCTGCCCCACCTCCGCCTCACTAACATCTGGTGCTAATTTGGCGGTAATRGTGGCAAGAATGCCGCGTTTGTAGCTGCCAAGGTGCGGGGTGAAAATCACCGGCGTATCAAGGTGTGTGGCAATCTCTGGCTGATGACGATGAGAAAACACCCCGTAGGCATGCAGGCTCACTTCGCAAAAACTGTTGGTCAGACTCGCTTTGCGCCCCGCGCCCGTCACGCCGCTGGTAGCATTAATCACCGGCCACATTTGTTTATCCAACAAGCCTGCATCCAGCACAGGTTTGAGCGCTAATTGACTAGCGGTGGGGTAACACCCAGGTACGGCGACCAGCTGCGCTGCTTGCAATGCCTCACCCTGCCACTCGGCCAAGCCATACACGGCTTGCTCAAGCCATGTCGGCGATTGGTGCGCAAAACCGTAGTGTTCGGGATAAAAATCGGCTTGATTGACCCGATACGCCCCCGACAAATCAAACACCACGCAACCTTGAGCCAGAAAAACCGGCGCCAATTCATGACTGACCGCATGCGCGGTGGCTAAAAACACCACATCGGCTTGTTTAGCCACCGCCTGTGGCGACGTCAACGGAGAGAGTGGCATATCCACCACGCCACGCAGTTGCCCGTGCAACGCGCTCACAGGACGATTAGCGTCTTCACTGCCTGCCGAGACATATAAACCGGCCAAGTGCAATTGCGGATGGCGATGGACAAGGGCGACAAGCTCGGCTCCTGTGTAGCCACTGGCACCGACAATAATGGTGTTAAGTGTCATGGGTGTCTCTCTTTATGGATATTTAAGGCGTGCTGCGGCGCAGCAGAGTATCGAGGGCGTAGCGGATAGCCACGCAAAGCAGGCTAGCGTCGTCGAAGGGCAAGGATATTGTGTTTGGCGGTACCTAGTATCATGGTCGACTCATCTTAGAAAATATTTTTATTCATAAATAGTGAATGGTTATTTTTTATCGCATTCCCGTTTACCCGTCAACCCCAAAAAGCGTAAAAAATCACTTTTAATCTCTATTTATTCATATTAAAGCAATAATTCTATTTAACCATGCAAATAACACGGTCGTCATTTACGACAAAATCCCACGATGACGAGCGCGGAGAGACCCTCTAGAAGCTAGCAAACATGAAAGCTGAAACTTTTTTTCATCTTTTGAGGTGGCTCTATGATAAGCATCAAATCCGGTAGCCAGTTTTCGCGCTAACTTGCGGTTAAGTTGACCCGATCACGCAACATTCGCTAGATTGGGTCTTTACAGTCACAGTAGGATGTAACTTTGTTACAGAATGGATACGCTATGAACGAAAAGTACTCTGCCTTAAAAAGTAACGTCAGTATGCTTGGCCATCTGCTGGGCAACACCATTGAAGATGCCCATGGCCCCGCACTTTTAGAAAAAGTTGAGGAAATTCGTCAGCTCTCAAAATCGGCTGCAGCAGGTAATCAGGATGATCATGCTAAGCTGAAAACCGTGCTGCAAAACTTACCCGCAGACCAACTGCTTCCGGTCGCCCGCGCCTTTAGCCAATTTTTGAATCTGACTAATATTGCTGAGCAATACCATACGGTGTCGCGCCAATCTGACACCCATGAGTGTAGCCCCGATGCGATTGATAACCTGCTCCGACGCGTCAGCCAAGGTGAGATTGATGCCAATGACGCGCAGAAGGCGATCGCCGATTTAAAAATTGAGTTAGTCCTGACCGCGCACCCCACTGAAATTGCGCGCCGCACCACCATTCATAACTTGGTGCAAATCAATAAATGCTTATCCAAACTCGAGCTGAGCGACTATTTAGGCGCCGACGAGCGAGCCAAAACCGAGAAACGCCTTGAACAGTTGATTGCGCAAGCCTGGCATACCGATGTGATTCGCCAAGAGCGCCCGACACCGCTCGACGAGGCCAAGTGGGGCTTCGCGGTGATTGAAAATTCATTATGGCAAGCAGTGCCCGCATTTTTACGCCAATTCGATCAGCAGCTTGAGAGCCATTTAGACATCAACTTGCCCATTGATGCCAAGCCAGTACAAATTTCCTCTTGGATGGGCGGTGACCGCGACGGCAACCCGTATGTCACCAGCGAGGTCACCCGTGAAGTGATGCTGCTTTCACGCTGGAAAGCCGCCGACCTGTATTTGCGTGATGTGCAAGATCTGATCAGCGAACTGTCGATGACTCAGTGTGATGACACCGTGCGCGAGATGGCCGGAGAGGCGCACGAACCGTATCGCGCGATCTTGAAAACGCTGCGCAGTCAGCTCAATCACACATTAAGTTATTTAGATGCCAAGCTGAAAGGCGAGCGCACGTCATCACAGGGCATTCTGACCGACACCCAGCAGCTGTGGCAGCCATTACTGGCGTGTTATCAGTCACTCCACCAATGCGGCATGGGCATTATTGCCGACGGTAAGTTGCTTGATTTGCTTCGCTGCGTGCAATGTTTTGGTGTTCACTTAATCAAGCTCGATATTCGCCAAGAAAGCACTCGTCATGCCGATGTGCTCTCAGAAGTGACCCGCTATTTGGGGATGGGCGATTACGCGCAATGGAGCGAGCAAGACAAACAAGCGTTCTTGATCCGTGAATTGTCCTCGAAACGGCCGCTATTACCCCGTGATTGGACCCCGTCGGATGACGTCAAAGAAGTGATCGACACCTGCCGGGTGATTGCCCAGCAGCCGCGTGAAGCGCTTGGTGCCTATGTGATTTCAATGGCGAGGACCGCCTCGGACGTGCTGGCGGTACATTTGATACTCCAAGAAGCCGGCTGCCCATTCCGCATGGATGTGTGCCCGTTATTCGAAACCTTGGACGACCTGAACAACGCGGAATCAGTCATTGGCGAGCTCATGGCGATTGATTGGTACCGTGGTTTTACTCAGAACTTCCAAATGGTGATGATAGGCTATTCGGACTCAGCTAAAGATGCCGGGGTGATGGCAGCCGGTTGGGCGCAATATCGCGCCATGGAAGCGCTGGTCAACTTATGCGATGACCAAGGGGTTGATCTAACTCTCTTCCATGGCCGTGGCGGCACCGTAGGCCGTGGCGGTGCGCCCGCCCATGCCGCCTTGTTGTCACAGCCCCCTCGTAGTTTAAAAGGTGGCCTCCGTGTGACCGAACAAGGCGAGATGATCCGCTTTAAACTGGGGCTGCCCGATGTCGCGGTCAACAGTTTGAACCTCTACACCAGTGCGATATTAGAAGCGAACTTACTGCCACCACCAGAGCCCAAACAAGAGTGGCGTGCGCTGATGGATACCTTGAGTGACATTTCTTGCCAAGCCTATCGCGATGTGGTTCGCGGCCATGAGCAATTTGTGCCTTACTTCCGCTCCACCACACCAGAGCTTGAGTTAGGCAAGTTGCCACTGGGATCGCGCCCTTCCAAACGTAACCCCAATGGCGGTGTCGAGAGCTTACGGGCAATTCCTTGGATTTTCGCCTGGAGTCAAAATCGCCTCTTACTTCCAGCTTGGCTGGGCGCTGGACAAGCGATCGATCATGCCATTTCCAAAGGCCATAAAGCCCAGCTAGAAGAAATGTGTCGTGAGTGGCCATTCTTCTCCACCCGGCTTGGCATGCTGGAAATGGTGTTTACCAAAACCAACCTCGATATTGCCAAATACTATGATCAGCGTTTGGTCGATGAAAGCCTCTGGCCTTTGGGTGAATCACTCCGCGATCAATTACGCCAAGACATTCAAGTGATTTTGGCGGTGGAAAACAGCGATAACCTGATGGAGCAAAACCCATGGGGCGCTGAGGCGATTCGCTTACGTAATATTTACGTCGAGCCACTGAATATGCTGCAAGCTGAGCTGTTATACCGTACACGGCAATGTGAAGAGGACGATCAGTCGCTTGACGATGCCTTGATGATCTCCATCGCGGGCATTGCCGCAGGCCTGCGTAACACCGGCTAATCGGCCCAAGCCGTACCCTCGGGTGCGGCTTTTTTTGTATCAAGCGAGCGAATAGAAACCGACGCACACGCGAGATTTTTTATCCATAGCCACGTCTAAGGCTTGCTGTTACATTGATAGTATTATTACTATGGAAGGTCGCGGTGACGCGATTTAACAACGCAAAGGAAAACGCAAAGGAATTGCCATGAAAGACGAAACCCTCTCGATTCATCACGGTTATCAGACCGATCCGACCACCAAATCAGTCGCTACCCCCATCTATCAAACCGTCGCCTATGAGTTTGATAACGCCCAACATGGTGCTGATCTGTTTAACCTCGATGTGCCGGGCAATATCTATTCGCGGATCATGAACCCCACCAACGATGTATTAGAACAACGTGTGGCGGCATTAGAGGGCGGTATCGCAGGCCTATGCGTCAGTGCTGGCGCCGCGGCAATTACCTATGCAATCCAAACCCTGGCCAAGGCCGGTGATAACATCGTCGCCACACCACAGCTTTACGGCGGCACCTATACCTTGTTTGCTCATATGCTCCCCGAACAAGGCATTGAAGTACGTTTTGCCCAAAGTGACGACGCCAGTGCGATTGAAGCGCTGATTGATGCCAATACCAAAGCGGTGTATTGCGAATCAGTTGGTAATCCGGCCGGCAATATTGCCGATATCCCCGGTCTTGCCAAGGTTGCCCACGCGCACGGTGTCCCTTTGGTGGTCGACAATACCGTGGCCACGCCCGTGCTATGCAAACCGATTGAACATGGCGCCGATATCGTGGTGCACTCGCTAACCAAATACATTGGCGGCCATGGCACCACCCTAGGCGGTATGATCGTTGATGGCGGCACTTTTGATTGGGTGGCACATCAAGCCCGCTTCCCGCAATTTTCACAGCCCGAGCCGGCGTATCACGGCGTGGTCTATAGCGATACCTTTGGCCCGGCGGCATTTATTGCCCGCGCGCGTACCGTGCCTTTACGTAACAGCGGCGCCGCCTTATCGCCGATGAACGCCTTTATGTTGATGCAAGGTCTCGAAACCTTGAGCCTGCGTATGGAGCGTCACTGCGAGAATGCCAAAGCGGTGGCGGATTACCTTGCCAGTCATCCAGCGGTGGCATGGGTGAACTATGCCGGTCAACAAACTCATCCTCATTACCAACGTGCCCAGTCGCTTATCCGCGGTGGACTGCCCGCATCACTGCTGTCTTTCGGCTTAAAAGGTGGCTTTGATGAGGGGGTACAGTTTTATGATGCGCTGAATGTATTTAAACGCCTGGTCAATATTGGTGATGCTAAGTCACTTGCTTGCCATCCCGCCTCTACCACCCATCGTCAACTGAATGCGCAAGAGCAAGCGAAGGCCGGGGTGACCCCAGAAATGATCCGTCTTTGTGTCGGCATTGAGCATATTGATGACATCATTGCCGACCTTGAACAAGCATTGAGTGCAGTAAAATAGCCCGAGATAGGCGACTCATGCGAACCGATTGTTATACCAATAAATGTGGATATAAAAGATGTCACTTCCCCATGTCATACTGACGGTACTCAGCAACTGCGAAGCCACGGGTTATGATATTACCAAGGCGTTTTCTACCACTATCAGTAATGTGTGGAAAGCCAGCCATCAACAGGTATATCGTGAACTGACTAAGCTCGCCGAGCGAGGTGCTGTGACCTATCGACTTGAGCCGCAAGTCGGCAAACCAGATAGAAAAGTCTATGCCATCACCCCTGTCGGCACCGAGGTGTTAGAGGCGTGGTTTATCCAAGCGCCTAAGCTGGCCCCGCCTCGCGACGAGTACGTCGCACGCCTACTCAGCTGTGAGGTCTTGGATCCCGCGCCGATGCTCGAGCATATCAATAACTTGATTGCGGAATCACAACAACTACTTAATCATTATGCTCTGCTTGAGCAGCGTGATTACGGTCAATCCACATCATTAACGCAACAACAACGCCTCATGCGATTAG
The DNA here is from genome assembly GCF_001995415.1 of Salinivibrio sp. AR647. NCBI lineage: Bacteria > Pseudomonadati > Pseudomonadota > Gammaproteobacteria > Vibrionales > Vibrionaceae > Salinivibrio > Salinivibrio sp. AR647. The sequence continues at coordinate 105,283 of NZ_MUFE01000009.1, read as the reverse complement.
CATTACGACGCAGCATTCATCAACGTCGCGCTTGGATGGCCTGGGCGCAAGAAGTGCGCGATGAGCTTACTATACTGGCCGCCAGCGCCTAATCAGAACAATAAACACAACTCGCAACCTAGGCGCCCCACGAAACGGGGCGCTTTTTTTGGCTAAAGGTAAACCGGTTTGGCGGTTTGGCGGTTTAGCGGTTTAGCGGTTTAACGGTTTAGCTAAGGTGCGACAGCCAATGGGCGAACCCCCAAAGTATGGCAAAGTGCATAGGTCAATTCGGCCCGGTTGAGGGTATAAAAATGAAAATCTTTTACCCCTTCACGGCTGAGTACGCGCACCATATCGATAGCAATCGAGGCACCGACCATCTGCCGGGTCACAGGGTCATCCTCAAGACCTTGATACTGTTTGTGCATCCACTGTGGGACACGCACATGCGTCATTTGCGCAAACCGAGAAGCTTGCTTAAAGTTGGAGACGGGCAAAATCCCCGGCACAATCTCGACATCAATCCCCGCCGCCACACAGCGGTCACGAAAACGTAGGTAGCTTTCCACATCAAAGAAAAACTGGGTAATGGCACGACTGGCACCGGCATCGACTTTCCGTTTCAGATTAATGAGATCCGCTTGCGCACTTTTCGCTTCCGGGTGCACTTCAGGATAAGCGGCGACAGAAATATCAAAGTCATGTTCTTCTTTGAGCAACCGCACCAAGTCAGCCGCATACATAGTCGGCTTTTTCTCCGGCGACGGTAAGTCTCCGCGCAAAGCCACAATGTCACGAATACCATTTTGCCAGTAGTCACGGGCAATATGGCGCAGCTCATCTTCAGTGGCATCGATACAGGTTAGATGGGGCGCCGCCGCGACCCCCGTTTGATCATGAATACTTTTCACGATGTCATGGGTGCGATCACGCTCACCAGAATTGGCGCCATAAGTCACTGACATAAACTTAGGTTTAAGCCCTTTGAGGCGGTGCACGGAATTCCAGAGGGTTTCTTCCATACTGGGCGTGCTGGGCGGAAAAAACTCAAATGAGACGTTAATATCACCGTCTAAGTCGGCAATATTCTGATTAAGTGCATCAATGTGGCCTGCGTGCGTATAGCTCATACCCTCTCCCTGCAACCGGTTTTATTCGCGATGATGTGCGTTTTTGGTTTATACGTTTAGACGTCCATATGTCTAAAGGTTGTCGTTATCTGGGTGAAATGTCAACGATCTCAGCCATGAAAAGAACTCATAGTATTATGAAGATAGTCAACATGCAGGAAGCCACCGAGAGCAGCAGCCAAAAGCGCGTCATATAACGTGATCTTCAGATAAAAAAAGCTGTCTTATGTGGAGTAAGACAGCTTTCACGTTTGCGAAGATCACGTTTACTAAAAGGACATTAGTGAAGACGCCCAATTAAGCGATTCAGATCAGATTGTATCGCCCCAGCGGTGACATCCCGCCCCGCCCCCGGTCCGCGGATCACTAATGGATTTTCACGATACCATTGGCTTTCAATCGCAAACACATTATCACAGGGCAGTAGATGCGCCAGCGGATGCTCACTCGGTAAGGTTTCTAAGCTCACCTGCGCATTACCATTGGCTTCTAGACGCGCCACATAGCGCAACACGGCGCGATCTTGCTGCGCTATTTCCAATCGATCCTGTAAACACGCATCCATTTGATGGGCGTTATCGAGAAACGCATCTAACGACAAAGATTGCAGCGCTGGCGGTATCAGTGACTCAACCTTGACCTGCTCGGGCTCCAATGACAGGCCCGCCTCCCTTGCGAGAATCACTAATTTACGCACCACGTCGGCACCCGACAGATCGTCACGCGGATCAGGTTCAGTTAGCCCTTGCTGCCATGCCTGTTCAAGTAAAGCACTGAACGGGACCTCGCCGGTGAATTGCAAAAAAAGCCAGGATAACGTACCGGAAAAGATCCCTGAGAGTGCGAGGATATGATCACCGCTTTCACGTAAGTCTTGAACCGCATAGTTAATCGGCAGCCCAGCGCCTACCGTGGCGTTATATAACCAATGGCGCCCCGTTTTCGCAAACGCATGTTGAATCGCATGGTATTGTTCGGCCGGTGCCGCGCCGGCTTCTTTGTTGGCGGAGATTAAATGAAAACCATGCTCGGCGAGACGCGGATAGAGAGCTGCCAGTGAGGTATTGGCCGTGACATCCAAAATCACCACATCATCATAAGGATGATTCAATAAGCGTGTTAACCATTCATCATCAAAGTATGGCGTGCCATTGTCATCAAAGTCATCCCTGATCTGCATTGGATCGATGCCAGCAAAATCTAACCATTGATTACGACTATCTACCACCGAAATCAGCGACACCTCCTTGCCATGACGCTTTTCGAGGTGCGATTTTTGCTCGGCAAACAAGCTGAGCCAACGCGCGCCAATATTTCCTTTCCCTACCAACACCAAGCCAATGCGACGTTGGGCTTGGAACAGCGCATCATGTAAGCTGGCCACAAGGGCAGGCGTATGCACCTGACGCAAAATCGCCACCATGCTCAGTCCAGATGCAGATTCACTGATAAACTCTACAGGCTGTGACTTCAGCTGCTGATAAAAACCATGACAGTGCACGGGATTATTGACCACGCCGGCTCCGACGGCAGCAACCATATTAAACCCTTCGCGCAGCTTCAACTCCGCGGATAGCCCGGCATCCTGGATCTGGGCCATGACCGAGGCCACGACCTCCGCCGTAAAGGCCAGTAAGATACGATACTGATCATCTTGATAATCCGTCGCCAGTGGTTGCACTTTCAGCTGAGAGAGGATACGGCTCAACTCTTGTTTAATTGCCTGAAAATCTTGCCCGCGGGCGACATCAAACTGCAATAGGCACACATCATCCAAAGATGTAATGATTTTTGCCCCGCGTCCGGTAGCCAGTACACGCTCTATATGGGTCGAGCCACTGTCGGGGGCCTGGGTACAACGTAAGGTCAGATCGGTCGCACTTTGCGCCACAGGCTGTAAAGTACGGCTATGAAGCACGGGCGCCGCCAAGCGTGCCAATTCGCCTGCTTCATCCAATCGGATTAAGGGTAACAAGCAAGCATTATCGACATGGCGTGGATCCGCGCTGTATACACCGGCAACATCACTCCATATAGTCACGCGGCGGACCCCCGCTAACGCACCGAGCACCGTGGCCGAATAATCTGACCCGTTACGCCCCAAAAGTACGGTTTCCCCAGCTTGATTTTGCGCCATAAACCCCGTAATAACGACGTGAGATTGCGTGTGCTGAGAAAGTTGCTGCCGTAACAGTGGCCATGATGCGCCGCGATCGACCTCAGGTTGAGCCGCACGTTCCGCGCGTAAACAGTGGCGCGAGTCCAACATCACCGCCTGACGACACTGCTGATTAAGCAGCGCAGCTAATAAACGCGCCGACCAAACCTCTCCGAACCCTTGCACATCGGCTTGTACGCTGTCGCTCAGCGCTGTCTCCCCGAGCGACGCGATCGTCGCGATGTCAGCAGATAAGGCATCAACCAACTGTTGTTTGTGATCACCGTTGATCAGATTTTCAATCAAGTCTTGCTGAAAGGCACGGACGCCTTGCAAGGTCTCATGCGCCAACCGGCCATCTTTGCCCAGTTGAGCGAGCCAAGCAATGAGCTGATTGGTCGTTTTCCCCGCCGCAGAGACCACAATTAAGTCGTGCGCCTTTGCATGCGCCGTCAGCACATCGACCACACGGCGATAACAATCTGGGCTCGCTAAACTGCTGCCACCAAATTTATGCAATTGGCGTTGTGATTCGGGGGCGGTGTCCATCGGTTGCGCGTGCATGGCGAGGTCTCTCTTGGTCTCAATAAATATCAATAAAGCGGCGTGCTATGACAGCAACACCTATAGCAATCGGTTTTACTGGTTAGCTAAATGGGCGAAGGCATGCGCCAAATCGGCCACTAAGTCTTCTGCGTCTTCTAGTCCAATAGAAAAACGCAACAACGTCCGGGTAATGCCAGCCTCGGCTTGCGCGTCATCACTCATCGCACGATGGGTCATTGACCCTGGATGCGTGACCAGACTTTCTACCCCGCCCAGCGACTCGGCAAGCGCAAATAAAGATAAGCCTTCAATAAAACGTGCGATCCCAGCGGAGTCCGTGTCCAGCTCGAGGCTGAGCATACTACCAAATCCAAACTGCTGACGGGCGGCAATCTCATGGCCTGGATGTGTCGCCAAACCGGGATAGTAGAGTTGCCGCACCGCAGGGACTGTTTGCAAATAGGTTAATACCGCTTGCGTATTTTGCTGATGTTGTTTAACCCGAGCGCCCAAGGTACGCAACCCTCGCAATGTCATATAACTGTCAAAGGCGTTGCCTGTCGCGCCCAAGCAGTTGCCCCACCACGCTAATGTTGCAGCCAATTCAGGCGTCTTCGCCACTACAGCGCCACCGACAATATCAGAGTGACCATTAATAAATTTAGTAGTGGAATGCACGATGATGTCCGCACCCAGTGAAAAAGGCTGTTGGAGTGCTGGCGATAAAAAGGTGTTATCGACCACCACCCATGCCCCCACTTGGTGGGCCTGTTGGCAGATTTTAGCAATATCGACCACACGCAATAGCGGATTAGAGGGTGTTTCAACTAACACCAGTTTCGGCTGTTTTGCCAGCGCAGCGGTTAACGCCTGGTGATCAGATTGATCGACAAAACTGACCTGCCAAATCCCTTGCTTGGCGCGTGACTCTAACAAGCGATAGGTACCACCATAACAGTCGTGCGGTGCAACAATATGATCCCCTGCATCCAGTAAAGACAACACCAAGTTAATGGCTGCCATCCCACAGTTGGTCACCACGGCACCGGCTCCGCCTTCCAGTTCCGTTAACGCTTGCTCTAACTGAGCTCGAGTTGGATTGCCCCCACGGGCATAATCATAAGTGGGAACGTCGCCAAAAGCAGGAAAACGATAGTTGGTTGATAAATACAAAGGCGGCACAACCGCATGATGTTGCGTGTCAGTGCCAATTCCTGTTCGAACGGCAATGGTGTCGGTTTTTTTACCTGTCATGGTTCATCCTTGCTCTTGTTGCGCTGGCACGGTTTACGTGATCCAGTCGTCATCATACTACTTTACCTCGGCGCTTTTGGGACGTCAACACTTCTAGACGTCTAAACACCTTTGCATGTGGCGGTTAATATAGCTAAAATCTCCGCAGCATCATTCTGGGTATTCCATAATCAAGATAGGTGAGACATGGCGCAGTGGAACGGCGATTACATTAATCCGTATGCCGAACATGGTAAAAAGAAAGAGCAGGTAAAGAAGATCACCGTCTCTATCCCACTTAAAGTATTAAAAATTCTTACTGATGAGCGCACTCGCCGTCAGGTTCATAACCTGCGTCATGCGACCAACAGTGAGCTATTGTGTGAGGCATTTTTACATGCCTATACCGGGCAGCCTCTGCCAACCGATGACGACATCCGTAAGGATAAACCCGATAGCATTCCTGCCGAGGCACGTCGGATCATGGAAGAGTTGGGTATTGAGTTTGACGACAGTGAATACTAAACAAAAAAACCGCCATCGGCGGTTTTTTTATGGTAAGACACTGTTTTCGACTTATAACATGTTCTACTTACAACATATTTTCTTTACAACATGTTTTCTTTACAACATATAGTTGTCTGGCATCTCAATACGGGCTACGCCGGTTTCGACGGCCGCAAGCGCCACGGCACGTGCTACCTTGGGCAGTAAACGGGCATCCATCGGCTTGGGAATGATGTAATCCGGGCCAAAACTGAGTGAAGACAAGCCCGCGGCATCTAAGACCGATTGTGGTACAGGCTCTTTCGCCAAACCACGAATCGCTTCAACGGCGGCCAACTTCATCGCATCATTAATCTCACTGGCACGCACATCTAATGCTCCCCGGAAAATAAACGGGAAACACAAGACGTTATTCACCTGATTCGGGTAATCCGAACGCCCCGTTCCAATGATCAGATCATCCCGGACTTGGTGCGCAACCTCTGGGTTAATTTCAGGATCTGGGTTTGAGCAGGCAAACACGACAGGCTTATCCGCCATCAGTTTTAATGCCTCAGGCGAGAGCAAATCCGGGCCTGATACGCCAACAAAGAGATCCGCACCTTCAATCACATCTTCGAGGGTACGCTTATCCGTGTTATTGGCAAACAGCTGCTTATACTTGTTAATGTCATCACGACGGGTGTGAATCACCCCTTTGCGATCCAGCATGTAAATCTTTTCGCGCTGGGCGCCACATTTAATCAATAGCTCCATACAGGCCACCGCAGCGGCACCCGCACCGAGACACACGATGGTGGCTTCACCAATATCTTTGCCTTGCAACTCGAGCGCGTTAAGCATCCCCGCAGCAGTGACAATCGCGGTACCATGTTGATCATCATGGAAGACAGGCACTTCACAGCGTTCAATCAGCTGCTTTTCGATCTCAAAACAATCTGGGGCTTTGATATCTTCAAGGTTGATACCGCCAAAGGTGTCAGCAATATTGGCTACGGTATCAACAAACTCATCGATGGTGCGGTGTTTAACTTCAATGTCGATCGAGTCCAAGCCGGCAAAACGCTTGAACAATAACGCTTTGCCTTCCATGACAGGCTTTGACGCCATCGGCCCTAAATTCCCTAACCCCAAAATCGCGGTGCCGTTTGAGATCACCGCAACCATATTGCCTTTACCGGTATAGCGATATACGGCATCCGCATCTTGGGCTATTTCACGCACAGGTTCAGCAACGCCTGGGCTGTAGGCGAGAGCAAGATCCGCCGCTGAATCAGCAGGCTTACTGAGTTCGACAGAGATTTTTCCGGGTGTAGGGTATGCATGATAATCCAGCGCTTGCTGGCGTTTATCGTCCGACATGTCGTTTTCCTAGTTATTATCGTGAAGGGGTAACCAATACCGGCAGGGAAGGATGACCGATATTAGCCAGACACTCTACAAACCACACAGGAAAGGTTTGTATAAGGGTAAAGATGGTAACGCAGCGGGGAAACGTCCACCAGTACTAACGCCGTATTCGCGATGATGCTCGGACCTGTTGTCCGAATACTAGGACGATACGATCAAAAAAAGGGACGCTGATGCGTCCCTTCTCTATATTCGGTCAATAGCTGCTTATTTTTTGCTGCTAAGGGCACCGAAACGTTTCTTAAAGCGATCAACACGGCCACCAGCATCAAGGATACGCTGCTTACCGGTGTAGAATGGGTGACATTTGTCACACACGTCTAGGTTGATGTTTTTACCTAGGGTTGTGCTGAACGCAAATTCGTTACCGCAAGAGCATTTTGCTGTGACGGCTTTGTACTCTGGATGGATACCAGCTTTCATAGGGATAACCTCATTTTAAAGGCCGTGTCGCTCTCCCGATCCTAAGCCGGGCACCACACGTCGTTAACAAATATTTTCTAAGGCGCGCAATTCTAATCAAGCCCCCTCGGTTTCGCAACTTTTTTGTGCAATCACCACGCCGCGTCACCGTACAACAAGGCTTTGCCAACCGAAGGCGAACCGTTACACTGAGCCCCCTTCTGGTCAATAAGATGTTGTGATGGAACAGTTTGCTCAGGTGGCCCTACCGGTCCCGTTAGCGAAAACTTTTGATTACCGAATCGGTGAGAATCAACATCCCATCATCGGTGGGCGGGTAAAAGTGCCCTTTGGCCGCCAGCACAAGGTTGGCATTGTCACCGGCTTATCCGCAACCGCCAGTGTGGACGCGAGCCAACTCAAGGTGCTCGATGCCGTATTGGATACCCAACCGGTTTGGACGCCCGGCGTCTATCATTTACTCCACTGGGCAAGCCGCTTTTATCATCATCCGCTAGGGGATGCGATGGGCGCTGTGATGCCAACCCTGCTTCGAAAAGGACGCCCTGCGGCATTACAACAGCAAAAATGGTGGCAAATTACCGAGTCAGGACAAAACCAACTCCTCTCGGGCCTGAGCCGTGCCCCTAAACAAGCTCGGGTGTTGCAGTTGCTCACACACGGCCCTGCCACCCATGCCGACTTGATCGAACAAGACATCGGCGCACCGGTGCTAAAAACCCTGGCCAAAAAAGGTTGGATAGCCCCCTACACACCACCGCTAAACGCTCAAGCCTGGCAACCGCATTTTGCCGTCACCGAAGACAAACCGGCACTCAACCATGAACAGGCGATGGCGGTTGCCACCATCAATGCCAATGACGGTTTTGCTTGTGCTTTACTCGAGGGGATCACCGGTTCAGGGAAGACAGAGGTCTACCTAAACGTGCTCGAACCTGTGCTTGCTCGCGGTGAACAAGCCTTAATTTTGGTACCAGAAATCGGCCTCACCCCACAAACCATTCGCCGGTTTGAGCGCCGCTTTCATGTCCCGGTAACCGTGATGCATTCAGGCTTAAATGATAACGATCGACTAAAAGCCTGGTTAGCCGCGCGCGAGAATCAAGCAGCAATCGTCATTGGTACACGGTCTGCCCTGTTCACGCCGATGGCTAATTTAGGCATTATCATTATTGACGAAGAGCATGACCCCTCGTATAAACAGCAAGATAGCTTTCGTTATCATGCCCGAGACTTAGCGGTTATGCGTGGTCATGAAGAAAAAGTGCCGGTGATACTCGGTTCTGCCACCCCCTCTTTGGAAAGCTTGCATAACGCAAAAACCGGTAAATATCAGTACCTCAAGCTGACTCAGCGTCCAGGTAATGCGGTGACCGCACGTCAGGGAATACTCGATATTAAGGGCCATTACCTCGACGCTGGATTATCCGCGCCGTTGATCGCCGAAATGCGCCAGCACCTACAACAAGGCAATCAGGTCATGTTGTTTTTAAATCGCCGTGGCTATGCGCCCGCCATGATGTGCCACGAGTGTGGCTGGCTCGCGAATTGTCAACGTTGTGATGCTTACTATACCCTTCACCAGCAACAGCAAGAATTGCGTTGTCATCATTGTGGCCACCAAAAACCCGTTCCGCACCAGTGTCACGATTGTGGCTCCACCCAGTTAATCAGTGTCGGCGTGGGCACCGAGCAGCTTGAAAGCCAGTTGGGCGAGCTCTTTCCTGAATATAAAACCGTGCGTATTGATCGCGACAATACCCGCCGTAAGGGCAGCTTGGAAACCTACCTTAATGGCATAGAAAAGGGCGAATATCAGATCCTACTGGGCACACAAATGCTCGCTAAGGGCCATCATTTTCCCAATGTCACCCTAGTGGCGTTAGTTGATGTCGACGGTGCCTTGTTTAGTAATGACTTTCGCGCGCCTGAACGGTTGGCGCAACTGATGGTGCAAGTCGCCGGCCGCGCCGGTCGCGCCAGCAAGCCAGGGACGGTGCTATTACAAACGCACCATCCCGAGCACAGCCTGATCCAATCGCTGGTACACAAAGGCTATCAAGCCTTTGCGGAGTCGGCGCTCACTGAACGCCGCCAAGCTTGGCTTCCGCCCTATACGTTCTTAAGTTTATTTCGCGCCGAAGGCCATGAAGAAAACAGTGTGCAGCAGTTTTTACAACAAGTACGTCAAACGCTCGCTGCCTCCCCCATTCAACACGATGAAAGCCATGTCATGGGCCCTATGCCCGCAGCGATGGCCAAACGCGCGGGCCGTTATCGCTGGCAATTATTAATCCAAGCCCCAAGTCGAAAAGTGATGCAGCAGTGGCTAACGGTGGCTCTTCCTGCAATCCATCAATTACCCCTTTCGCGCAAAGTACGTTGGTCTTTAGATGTCGAGCCGCAAGACCTTTCTTAATACTCCCTTGCCGTAAGTCGACACAAGTCACACTTTCATTGCAATAAGTGTTAGCTTGTCCGTATTTAAATTGGACAAGCATAGGTAAAATAGGGCCGCAATTGGCTAAGAAAACAGGTCAGATGAGCTAATAACTGTTTGATCTCACAATATAGATAACAAGAGGACTGTCATTATGGCGACAATGAAGGACGTTGCCCACATTGCCGGTGTATCCACAGCAACGGTATCGCGCGCGCTGATGAACCCAGAGAAGGTGTCAGCCAGCACGCGTAAAAAAGTTGAACATGCTGTGGTTGAAGCTGGTTATTCCCCTAATTCACTTGCGCGTAACTTGCGTCGCAATGAATCAAAAACCATCGTCGCTATTGTACCGGACATTTGTGATCCCTACTTCAGTGAGATTATTCGCGGCATTGAAGAAGCCGCCATGGAACATGGCTACCTAGTTCTACTGGGTGACAGTGCCCAGCAACACCACCGTGAAAATTCATTCGTCAATCTGGTGTTTACTAAACAAGCGGATGGCATGCTGCTGCTTGGCTCCGACGTCCCTTTTGATGTCAGCAAGCCTGAGCAAAAAAACTTACCGCCACTGGTCATGGCCTGTGAATATGCGCCCGATCTGGAATTACCGACGGTTCATATCGATAACCTTACCGCTGCCTTTGAAGCGGTTAATTATCTCACCCAAGTCGGCCATACTCGGATTGCTAACATTACCGGCGTACCGGAGACAGCATTAACGCAGTTCCGCTCACAAGGGTATCAGCAAGCGTTACATCGAGCGGGGATCACCATCAATCCAGCGTATAGCGTCGTCGGTGACTTTAGTTTTGCCTCCGGAGCGCGTGCCATCACCAACTTGCTCTCACTGCCTGAGCCACCCACTGCGGTATTCTGTCACTGCGATGTCATGGCCGTTGGCGCGATGCAACAAGCGAAACGTTTAGGCATGCGGGTCCCGCAAGATATCTCCATTGTTGGTTTTGATGATATCCAATTCGCCGAGTATTGCGATCCACCACTCACGACCGTTTCGCAGCCTCGCTATGACATTGGCCGCCAAGCCATGTTGATGCTGCTAAACACGTTACAAGGACGAGAAGTGACCCCTGGCTCCCGGCTTTTGGACGCCAAGCTGGTGATCCGTGAGAGTGTCGCCCCTCCGTCTCGGTAGTAAGACTAGTCAGCACGGGCTCAAGCCAGTAATATGAGCCCTTTACTGGCTTCTTAATTTGATTATTTGCTGTGGCAACTCGTGATTACGTTAAACGTGGCAAAGCGCCGCGTAAAAAAAATACTCGCCGCCAACCGACCAAGACGCGGGCTGGATTCCCATTTAAATGGGCGCTGCTTGCTGTTGTCTTAGTGGGTGCGTTTGCTTATGGCCTGTATTGGTTGAGCAAAACCGATGCACCGACACCCCCTTCTCCCCCCGTGTCTCACACGCAACCGGCCACGCAAAGCCAGGTAGAAAGTCTACCGAAAAAGCCCAAAGAAAAATGGAGCTACATCGAAGAGCTGGAAGGCAAGGAAGTAGAAGTGAAAGCAAAAGCGCTGCCACAATCGACCCGTCCTTACCTCATGCAATGCGGTGCTTACCGTAGCCAAGGGCAGGCTAATGAGCGTAAAGCGATCATTGCGTTTCAAGGGCTAGAAAGCCAAATCAAGGTAAGCCCTGGTGAGAAAGGCACTTGGTATCGTGTGGTGCTTGGCCCTTACCCGCGCAAGCGCCAAGCAGAGAAAGATCGCAATATGCTGCGTCGCGCCGGTGTCGAACCTTGTGCTATTTGGTATTGGGAATAGCGAACGGGGAAAGTATTGCGCTCTCCCCTTGAAAAGTCAGCGTCAAAACCCAACCATCTAGATTAATCACCCATCTGGTGCACCAGACACAAACAAAGAGGTTCCCGTGACTACAATCGTCTCCGTCCGTCGCGAAGGTAAAGTGGTTATTGCTGGCGATGGTCAAGTATCGCTCGGCAATACCGTCATGAAAGGTAATGCGCGAAAAGTTCGTCGCTTGTATAACGGCCAAGTGCTCGCTGGTTTTGCTGGCGGTACCGCAGATGCCTTTACCTTATTTGAGCGCTTTGAGCGTAAGCTTGAGCTCCACCAAGGGCACCTAACCAAAGCAGCCGTTGAGCTTGCCAAAGAATGGCGAACCGATCGCGCGCTGCGTCGCCTTGAAGCCCTACTGGCTGTCGCGGATGAAACCGCTTCCTTAATCATTACCGGTAATGGTGATGTGGTTGAGCCCGAGCGCGATCTGATTRCTATTGGCTCAGGCGGTAACTATGCGCAAGCCGCCGCCGTTGCCATGTTAGAAAACACCGAGTTAGACGCCCGCGAGATTGCAGAGAAAGCGCTAACCATCGCCGGTGATATATGTGTGTTTACAAACCAACAACACACGGTTGAAGAACTCGAGAGTAATAAACAGGATTAGTGATGTCTGAAATGACTCCACGCGAAATCGTGCACGAACTTGACCGCCATATTATTGGTCAAGACAATGCCAAACGTGCGGTGGCGATCGCACTGCGAAACCGCTGGCGCCGTATGCAACTGCCAGAAGACTTGCGTGCGGAAGTGACCCCGAAAAACATCTTGATGATTGGCCCCACCGGTGTCGGTAAAACCGAAATTGCACGTCGTCTTGCGCGATTAGCGAATGCGCCTTTTATCAAAGTAGAAGCGACCAAATTCACCGAAGTCGGCTATGTGGGTAAAGAAGTCGAAACCATTATTCGTGATCTTGCGGATGTGGCGATGAATCTGACCCAGCAGCAGGCGATGGAAAAAGTCAAATTCCGCGCCGAAGAACAAGCGGAAGATCGTATCCTCGACATCTTACTGCCTCCAGCGCGTGATGCATGGGGCCAAAACGAAGCGACCCAAGAAGATTCGTCAACACGCCAAAGCTTCCGTAAAAAATTACGCGAAGGTAAACTTGACGACAAAGAAGTGGAAGTCGATGTTGCGGCGCCGCAAATGGGCGTAGAAATCATGTCACCACCGGGCATGGAAGAAATGACCAATCAGCTGCAAGGGATGTTCCAAAACCTTGCCGGCAACAGCACTAAAAAGCGTAAGATGAAAATCAAAGACGCAATGAAGGCGCTGACCGAAGAAGAAGCGGCTAAGCTGGTCAATCAAGAAGAAATCAAAGAGCAAGCCATCCACATGGTGGAAAACAATGGCATCGTGTTCGTGGATGAAATCGATAAGATTTGTAAGTCGGGTAACACCAGTGGTGGCGATGTATCACGTGAAGGTGTACAGCGTGATCTCTTACCGTTAGTTGAAGGCAGTACGGTCTCAACCAAGCATGGCATGATCAAAACCGATCATATCCTGTTTATTGCCTCTGGTGCATTTCAGGTCTCACGTCCGTCAGACTTGATCCCGGAACTACAAGGCCGTCTCCCGATCCGCGTCGAGCTAGAAGCATTGTCAACCAATGACTTCAAACGGATTCTTACCGAGCCGAACGCCTCACTGACCCAGCAATACTCGGCACTACTCAAAACCGAGGAGATTGACTTGAGCTTTGAGCCAAGCGGTATTGATGAGCTAGCTTCCGCGGCGTGGCGAGTCAATGAGAAAACCGAAAACATCGGTGCGCGTCGTCTGCATACCTTGATGGAGCGACTGATGGAAGATGTCTCATACGAAGCCAGTGAACGCGCCGGTCAACAGGTTGTGGTTGACGCAGAATACGTCCGTAGCCACCTCGAAGAGCTGGTGGATGACGAAGACTTAAGTCGGTTTATCCTGTAGTCACGACACGTCAACTATCGAACTTAGGGCAGCAAACGCTGCCCTTTTTTGCATCAAAACTTGAGCTGGCGCAATAGGAAGCAGGATTTCGGTCGCGAACTCGTTACTCCTTGTGCTGCTTGCGTAATAATAGTGACATCGTTTTTTCGTCTCGAGGATCGCTATGCTGCACCCTACGCTCGCTATTTGGCTTGATGCTGCGCGACCCAAAACGCTGCCTTTGGCCGTGACATCTATTTTATCAGGGAGTGCGGTCGCCGCAGCGCAAGGCAACCTCTCTTGGTCTATCAGTGTTATGGCGCTGATCACCGCTTTATTCTTACAAATCCTCTCTAATCTTGCTAATGACTACGGGGATGCGATAAAAGGCACGGACAACATGACCCGTTTAGGTCCGATGCGTGCCATCCAATCGGGCAAAGTGAGCCTCGCCACCATGCGCCGCGCCCTGACCTTCAATATTGCCCTCACCGTGTTAAGTGGCGGCGGACTGATCGCGATTGCCTGTCAGCAGCCCACCGATATTATTAGCTTTTTATTGCTCGGCCTGATGGCCATCGTCGCTTCGATCACCTATACCGTCGGCAATAAACCTTACGGCTATCGAGGCCTCGGTGATTTATCGGTGCTGATGTTTTTTGGTTGGCTAGGCGTCGCCGGGACCTACTATTTGCAAGTTGGACAGATTGACTCGCTGGTGATCTTGCCTGCGACAGCATGCGGATTGCTGGCTGTCGGCGTGCTCAACATCAACAACTTACGAGACATTGATAATGATCGTGCTTGTGGCAAACACACCCTGGTCGTGCGCTTGGGTCCCGAGCGAGGCCGGCAGTACCATGTCATCCTACTTGCCGGTGCGATTGTTTGTTACTCATTATTTGCCGCGTTGACCTTACAAGCTTGGCTGGGATGGTTGTTCTTGGCGAGTGTGCCCTTATTGGTTCGCCACGGACGCGAAGTGTATCAAACGGCGAATGCGAACGCGCTTCGGCCAATGATGGGCAACATGGTGCGCTGCGCCTTAGTGACTAATGGGCTATTTATGACTGGGATGCTGTTAGTCTAATAAAGACACAGATTAGCCGCTTTGTCATTGCAAACCCTTATTGCCCCGTTATACTTGGACTTGCCATGTTGGCAGCGCAAGCTTGCCAGCCTTTTTCTGCCTCAACAAGAAGTTAGACTATGGAATACAATACCTCGGAACTATGCGACATGTACCCCGACCAAGTGGATGTCGTGGAGCCAATGTTTAGCTCTTATGGGGGCCGCAGCTCGTTTGGTGGCCAAATTACCACGGTAAAATGCTTCGAAGATACAGGCTTAATTCGCGAGATGGCCGAGCAAGACGGCGAGCAGCGGATTATGTTGATCGATGGCGGTGGCTCGTTACGTCGCGCCTTAATTGATGGCGAGATTGCACAGCTCGCGGCAGATAACGACTGGGCTGGCATGATTGTCTATGGCTGCGTGCGCGACGTGGATACCATCGATGAAATCGACATAGGTATCCAGGCCTTGGCCTCTATCCCAGTGGGCGCTGATGAACAAGGTACCGGTGAAACCGACGTCCCCGTGAACTTTGGCGGCGTCACCTTTTTGCCGGATGACCATGTCTATGCGGACACCACTGGCGTCATCTTATCGCCGGATCCGCTCAGCATCACTGAAGTCGACGAAGAAGACGATGATCTCGACGAGGATTAGTAGCGTCAGTTGACCGATAAAAAACAGAGCCCATCGGCTCTGTTTTTGGTTTATTCAACGCTCTCGATCTTACCGAGTAAGCTACGGATACGATTCTGCCAAGCTTCTTGCTCTTCTTTTAACTTGGCGTTTTCTTGCGCTAATTGCTCACGGCTTTCTTTTTCAGCCACTGCATCTTGCTCCAGCGACCCGTTCTTTTCTTTGAGCTCTTCGATTTCCATTTGTAGCAGCGAAATCGTATCCACCGCCATTTGTACTTTAGCTTCGAGTTGTTCTAATACTTCCAATGACATCAAGGCCACCTTATTTCTGACGATTGATCCCGTTACTGCTTATCCGGCAGTAACCCGTGCAACAGGTGTGCACCCCGACTTTATTGTACTCAGGTGGTGTCAGACTGCCACTATTCTCACTACCTATGCATGGACAAGTGCGCAAAAATGCAGCGACTTCGCCAACTATCGCACTGCGAAGATAAAAATCATCGCCGCACTCGTCACGCAAACGTTTTCTATTTCTGGTAAACTGCGCGGAAATTAGGCTAACGCCTGTCTTAATGTGGCTGACATTCCGGAGTACTCATGAAACGTGATCTCGCATTGGCTTTTTCTCGCGTCACCGAAGGCGCCGCTCTCGCGGGTTATAAGTGGTTGGGAAGAGGGGACAAAAACGCAGCCGATGGCGCAGCGGTTGAGGTAATGCGTACCTTGCTAAATCTGACCGAGATTGACGGTGAAGTCGTCATCGGTGAAGGGGAAATCGACGATGCCCCCATGCTATATATTGGCGAGCAAGTCGGCTTGGGCGGTGAAGCGGTTGATATTGCCGTTGATCCGATTGAAGGCACACGCATGACAGCAATGGGTCAGGCCAATGCCTTGGCAGTGCTGGCCGCTGGAGAAAAGGGCAGCTTTTTAAAAGCGCCAGATATGTACATGGAAAAATTAGTGGTGGGGCCTGGCGCCAAAGGTGTGATTGGCCTCAATAAGCCCCTGCTTGAAAACCTCAAGAATGTCGCCATTGCGCTCGGAAAAACCCTCGACACCCTCGTCGTCGCCACCTTAGCAAAACCTCGTCATGATGCCATTATTGCCAGTATGCAAGCGCAAGGGATCCGAGTATTCGCCTTTCCAGATGGTGATGTAGCTGCTTCTATTCTAACCTGCATGCCAGAAAGTGAAGTGGATGTCATGGTTGGGATCGGCGGAGCGCCAGAGGGGGTCGTCTCTGCGGCCGTGATCCGTGCACTAGGCGGGGACATGCAAGGCCGCTTGCTCCCTCGACACGATGTGAAAGGTGACACCCCAGAGAACCGTGTTTACGGAGAGCAAGAGCTGGCCCGGTGTCAACAAATGGGGATTCAAGCCCGCCAAGTCCTCACGCTGTCACAGATGGCCAGTAGCGATAATGTTGTCTTCGCCGCAACCGGCATCACCAAAGGCGACCTACTTGATGGGATCAGCCGACAGGGCGATCTAGCCACGACAGAAACCCTGGTGGTACGTGGCCAATGTCGGACCATTCGCCGTATTCGCTCCACCCACTATTTAAGCCGCAAAGATGAAGCGATCAAACCGCACATCTTATAATCTTCACATTGATGAGTGTAGCCTCTGACTGGTCAAATCCATTGATTTCGATTACCCTTTTATAAATACTTTACTTTATTTAATTGTGAGTATGCGTTCGCACATTTGCAATTGGGGTAATCGAGGTCCGGACGATGAAATCCACTGACCGCATTTTAGACACCATAAAGCGCGAAGGCCGTGTCAGTGCAAAAGTCTTAGCGGATAATCTGAATATGACCACCATGGGCGTGCGTCAGCATTTACAAAGCCTTGAGCGTGATGGCTTGGTGGATTTTGAAGATATCCGCGCCAAAGTTGGCCGGCCTACACGCCACTGGTCTTTAACCGCCACCGGACACCGACGGTTTGCGGATAGTCATCATGATTTATCCGTCACCTTGATCGATTCGGTGCAAGAGGTTTTTGGCGACCAAGGGGTCGCAAAAGTGATCGCCCAACGTGAAGCTGCCACCTTCGCCCAATACCAAGATGCGCTCAAAGATTGCGATAATTTAGAGGCTAAATTGCAAACCTTGGCGTATCTTAGAGAGAGCGAGGGGTATATGGCCGAGCTCCATCGAGACGGCGCTGACTATATGTTGATTGAACATCACTGCCCTATCTGTCAAGCAGCGAAAACCTGTCCTGCGCTATGTCGCTCAGAAATCCAGTTATTTCGACACTTACTGGGCGACCGCTATCGGGTGGAACGTGAAGAACACATTGTTTCAGGACAGCATCGCTGCACTTATCGCATTGGAGATAAAACGTGAGGAGGTAATATGGCCACTTGGATCAAGGCTGATGTCGTGGAGAACCAACATTGGACGAAGGATCTCTTCAGCCTGGTGTTATCCGCCCCTGTCGCGCCCTTTACGGCAGGCCAATTCACAAAGCTAGGGATGGAGATCGATGGCAAACTGATCCAGCGCGCCTATTCGTTTGTGAATCCTCCACAAAGTAAATACTTAGAAGTGTATGCGACACGTGTGGCTGACGGCCTGATGTCACCACGCCTTCACGCGCTCGAGCCGGGTGATAACGTGATGATTACCCAAGATCCAGCCGGCTACTTTACCCTAGATGAAGTACCACAAGGTCAACACCTCTGGATGTTTGCCACGGGGACAGCCATCGGCCCTTATATTTCGCTGATGGAGCAAGGCGATGTCTGGTCACGTTTTCGCAAAATTATCTTGGTCCATGCGGTACGTTTTGCTGCCGATTTAACCTATCAAGCACGCATTAACGCACTGGCAGAAAAATACCCTGACCAACTGGTGGTTCAGCCTTTTGTTAGTCGCGAGCCTATAGCTGGCGCCTTATCAGGTAGGGTAACACACGCTCTCGAAGACGGATTGCTCGAACGCGTGGTTGGTCTGCCTCTGACCTCCGAGCACAGCCAGGTGATGTTATGTGGCAACCCAGCCATGGTAAAAGAAGTGAAAACACTGCTGGAAGGAAAAGGCCTCAGTAAAAACTTACGCCGCAAGCCCGGGAATGTGACCACTGAGCATTACTGGTAATTCCTCCCCCTGCTTTGCTGATACGCATACGGTAAAGCGGGGCATTTTTATCCACAAAAATAACCCCAGAAAAACGACGTTGATTCAATTAATTACTCAATACGTCGTCCATCTCTCTATCCACGGCGCCAGCTTGGCCAGACAGCGCAAGTTTGATCCCTGGCAAACCTCGACTCATAGTTACTTTAACGCTTTGGTAACATGGCCACGCGGCCGACGACGCGTAAGGAGTATGCGATGAAGACCCTTCCTTCTTTTGATGAGTTAGCGGCGTTGGCCCAGACCGACCCTCGTGCATTAGAAACATTACGGCTTAAGATGAGCGAAGAGGTGATCGCCAATGCGTCCCACGCCACTCAGCCACAGCTCCATGCCATGTTAAGCCATATTAATCGCATGATTGATCATGGTAAAAATCCATTACACGTCAACATGATGCTCTTCCAAGCACTGACTCGTCAGTATTCGCGCTTTTCGACTGCGTTTACCAACCCAGACGCCTTGCGCAGCCACCAAGCGGACATCATGGAATTTAAAGTGGGACAAACAGCCAACGCCCCCACACCACCAACTCAATCGAGATAAACCGATTGAGCCACTCATAGTGCATGATTGGGTCCGACCCACTTGCGATAACTGGTGGTATCCATGTCACGGACTTCCACCGTTAGGCTGGTGACATGGCCTGCATGGTCACGCAGCGGCCCGGTTAATGCGTCACTGATTTGCTGTTTTTGTTGATCACTGCGTCCAGCCAGTAGGCGAAACTCGACATGCACAAACTCGCCGCGATCGGCTTGCGCACCGACACGCCAAACGGCGCATGGAACAGCGCGAGATTTGAGCGCGTCAGGGTCAAAACAATCGGTGGCGATCGCCGCTTGGTGCAGATCATCCACCAGCTGATCAATGTTCACACGCTCTGCTAACGCGTCGGTGTATTCCATCACCAAATGAGGCATCATTTCACTCCGTTGAAAACACAAACCTGCATCATGCCGCAAGATAGGCGCCATCACGAGCACCTCTGTCACACTTTGGCCGCCCCATTGGCGCAATAATGATGAAATTTTACTACCTGAAGGTTCCCTTTTGCGCGCAAAACGGGTAAAAACGAGGACATTCTCGCCATTCTATGATTTTAAACAGAGAAGGCCGCGCTACAATAGACTACCTTCTTTACATCTTTTGACTTCAAATCAACTAAACCGCGGAGGAACTCCTATGCGCCGTCCATTGGTAATGGGTAACTGGAAACTCAATGGCAGCAAAGCCATGGTCACTGAACTGCTTAACGGCCTTAATGCTGAACTCAAAGACGTTGAAGGCGTTGACGTTGCCGTCGCACCACCGGTGATGTATCTGGCACAAGCCGAACAACTGCTGGCTGACAGCGCCATTAAGTTGGGTGCGCAAAACGTTGATACCAACAATAGCGGTGCATTCACCGGTGATATCTCTGCCGACATGCTGAAAGATTTTGGTGCAACCCATATTATTATCGGCCACTCAGAGCGCCGTGAATATCACCAAGAATCTGACGAGTTTGTGGCGAAAAAATTCGCTTTCTTGAAAGAAAATGGCCTCACACCAGTACTTTGCATCGGTGAATCTGACGCACAAAACGAAGCGGGCGAAACCCTGGCGGTGTGTTCTCGCCAGCTTGACGCTGTGATCCAATCTCAAGGCGTTGAAGCGCTAAACGGTGCGATCATTGCTTATGAGCCAATCTGGGCAATCGGCACCGGTAAAGCGGCAACCGCTCAGCAAGCGCAAGACATTCATGCTGCCATCCGTAAGCACATTGCGTCTTACAGCGAAGACGTCGCAAGCAAAGTGGTCATCCAGTACGGCGGTTCGGTCAAAGCTGGAAATGCCGCAGAGCTGTTCGCGATGCCGGATATCGACGGCGCCTTGGTTGGCGGTGCCGCGCTTGACGCTGCAGGCTTTGCTGCAATCGCGAAAGCCGCCGGTGAAGCGAAAAAAGCGTAATTCGTTGTGCGGTTAAATAGCCAATAGTAACGCGCTCGCGAATAAAAACGCCCCCTATTGGTAGGGGGCGTTTTTTGTCTGTCAGTCTGTTCGCTATGCGCCTTCAAAACCTAACTGACGCCAGGCTTCGTAGCCAATAATTGCCACTGCATTGGATAAGTTGAGGCTGCGTGCATCTGGCTGCATCGGGATACGCAAACGCTGCGTGTCCGGCAGTGCCTGAATAAGATCCTGCGGTAGCCCCCGTGTTTCAGGGCCAAACAACAGCACGTCGCCAGGCGCAAATGTTGCCTGAGTATGATATTGCGTCGCTTTGGTTGTACAAGCAAAGATCCGACGTCCCGCCATGGCATCAATGAAGGCGGCATAATTCGCATGTCGCGTCACCCGCGCCAAGTCATGATAATCCAACCCCGCACGGCGTACCTTCTTTTCTTCCAAATCGAAGCCTAACGGCTCAATCAAGTGCAAGTTAGCGCCACAGTTAGCACATAATCGAATAATATTGCCCGTATTAGGCGCAATTTCTGGCTCATAAAGCGCAATGTCAAACATGGTCAGTTACCACAGTGAGAAATAAGCCGTTATTGTCGCAACCGCGGGAAACCAGCGCAATATTAATGCACCGGCCAGCGAAGTGTGACGACCAACCCGCCTTGCGGTCGATTGTGAGCCAAGACCTGCCCGCCATGCTGTTGTACCGCTTGCGCGGTGATCGCAAGCCCTAGCCCAGAGCCGCCAGATTGCCGCTCTCGGGCGGCAGAGACACGATAAAAAGGCCGAAAGATATCGGTCAACATGCTCTCTGGCACTCCCGGACCATCATCGGCAACCTGAATGACCAGCATGGTATCATCAATGAATGTGGTGATATCGATACCTAGGTGCGCATAACGGATCGCGTTTCTTAGTACGTTTTCCAACGCGCTACAAGCTAGGCGCGAATTAACACTCAATGTGACCGACGGCCATGGCGTTATCGTGATCGATTTGCCTTGTTGATTCGCTTCGAAACTCGCATCGTCCACCACCGACTGCCACAACACATCCGCACTGACTGACGCGCGCTCAAGCTGCCCTTGCGCTTGCAGTTTTGACAACGTAAGCAGCTCCGCAATTAAGGCTTCAAGCTGCCCCGCTTCCCGCTCAATCCTGGCCAAGCTATCACTGTGTCCTAATTCACGCTCCGCCAAGGCGCGTGCCATTTGTAAGCGCGTCAGCGGCGACCGTAACTCATGAGAAATATCCGACACCAGTTGCTGTTGTCCGGTCACCATTTGATTGAGCGCCGTAACCATATGATTAAATCCCTTCCCAGCCTCACTGAATTCTCTCGGGCCGCACTCTAACGCAGGATCCGGCACTAAATCGCCGTTGGCGACACGACGACTTGCCGCCTCAAACCGCCGCGCCGGACGCGTCAGTGTATAGGCCAACCAAAGCAACAAGGGAGTACTGACCAACATAGTGACCAGCAACAAATGCTGCGGCGTTTCCAGTATTTTCAACACGAAAGGAAGACGAGGCTGCCAACGACGGGCATGATAAAGATTGCCTTGCGCGTTATCCGTACTCACAGAAAAAGGACCGGCGAGCATGGCGCGACGCACCAAGCGTTGCATCGGCTGCTCTGTCTCATTGGTTTGAGCCATAAAGCGACGTAACTCGGTCGGTAAATCGTCAATCCGGGCCGATTTAGGGACCCAGTAAAGGGTGTTCGCTGCCCGACTGTGGCGATGACCACGACGCTGATTATGTCTGGCAACGAGCGTGGCTATCGGTATGTCGCGTGTCGTCGCGATGTTCACTAACTGATTTATTTGAGCAGCAATACGTGCTTGCTCCGCGGCCGGCACTGGGTGCAGCGATCGCGGATCGCCACGCTGGGCCCAAATGACCGCCGCTAATACCAGTAATAGTGTGAGCCAAAAAATCACGAAAATCCGACCATACAAACTAGAGAAAAAAGGAACACGCGACAGGGTTTGGCGCACGCTGGCTAGTCGACCCATAAATACCCCTTTCCTCGCAGCGTTTTGATTCTTGGTTTAGCATCAGCACGTTCAGGTAACTTTTTGCGCAAATTGGAAATGTGCACATCCACGGCACGGTCAAAGGGCATCAAACGCTTACCTAACACCTGCTCACTCAAGTGGGCTTTACTTACCACTTCACCCGGGTGCGCCAGCAAGCACGCCAACATTTCTGTCTCCATGCCGGTCAGATCGACCGTCTCGCCTTGGCATACTGTTTCCAACCGATGCGGGTAAACGCACACATCGTCATGGGCTAAAACAGGCTCTTGCGCTTGGGTCGGCGGCTCGGGGTCCGGTAACCGAGTGCGTCGTAAAATCGCCCGCATTCTTGCTAGAAGCTCTCGATCACTAAACGGTTTGGCCAGGTAATCATCCGCCCCAAGCTCTAAGCCCATCACGCGGTCTACTTCTTCACCTCGTGCGGTCAACATCAAAATCGCAACATGTGACGTGGCGCGGAGTTGCCGTAACGTTTCCATACCATTTAAGACCGGCATCATGACATCGAGCAAAATAATATCTGGCGGTAATTCACTCGCCATTGCTAAGCCCATTTGTCCATTGTCCGCGCAGCGAACCGAAAACCCTTCCAATGACAGCAACTCACCAAGCAGTGCGGTCAATTCGGTGTCATCGTCAATAATTAGAACCTGCTGCATCGCCCGTGACCCTCTCCTCAATTCAGTGACGCTGAATACAATCTTTTTATCATAGCGACATCGGCACAGGCATGACTTTACCCATCTTTACATCGCATAACGTGACTTTACATCCCAAGGGTTAATCTAAACGTGTACCTACTCAATGATGGAGAGACAGGATGAAACGTTTAACCCTTGGCTTAGCCGCCGCGCTCATTGCGATTCCCACCCTTGCTGCACCGCAGTTCGGTAACGACACCAACCGCGGGATCTGGCAGGATCTTGACTTAACGGAAGCACAACAATCACAACTCGACACCCTTCGCGACACTTACCGAGATCAACGTCTCCAGGCGCGTGACGGATTCCGGCAGCAAATGGGGGCACTGCTAACTCAACCTGAATTTGATGAAGCGGCGGCCACCGAGCTATTCAATGCCATGCCACAACATGGCCGACAAATGCACGGCCAAGGGATCGAGCGCGCTCGCCACATGCATGCCATGATGCAAGTGTTGACGCCGGAGCAGCAAGAAACCTTCTTAGATAAGATGCATGACCAACGCCGACACGGCGGTTGGGATAAAGAAAAAGGCAAGCGCGGCCAAGGCCACCATGATCGTCGAGGCAATTGTTCACGATAAATCTGCGTCGTGTCATACGCATCGGGTCAACAGTCTATATACTAAGGGTTGCGTTTCATTACACAGCCCTTTTTTATGAAAAAACAGTATGCTTTCTGGGTCGAGGCCGCCGCGTGGGCAGCCACCGCGGTAGCGACCACCTTACTTCTGGCCAAATTGATTGCATGGTGGTTGACAGGATCGGTCAGTGTGCTGGCCTCATTTGTCGATTCACTGCTCGATCTACTGGCCTCGTTGACCAATTTAATTGTGGTGCGGTACGCCGTTCAACCTGCTGATAGTGAGCATAGTTTCGGCCACGGCAAAGCCGAATCCCTCGCCGCACTCGCGCAATCAACCTTTATCGTCGGATCGGCCTCCTTTTTGCTCCTCAGTGGCCTTGAACGTTTGTTCAAGCCAGTGCCGATTGCATCGCCAGAGCTTGGCGTTGCTGTCAGTGCCGGTGCCACCGTGATTACGCTAGGGTTAGTCTTATTCCAAAAATGGGTGATTCGCAAAACGGCCAGTCCAGCCATTGCTGCCGATGCACTTCACTATCAATCCGATTTATTAATGAATATTGCGATCATTGTCGCCTTGGCACTGAGTTGGTACGGCTGGACGCAAGCTGACGCTTGGTTTGCCATCGGCATCAGTGTTTTTATCCTATCTCAAGCTGTCAAAATGGCGTACGAGGCGGTCCAATCACTGCTTGATAGGCAGTTACCGCTTGAAGAGCAAGAGAAAATCGCGGTACTTTCCAGTTCTGTCGTCGGCGTTCATGGCATTCACCAACTGCGTACGCGCCAAGCCGGTATGACAAAATTTATCCAACTACACATAGAGCTTGATGACGAGCTACCCTTAGTGGATGCACATACCCTTGCAGATGTCGTAGAAGATAGGCTACTGGTCGCCTTTCCCGGCGCGGATGTCATGATTCATCAAGACCCAAAATCGGTGGTGGCAAGGGAAACAGGTGGTGGCAAGGAAAACAAAAGCCTTGATGAGAGGCTGAACAAAAGCTCATCGGGCTGACATGTATCAACTTTTTTTCTACAGTAATTGTAATACTATTACAGAAGTAGGAAAATTACAGTTTAAGCAAGCGTCATTGCGGGTTCACTGGGGCAAGCAGGTTGCCATTTCCGCAATCGGCACGAAATAAGTGACGAACAGTCAGAGGGTAACCATGGTTAGAAAAATTGGTGTTTTGACCAGTGGCGGTGATGCGCCAGGTATGAACGCAGCGATTCGCGGTGTGGTTCGCAGCGCATTGAGCGAAGGATTAGAAGTTTACGGTATTTATGACGGGTTTCTTGGCTTGCATCAAAACCGCATCGAACGCCTAAACCGAACAAGCGTATCTGACGTGATTAACCGCGGCGGAACCTTTTTAGGTTCAGCTCGCTTCCCCGAGTTTGCTGACGAAAAAGTACGTGAGCAAGCCATTCAAAATCTAAAAATGCACGGCATTGATGCGCTGGTGGTTATCGGTGGTGACGGGTCGTTCATGGGCGCGAAAAAACTGACTGAGATGGGCTATCCTTGTATTGGCCTGCCAGGCACCATTGATAACGACGTCGCCGGTACCGATTATACCATTGGCTATATGACCGCGATGAACACAGTGATCGACGCTATCGACCGTTTGCGTGACACCTCCTCGTCGCATCAGCGGATCTCTATTGTCGAAGTCATGGGGCGCCACTGTGGTGACTTGACCTTAATGGCGTCGATCGCTGGCGGCTGTGAATACATCATCACACCGGAAATTGGTCTTGATAAAGACAAGCTGCTTGCCAAAGTGAAAGAAGGCATTTACAAGGGTAAAAAGCACGCGATCATCGCGATTACAGAGCTAATGACCGATGCTAATGAACTGGCGAAGTTCATCGAAACCGAAACTGGCCGCGAAACACGTGCGACCATTTTGGGCCACATTCAGCGTGGCGGTCAGCCCGGTGCATTTGACCGTATCCTTGCTTCGCGCATGGGTGCCTATGCGGTCGACCTGCTGCAAAACGGCGAAGGCGGACGCTGTGTCGGGATTCAAAATGACAAAATGGTTCACCATGACATCATTGATGCCATTGAAAACATGAAGCGCCCATTCCGTGATGATCTTTACGAAGTGGCAGAAAAACTGTTCTAAGCCGCTCGCGATATTGCGCTGATTAGCGCATGGCGATCAAAAAAACGGAACTGTGCGGTTCCGTTTTTTTTGTGGAATGGCGTCAAAGCAGTTATATGCCGTCCCCCGAAATAAACGTTTTGTGTGAGCCGTTAAACTCTTGATCCATATCCAGTGAGGGCATGTGTGAACTCGGGCGCCCAACGATTTTAGCCGGCACGCCCGCCACCGTGGTGTGCGGCGGTACAGGGTTGAGCACCACAGAGCATGATCCAATTTTCGCGCCCTCGCCAATATCGATATTGCCAAGGATTTTCGCACCGGCGCCGATCATCACACCGGTCCGAATTTTCGGATGGCGATCACCGCCTTCTTTTCCGGTCCCGCCGAGAGTAACATCTTGCAAGATCGAAACATTATCTTCGATCACCGCCGTCTCACCGATCACGATCCCCGTGGCGTGGTCAAACATGATCCCACGTCCGATAGTGGCCGCCGGATGAACATCCACCTGACTGGTCACTGAAATTTGGTTTTGTAGGTACGTCGCTAACTCTTTGCGACCTTGGTGCCACAGCCAATTTGCCACACGGAAGCCTTGCAAGGCATGAAACCCTTTTAGGTACAGTAAGGGCGTGGAGTACAGTTCCACCGCAGGATCCCGCTCTACCGTGGCACAAATATCGCAGGCAGCCGATTCAGCCACCGACGCATCATTGGCATACACTTCTTCAATCACTTCTCGCACCGCCATCGACGGCATCGACGGCGTCGACAATTTATTGGCCAAAATATAGCTCAGGGCACTGGCGAGATTATCGTGCTTGATAATTGTGGCATGGTAAAAGCTGGCCAACATGGGCTCGCGCTCTGAGTGTTCGCGTGCTTCTGTTTTTACCGCTTGCCACACACGGTTCTGTTGGCATTCTTTTTTAGCCTGATTCACTGCCTTCATCCTTATCAAAAATCACCGGCAACTGGGACTTTCCCCTACCGTGCCAGTGTATAAAAAAAACGCGCGGTTCTCACCCCGCGCGCCTATTTATATGCTGATACACGTTGCCGTTATTCGGATTTTTTATCGCGGGCCAGCAAGTCTCGAGCAGCGTGATGCGCCAATTTACCCTGATATAAAACTTGATAAATTTGCTCCACAATCGGCATTTCAACCCCAGCGCGCTGCGCCAGTGCCCACACCTCTTTGGTATTGCGAAAGCCCTCAACCACTTGACCGATATTATCCTGCGCCGCTTGCACGCCTTCACCTTGGCCAAGCGCCAGCCCAAAGCGGCGATTACGCGATTGATTATCGGTGCAGGTTAAAACCAGATCACCTAAACCGGCCATGCCCATAAAGGTCTCTCGCGATGCGCCTAGCGCTTCACCCAAGCGCGTCATTTCCGCCAAGCCACGCGTAATCAGAGCCGTGCGCGCATTGGCGCCAAACCCGATACCATCAGAAATCCCAGCCCCAATCGCAATCACGTTTTTTACCGCGCCACCTAATTGCATGCCGATAAAATCATGATTGCCGTAAACGCGGAAACTCTGCTGGCAATGAATCGTCTCTTGCAAATCACGCACAAACTCAGGGTCAGGCGAGGAAACAGAAATCGCCGTCGGCATGCCAGCCGCCAGCTCTTTAGCGAAAGTGGGACCCGAGAGTACCGCCAGCGAGCGCGAATCACCCAGTTGTTCACGCGCGACTTCTTGCAACAGGCGTCCGGTTTCCGGTTCTAGCCCTTTTGTGGCCCAGCAAACGCGAGAATCCGCGCGTAAGTAGGGCCGGATTTGGCCGAGCACTTGACCAAAGACGTGGCTGGGCACCACCACCAATAAATCACGACTGGCATTCACCGCCACGGACAAATCGGCACAAAGCACCAGCGAGTCTGGAAAGGCGACGCCTGGTAAAAAAGCCTGGTTAGCACGGTCAATTTCCAACTGCGCAAGATGACGTGGATCGTGCCCCCATAACACAACGTTGGCACCATTTCTCGCCAGTGAGATCGCTAAGGCAGTGCCGTACGAGCCAGCGCCCAATACAACAATCGCGGCGTCTTGAGTGGGAGCAAGATCTGTCATAATGACCCCTTAGGCTTGCGCGTCTTCTTCTTTGCCAGATTTCGCGTCCGCCTGCTGTTGCAGGTAGTTCATGAACAAGGCATCAAAGTTTACCGGTGCAAGGTTAAGCTGTGGGAACGTCCCTTTAACGACCAAGCTAGAAATCGTCTCACGCGCGTAAGGGAAAAGAATATTCGGGCAAAAAGCGCCGAGGCAATGCGCTAATTGCGGCGCATCCATGCCGGTAACCGAGAAGATGCCGCCTTGTTGTACTTCGCACAAGAACGCACTGCTCTCTTGGTTTTTCACGGTCACGGTTAGACGCAGAACAACCTCGTAAATGCCTTCACCCAGCTCGCGGCTTTGCGTGTCTAAATCTAAGTTAACGTCAGGTGCCCAGTCTTGCTGAAAAACGTCAGGTGAATTTGGCGCCTCAAAAGACACGTCTTTAAGAAAAACGCGTTGGATGGCAAAGTTTTGCTCGGCTTGTTGGTTGTTTTCTGCTTCAGCCATGGTGGTTCGTCCTTTCTAACTAGTTGCTTATGTGCCGGGCACATTAAAAAATGCGAGCCACTGCGTCATGCAGTCGCTCGAGATTTGAGTGAGGGATCACTTTTTCTTTTTGCTTTTGCCTTTGCCGCTTTTGGCGCGGACCAGTGGCATTTTGGCATCGTTCCACGAGGTCAAGCCATCTTTGAGCACATACACAGACTCAAAACCCGCTTTGGCGAGTTGATTCGCACTGTCAGCCGCGGTTTGACCGGTCTTGCATACTACGATGATGGGGTCAGTTTTATGTTTTTCAAGTTCGCCAAATGAGTGCGATTTAATTTCACTGGGCAATACGTTGATTGCACCCGTGATATGGCCCGCACGAAACTCGTCATGACTGCGAATATCCACAAACACCCCATTTTCACGGTTGTTCAGGATCGCGGCATCGTTCGGAGCCACCACTTTGTAAGCGGCGGTTTTCTGTTTGATCAGCGACATCGACAGGGTGGCAGCTAAGCCAACCCAGACCAGTGTCAGAATCATGTTGTTGGAGACAAAATCGATATATTCCTGCATAACCTTTGCTCTATACTGCTTGTTTGTCCCGCGAGGCGAGAGTCCATCAAGGGGTGAAAATGGTGTCGAGTATAACCTGCTCGTCAGGGTTTTACAGCCTACCAAGACGAAATCGCGCGCTTGCTCACTCACGGTGATCGAATGATAAATTTTCGTTCCCCTCAATATGTTAAAAAGAAAGAAGGTTTCATCAATCGCAGACATCGAGTGAAGCCATTCGCGTATACCGACAATCTTCGCCATAATGAGGGGAGTCAAGGGTAGAAGGCAAGCCATGCAACCCTTGCTGGTTAACTTATCAGCTGGAATAATTGATCTTAGCCTACGTATCCTTGCGTAAAATGTTGTAAAATTACGCACACTGCACCACTGAGGCCTGATGCTAGCCTCAAATCTGGCATCAAGCCTCAGTGGCTGCTCCATGACATTCAATGTCAGTGGCATCCAATGTCAGTCTTTAGCTTGAATTAAGAGGACGTAATATGTCTGCGAAAAAACCACTTGCACTGGTGATTCTCGATGGCTGGGGCTATCGTGACCCACAAAGCGATAATGCCATCACCAATGCTAACACGCCGATTATCGACAGCCTGATGGCCGACAATAGCACCTTGATTTCAGCATCCGGTTTTGACGTTGGCCTGCCTGATGGGCAAATGGGTAACTCAGAAGTCGGTCACGTGAATATCGGTGCTGGCCGCGTGGTGTATCAAGAACTCACCCGTATCACCAAATCCATCGCCGATGGCGACTTTAACCAGACCCCCGCACTCACTGCCGCGGTCGATAAAGCCGTGGATAAAGGCAAAGCCGTTCATATCATGGGTCTGATGTCACCAGGTGGCGTTCATAGCCATGAAGACCACATTGCGGCCATGGTTGAGTTGGCCGCTGAGCGTGGTGCGGATCAAATCTATCTGCACGCCTTCTTGGATGGTCGTGATACGCCACCACGTAGCGCAAAAGCCTCACTTGAGCGTTTTGACGCCCTTTTTGCCAAGCTAGGCAAAGGACGTACGGCCTCACTGGTGGGTCGCTACTACGCGATGGACCGCGACAACAACTGGGATCGTGTAGAGCGAGCTTACGATTTGTTGACCTTGGCGCAAGGCGAGCATAGCGCAACGAGCGCGGTTGAAGGCCTCGAAGCGGCGTATGCGCGTGAAGAAAATGACGAGTTTGTCGCCCCAACGGAAATCTTCCGTGAGGGTGACAACAAAGCGACCATCAACGACGGCGACGCAGTTATTTTCATGAACTTCCGTGCCGACCGGGCGCGCGAAATGACTCGTGCCTTTATGCCTGAGTTTGATGGGTTTGCGCGTAAGAAGTATGCCGAACTGTCCGACTTTGTCATGCTGACCGAATACGCAGCCGATATCGATACGACGGTGGCTTTCCCACCGACAAGCCTGTCAAACACCTTGGGTGAATGGCTATCGAAAACCGGTAAAACCCAGCTACGTATTTCAGAAACTGAGAAATACGCGCACGTCACTTTCTTCTTCAACGGTGGTATGGAAACCGTATTTGAAGGCGAAGAGCGCTCTTTGGTGGCGTCACCCAAAGTGGCCACTTACGATCTACAACCCGAAATGAGCTCTGAAGAGCTAACGGATAAACTGGTTGATGCGATTAAGTCCGGCAAGTTCGATATGATCATCTGTAACTACCCGAACGGTGATATGGTAGGTCATACGGGCGTCTACGAGGCTGCTGTCCAAGCGTGTGAAGCTGTCGATGGCTGTATCGGTCGCGTGCTAGAAGCGATTAAAGAAGTGGACGGTCAAATGCTGATCACCGCCGACCACGGTAACGCTGAAATGATGGTTAACGAGGAAACGGGCGGTGCATATACCGCACACACCAACTTACCAGTCCCACTGATGTATGTCGGTAGCAAACCAGTGACCTTGAAAGAAGGCGGTAAGCTGTCTGATCTGGCACCGACCATGTTGGCATTGTCCGATATGCCGATTCCTGAAGAGATGACTGGCAAGCCTCTGTTCGATCTGAAATAATCTCCCCATGCGGGAGAAACGAACACGCCTAGGTCAAACCCTCCGCGCCAGTGCATTATGCACTGGCGTTTTTCTGTGTCTATTCACAGGGTCTGTGCACGCTAACTCACAACTTGAGGGCGTGAGCGATGAGATTGCCCGCCAACAATCACAGCTGGCCGCGCACAATAAAAAACTCAATGCACTTCAGCGCGACTTAAAAGCGCAATCTAAACGGATTGACACCTTGTCCAGGCGCATCCGCCAAGCGCAAGCTAGCCTGCAAGAAACAGATACCGACATTACCCAGCTGACGCAACAACAAGCGCGATTAAAGCAGGAAATGATCGCCCAACAAGCCCAACTGGGCGAGCTTATCGATGCGCAATATCGTCAAGGCAAACACGATCAACTCAAACGACTGCTCAGCCAAGAATCACCAGCCACCCTTGACCGGTTAACGCGCTACGCCGAAATCGTTGCAGGCACAATGCAGCAGACGATTGAGTCACTCGCCGCTACCCGTACCGATTATCAGCTCACCGCTCACCAGCTCAAACAGCAGCGGGACAAACAAACGCAGCTCGTGGCTGAGTTAACCGATAAAAAGCGTGAGCTTGAGACTGAGCAAAACGCACAAAGCCAAACGGCGAAACAAATTCGTGCCAAGATTGCCAGTGACAGCGCATATTTAGCCGAGCTCAAAGCTAATAAGCAGCGCTTGCAAGAACAAATCGCCGAGGCGGCACGACGCGCGCAGGTCAATATGGCAGGCATTAGTGACGCCAAAGGAAAACTCACTTGGCCGGCCCAAGGTAAACTCCTTCACCGCTTTGGCGAGCGCCAATCCGGCGAAGTGACTTGGAATGGCATCGTGATTGATGCCAAGCGTGGCACGGAAGTGAAAGCGGCGCATGCAGGAAAAGTGGTGCTATCCAGTTGGCTACGTGGCTACGGGCTATTGATTGCCGTCGATCATGGCAAGGGGGATATGAGCTTGTACGGCTATAATCAAGCATTACTCAAAGACGTCGGCGACACAGTGACCGCCGGTGAACCGATTGCCTTAGTTGGCGACAGTGGCGGACAATCAACACCATCGCTATATTTCGAGATTCGTCGTAAAGGCAATACTACTAACCCAGTTCCTTGGTTGGATTAAAAACGCCCACCCCATGGGTGAGCGCTGTCAATATTGCCAAGCGCCTGGTGAGCCTTCAATCACCCGGTCATATGGCGTTATGGGTCTCTTACATTAGCCCTGCCAGTCGAGGATCACCTTGCCAGACTGCCCTGAGCACATCATCTCAAAGCCTTCTTGAAAGTCATCCACGTGGTAATGGTGGGTAATGATGGGGGTTAAATCCAACCCTGATTGAATCAAGGAGGCCATCTTGTACCAAGTCTCAAACATTTCGCGACCATAGATACCTTTGATTACCAAGCCTTTAAAGATCACTTGGTTCCAATCAATGCCCATATCGCTCGGTGGGATCCCGAGTAAAGCAATATTGCCGCCATGGTTCATGGCTGACAGCATGCTATTAAAAGCGGCAGGGACGCCCGACATTTCCATGCCAACGTCAAAGCCTTCCGTCATTCCAAGCTCTTCCATCACCGATTCTATCGAGGTCTCGGCGACGTTTACCGCCCGAGTCACGCCCATTTTGCGGGCAAGCTCAAGGCGATACTCGTTCACATCAGTGATCACCACATGTCTTGCGCCCACATGACGCGCAACCGCCGCAGCCATAATACCAATCGGGCCGGCTCCTGTGATTAGCACGTCTTCGCCGACCAGATCAAACGATAACGCGGTGTGCACCGCATTGCCAAATGGGTCAAAGATCGAGGCTAAATCGTCCGAAATTTCCGCTGGAATTTTGAAGGCATTAAACGCTGGGATCACTAAATATTCCGCAAATGCGCCAGGACGATTGACCCCGACCCCTTCGGTATTACGGCAAAGGTGGGTGCGTCCGCCGCGGCAATTACGGCAGTGACCACAAGTAATGTGGCCTTCTCCGGAGACGCGATCACCGATGGCGAAACCTTTGACTTCTTGTCCAATCCCAACCACTTCACCCACATATTCGTGACCGACTACCATGGGAACCGGAATGGTGTTTTGCGACCACTCATCCCACTTGTAAATATGAACGTCGGTACCGCAGATGGCGGTTTTGCGGATTTTGATCAGTAGATCGTTATGCCCAAGCTCAGGCAGCGCCGCCTCCGTCATCCAAATACCGGGCTCGGCTTTTAGCTTCGCCAGGGCTTTCATGCTTGTTTGTGTCATACGATTACCCAATCAGTTGCATTTCTTTACCGACTTTGATGAAAGCATCAATCGCGCGGTCCAGTTGCTCACGCGTGTGTGCGGCTGACATTTGAGTGCGAATACGTGCTTGCCCTTTCGGCACCACAGGATAAGAGAAGCCCACCACATAGACGCCTTCTTGCATCATACGTTCGGCAAACTCACTCGCGACTTTGGCATCTCCCAGCATCACCGGAATAATGGCATGATCCGCGCCTGCTAGCGTGAAACCTGCCTCAGTCATGCGAGCTCGGAAATGTGCGCTGTTATCCCATAGCTGTGCGCGCAAATGGTCACTTTCCGCCAGCATATCGAGCACGCGAATAGAGGCCGACACAATCGCCGGTGCCAGTGAATTCGAGAACAGATAAGGGCGTGAACGTTGACGCAGCCAATCGATCACTTCTTTTTTACCCGATGTATAGCCACCCGAGGCTCCCCCCATGGCTTTACCCAAGGTCCCAGTGATGATATCAACGCGGTCCATGACTTGGTGGTATTCGTGGGTACCACGGCCATGATCGCCCATAAAGCCCACAGCGTGGGAGTCATCCACCATCACCAGCGCGCCATACTGCTCAGCCAGATCGCACACCGCGGGCAAGTTAGCGACCACGCCATCCATCGAGAAAACGCCGTCGGTGACAATCAAGATATTCGCCACATTGGCTGCTTTCGCGGCTTTAAGTTGGGCTTCCAGCTCGTCCATATCGTTGTTGGCGTAACGGAACCGCTTCGCTTTACATAAACGCACCCCATCAATGATCGATGCATGGTTCAACGCATCTGAGACAATGGCATCATCAGGCCCCAGGATAGTTTCAAACAAGCCGGTATTCGCATCAAAGCATGACGAATACAAAATCGTATCTTCCATGCCCAAAAAGTCAGAGAGTTTGGCCTCAAGGGTTTTATGGGCGTCTTGCGTGCCACAAATAAAGCGCACTGACGCCATACCAAAGCCGTGCTCATCCATCCCCGCTTTGGCAGCCTCAACCAAGGCAGGATGATTGGCT
Source organism: Salinivibrio sp. AR647 (assembly GCF_001995415.1). Lineage (NCBI taxonomy): Bacteria > Pseudomonadati > Pseudomonadota > Gammaproteobacteria > Vibrionales > Vibrionaceae > Salinivibrio > Salinivibrio sp. AR647. The sequence goes on along the minus strand of NZ_MUFE01000009.1, from coordinate 70,985 downwards.
AACCCTAGATAGTTATTCGCGCAGAAATTGAGCACCTGTTGCTCATGATTAACGGCCACACTGGCCGATTGCGGGGAAGTAATAAGGCGTTCACTTTTGTACAAGCCATCAGCTTTTACTTGCTCAAGCTGATGACGCATTTGCTGATAGAAGGCAGCCGTCATCGCAATCTCCATGCTGGTGATGATTACTTTTGGAAGGCCGCCGCACAGTTTCTGTACGGCGAATGATTGGCTGCTATCATGGCACGTTCATTAGGTTTGTGCCAATAACCCGCACGAGACAGTGATTCATATCGTGTATTCCGCTTTAGGCTGGCGGAATATCGCGCAAAACACAATAAACGACGTTGGACCGGTTAGTTTAAGGTATCCAGTGCGCGTATATCTTGGCGAACCAATTGCTGCTGATAGTGGTCCATTAATGCAGCGATAGCGGTTTGCCCTTGCGAGGAAGTCAGCGGATGTAGCAACGCCAACATCTGTAAAACGCCTTTGTAGATCACACCGGCATGAATATGTGTTTGTGGCGCTTGCGCACTTTGGTAGAAAATCCAGCTTGACGCGACCTGCTTCAAGGTTTCGCCCACGGCAGCCAACCCACTCTCACTCAGATTCAACCACCCCGCATGGCTGTAATGCTGCAAAATAGTCATCAGGTTGGTTTGAAGCTGTTGTTGTGCATCGAGGTACTTATGCTGTAGCGCTTCATCGCGACGCAGAATATCGGGCAGATTGGCGTAAAAAAAGCGGTAGCGCCACATCAAACTGAACGTTGCATCGAGATAATGTTGCAACAGCGCTTGGGTATCTTCTTGAGGCTGACTAGGATCAAACGCAAGGGCGAGATCTTGCGCGTATTGATCAAAAATGCTGTGTATAATCGCCTCTTTATTACGAAAGTGGTAATAAAGGTTTCCCGGGCTTATCCCAAGATCAGCCGCAATATGATTCGTGGTAATATTTGGCTCACCGTGTTGATTGAATAAAGCCAGTGCAGCATGGATAATTCGGTCTTGGGTTTTCATGTATGGTTCAGTCCTCTGCCCGGTTGATGCGTAACCATACTATCACAGTCAACAATAATGGCGACGGCGTCTGTCGCCTGCAACGATGAATTAGGTAACGATATGATTTTTGTGACTGGTGGTGCCGGCATGATCGGTAGCAACTTAGTAAAAGCACTTAACGAGCAAGGCTATCGTGACATCGTTGTCGTCGATAACCTTAAAGACGGCACCAAATTCGTTAACCTGGTTGATTTGGATATTGCTGATTACATGGATAAGGAAGACTTTCTTACCCAAATCATGGCCGGTGAGAACTTCGGGCCTATCGAAGCGATTTTCCACCAAGGTGCTTGCTCAGCGACCACCGAGTGGGACGGCAAGTACATGATGCTCAATAACTATGAATATTCTAAAGAGCTATTGCATTACTGCATTGACCGTGACATTCCGTTTTTATACGCCTCGTCAGCGGCTACTTATGGCGGCCGCGACAGTGACTTCATTGAAGCGCCAGAGTATGAAGGCGCGCTGAATGTTTACGGCTACTCGAAGCAGCAGTTTGATAATTATGTCCGTCGCGTGCAAGACGATGCCAAGGCACACGGTGAAACACTGCCACCGATCACCGGTTTTCGTTACTTCAACGTTTACGGCCCTCGTGAGCAGCACAAAGGCAGCATGGCGTCCGTTGCTTACCACCTGAACCAACAAATCTTAAACGGTGAAAACCCGAAGCTGTTTGAAGGCAGTGACACCTTTAAGCGTGATTTCGTCTATGTTGGCGACGTGTGTCAAATGAATATCTGGTTCTGGCAGCAACAAATCTCCGGCATTTTTAACTGTGGTACTGGCCGTGCCGAACCGTTTAGCGCCGTCGCCAACGCCGTCATCGCGTTTCACGGTCAAGGGGAAATTGAAGAGGTGCCGTTCCCCGATCACTTAAAAGGCCGCTATCAAGCTTACACGCAGGCCGATTTGACCAAGGTTCGTGAAGCCGGATATACCGCTTCCTTTAAGACTGTGGCTGAAGGTGTTGCCGCCTATCTGGCTGAAATCAATCGCTAATATAATGATGTTTACGCCAAGCCGTGACGCTTGGCGTATGAGAAAATCGAATAATGACAAAACAGCGACCCGATTACGATCCAAATGCCTATAACCCCGAATTTTCGCGTGCCTTCCTCGCACCGAAATATTGGGGCACCTGGCTGATGTTATTGGCTGCCTTGCCAATCTGTTTGTTGGTGCCTGCGCGAGCAAAGTATCGCTTTGCCCAATGGGTGGCACGCAAGCTGGTGAAAAAGAAAAAAGGCACGATTTTGAATGCATGGCTCAACCTTGAAGCCTGCTTTCCAGAGCAATCAAAGCAAGCACGCGAAGCGATCTTGGTCGAGACGCTAACAACCGCAGGAGCGTTTTTACTCAGTTTTCCACTGATTACGTTACGTGGTCGTCAGTGGTTTCAACAGCACTGTGATGTCATTGGCATGGAGCATATTACCCGCCACACAGATCATGGTGAGCCGGTGATCTTGTTTGTCCCCCATACCTGGGCGATTGATGCGGCGGCGATTTTATTTGCCTCACAGGGCTTACCTGTCGCTGCCTTCTCAAAACGACAAAAAAACGGTCTCCTCGACTGGCTGATGCACCGCCAACGAGTACAATATGGTGGTAACTGCTACGAACGAGAAGCAGGGATTAAACCTTTTATTCGTGCGGTTAAACGAGGCTTCTTGGGCTATTACCTGCCCGATGAAGATATGCGTGATGAGAGCAGTGAGTTTGTTCCTTTTTTCTCAACAACCAAGGCGACACTGCCAAGTCTCGGCAAGTTGAGCAAAGTCACGCGTTCGCATATCGTGCCTGTGCTATCTGGCTTTGATGCCAAAACCGGCCGGTTTGTCATTACCATCCATCCAGCATTTAGCGAGTTTCCAACCGGTGATAGCAAAACGGACGCCCACATGATGAACCAACACATCGAAACCATGCTCGAGGGTCAATACGATCAATACATGTGGATCCTACAGCTGCTCCGCACACGCGAAGACGGCCGCAATATCTACCAAGAGGCAAAAAGGAAACGGGCATCATGACACGAGTACTCGTCATTGGCCCGTCTTGGGTCGGCGATATGGTGATGTCGCAATCACTGTATAAAGCCATCAAACAACAACACCCTGACGCCACCATTGACGTGATGGCGCCTGGATGGTGCGCCCCTATTTTGGCGCGTATGCCAGAAGTTAATCGCAGTATCGACATGCCACTGGGCCATGGAGAATTTGCACTCGGTAAGCGCTACCAATTGGGTAAACGCTTAGCAAAACACGGCTATGACCATGCTTATGTATTGCCTAATTCAGCCAAATCGGCGCTGATCCCTTGGTTTGCTGGGATCCCAACACGTACCGGTTGGAAAGGTGAAATGCGTTATGGTTTGCTCAACGACCTGCGCCCCAATAAAAAAGCGTTTCAATATATGGTTGAGCGCTATGTTGCCCTGGCACACCCGCGCGCCACGATGCAAAGTTCGGTCTCACTCGGCGGCCTTGAAGGCCTACCAAAACCTGAATTAACCATTGATCCTGACGCACAAGCGGCTGTGATCACTAAGCTGGGCTTAAACCAAGATAGACCCATCGTGGGTCTTTGCCCGGGTGCCGAGTTCGGCCCAGCCAAAAAGTGGCCTGAGCAACACTATGCCGAGGTCGCTCGCCAGATGCATGCTAAGGGGTTTCAAGTTTGGCTGTTTGGCTCAGCCAAAGATATCGACACCTGTGAAAAAATTGCCGCCCTTGCCGACAACGCACCGAATATTCATGTGTTAGCGGGTAAAACCAATTTAATTGAGGCTGTTGATCTATTAGGCGCTTGCCAAACCGTCGTCAGTAATGACTCCGGCTTGATGCACATCGCCGCGGCGGTCAACTGCCAGGTCATTGCCATTTATGGCTCAACGTCCCCCGATTACACGCCGCCTTTAACCAGTAAGGTCGACATTGTGCATACAGATATTGAATGTCGCCCCTGCTTTCAACGCGAATGTCCACTTGGGCATTTGAAGTGTTTAAAGGATTTGGACCCTAGCCGCGTTATTTCTTTAATAAAAATGGATAAAGCGTCATGAGTGAAGGGAATACAACCGTTGCCGTTGCACTTATCGTTAAAAACGAAGCGCATAACATTGATCTATGTTTGCAGTCTGTATGCAATTGGGTGGATGAAATCGTTGTACTGGACGCGGGAAGCTCAGATAACACAACTGAAATAGCTAAACAGTATACGGATAAAGTCTACGTAGCTTCAGACTGGCGGGGGTTTGGAAAACAACGCCAGCGCGCTCAATCATATGTAGAAAGTGACTTTGTGTTTTGGCTAGACGCAGATGAAAGAGTCACACCTGAATTAAAGAAAAACATCTTAGGCGTTATCAATGACCACCAACCTAACTGTGTTTATTACATAAATAGGCTTTCTAACGCCTTTGGGAAAGAAATCAAGCACTCTGGTTGGCACCCAGATTGGATTTGCCGACTTTATAAAACATCAGAAACTCATTATTCTGACTCTCTCGTGCATGAACATGTTGTTGTTCCTAATACACATAAGAAAATTTATTTAAATGGTGTTCTACTGCATAACACGTTTAATTACCTCTATGAATATACCGCTAAAACCAACCAATATATAAAATTATGGAGCGATCAGCGCGAGGGCAAGAAGAGCTCAAGTGTCTCCAAAGCTTTAGGGCATGCTCTTTTTAGATTTATTAAGATGTATTTCTTGAAAAAAGGATTTTTAGATGGTCGACATGGCTTTATCCTCGCACTTCTCAGCGCCAACGTCGTTTTTACGCGTTATGCCGACTTATGGCTAAGAGACTATGTTAAAAAACAACGTTAAGATGCACATTTGCCACGTTAATCTCGCTTCTGGTTTTAGCGGCGGTGAGCGACAAACGCTCACACTGATTAAACAACAGCTCGCAATGGGTTATCGACTCACCGTAGTGGTAAACCCCAAAAGCCCGCTCGCTGATAAAATTCGCGCGTTAGAACAATGCCAATTAGTGCTTTGTCCGCACTATACTCGACGACATGAGCGCTCAATCACCGCAACATGTGATCTGGTCCATGTCCACGAAGGCCGAGCGATTTATTGGGCATTGCTCCAGCGCTTATTACATAATGTGCCCTATATCGTGACACGCCGCATTGATAATCCTTTAAAGAAAAAGTGGTTATCTCAACTTGCATACCGCAAAGCGAGTGCCCTGGTCGGTTTGAGTTCGGAGATTATCCATCAACTAGAAAAACATTACCCTGATGCCAAGTTAGTCAAAATTCCTAGCTCTCCTGTCACCTACCCTGTATCGCAAGATAAGGTTGAGAAAATCAAAGCGCAATTTCATAGGAAGTTCTTAGTGATTCATGCCGCCAATATGTATGCGCATAAAGGCTTTAATGTCACGATAGAAGCGGCACGGTTACTTGCTAACACATCGCCCAACATCCAGTTTTGTTTGCTTGGTGATGGTAAAGAGCGTGAAGCGTTAGCGCTTCAAGCGAAAGGACTCAGCAACGTTCACTTTGCTGGCAAACAAACGAATATGGGCGATTGGTTCGCAGCGGCCGATTTACTCGTCCATCCTTCCTATTCAGAAGGCTTAGGCTCGGTCATTTTAGAAGCAATGGCATCCGGGCTCCCTGTTGTTGCAACGCGTGCTGGCGGGATCCCTGATATAATCACACATAGTGTATCTGGACGGCTTATCGAGGTGGGAGAGGCTGATCAACTAGCGAGTTCTATCACAGATATAGCCAATGATACGACTCTTAGAAACCGCCTTATTGTCGGTAGTCTCGAACAAGCTAAAGCCTGTGATATCAATCAAACCGTCCTAACCTATCAATCCCTATACCAAACGATAAAAGACGGATCCAAGATTGTATGACTAGTGTCTGATAAACCTTAGAGACTGGAGCTCGGTTGGAGAGAATGCCACTATTTATCGTACCCAAACGTCCATAGGAGTTTCCCTGTGCGCTGGTTATACACATTATTACTCACACTTGCTGCCCCTTTTTTGCTTGTCGGGCTTTATCGTAAACGGCCCGGTAAGCCGGCGGTGGGGGAGCGCTGGCAAGAGCACTTTGGTCGCACACCCAACATTGAGGGGGCGCCGATTTGGTTGCATGCGGTTTCCGTAGGGGAAGTCCTCGCCGCCAAACCGGTGATCAGCGCGCTGCAACAAGCTTATCCCGATGTTCCTATCCTCATCACCACCACTACAGCCACTGGGGCCGAGCAGGCAATGCGCATCAAAGGTGTGAACCATCGCTATATGCCTGTCGATTTTCCGTTTGCGATTCGTGGTTTTTTACGTGCAGTCTCTCCAAGGCTATGCGTGATCATGGAGACCGAGCTTTGGCCCAATACTTTGCATCATGTCGGTCGTGCCGGTGTTCCCATTACGATCATTAATGCGAGGCTTTCTGAAAAGGCATGTCACCATTATCAAAAAATTGCGCCGCTCTTTCGTGCCATGAGTCAGCATATCGATCTCATACTGTGTCAGCATACCACTGATAAAGCACGTTTTGCCGCACTGGGGGTTCCCGCAGAAAAACTAAGCGCAGTTGGGTCGGTGAAGTTTGATATCAAGGCGGTAAATCCTGATTTAGGCGCTGCGCTTCGTGACGCTCGCGGTGAACGCCCTTGCTGGATAGCGGCCAGCACCCATGCAGGCGAAGATGCCATCATGTTAGCCGCCCACAGTATTTTGCTACGTGATTATCCGGATGCTTTATTGATTATGGTCCCTCGCCACCCTGAGCGCTTTGATGATGTCTCGCAACAAGTCGCGGCTCAGGGCCTCAGTATACAAAGACATACTCAGGGCGAGACGCTTACCACGAGCACGCAAGTGTACCTTGGCGATACCATGGGTGAGATGATGATGTATCTAGCCAGTGCAGATGTGGTTGTCATGGCAGGGAGTTTTTTAGGCGCCAAAGTTGGCGGTCATAATCTGTTAGAGCCCGCTGCGCTCAGCAAACCCTTATTAACCGGACCCAGTTACTATAACTTCCAAGTCATTGGTGATGCTTTAATAGACGCAGGCGCACTGCAAGTATGTAACGATAGCCAAGATCTCGCGGCAAAGATTGGCGCTTTCTTTAATGCACCGCCACTGGCAGCGCAAGCAGGAAAAGCCGGTTTGGCGGTGGTCGAAGAAAACCGTGGCGCCGTTGAGCGAACCTTACAAGCACTCACCCCTTGGCTTCGACACTCGCACTGAGTGGCGACTACTTTCGAATATGATTGTAACCTTTTAAGACCGCAGCCCAATCCTCGGGCTGCCAGCGGATTTGGCGCTTCTCTTTTTCTTTTTTAAAAGAGCGATGCAAGCGTGCTAAGTTGTCTTCTTTCCATTGCTCACCTTCACGCTGTTGGCACTTATCAAAATCAATCAGCCACAGTTTGCCTTTTCTATCACGAAGAATATTATGGATATTCAGATCAGAATGGCACACGCCGGCATCATGTAAACGACGCACCAAGCGGCCAATGGCGTGATAATCGTGAGCTAGCAAGCTGTTTTCGCTTAATATCGCCACCAAGTCACGGGCTCCTGGGACTTTTTCTACCAAGATATCGGCACGATAGGTACGGCCTGTCTTTACCGCACGAGCAGCGACGGGGCGCGGTACAGGGAGCTTTTTCTCGCGCAAATAAGCCAATAAGCGCAACTCCGCACCGCAGCGCGTTTCCTCCCAGCCCGTAAACCAGTATTGGTCTTTCACCAATTTGCCGAACAGGCCGCCGCGATAATAATGCCGCAGTGCCATCTCCATTTTCGGGCCACGGACAAAAAAGGTTATCCCTCGCCCTTTGGCCGAGCCGGTGACGGCAGCCTGTTGGTGCCAAAAATGAATATCAAAATACTGGCGCGGCTCCCCGACCACCAAGGTAGGATCGTACCAGATGCACTCGTTTTCGCGTTGCTCGACTTCTATACTCACGGTTTTTCCTGTTTACGCACTGACGCTGGCGCACATCAGTGTACCTTGCTCGCGGTTAGAATCACAGGCAAGGGCACGCAAGAGAGTCAGAACAATGCGCGCAGAACAAGGATTTGATAACCTCTTCCCAATACACGTTTTTAAGGATAAGCCAGTGACACAAAAACAACATACCCGCGTGATTTACCCGGGCACATTTGATCCGATCACCAACGGTCACTTGGATCTGATTGAGCGCGCGGCACGAATGTTTGACGATGTGATTGTGGGCATTGCCGCCAGTCCAAGCAAACAACCGCTTTTTGATCTGAATGAACGCGTCGCCCTGACGCAAACGGTCACCGCGCACTTATCCAATGTCTCCGTGGTTGGGTTCTCAGGATTACTGGTCAACTTTGCCAAACAGTACCAAGCCAACATTTTGGTCCGTGGTTTGCGTGCCGTATCAGACTTTGAGTATGAGTTTCAGTTGGCCAACATGAACCGGCGTTTAATGCCCGAGCTAGAGAGTGTCTTTTTAACCCCGTCGGAGGAACACTCTTTTATCTCTTCCACACTCGTCAAAGAAGTGGCTTTGCACGGGGGAGACACGCGAGAATTTGTGCACCACGAGGTACTCAACGCTCTGAAAGACAAGCTGCAGGCAACGCCTTCATCCTAAAGGCTGGCATTGCGGGCAAAATACCGTTGCCCGCTGTCCAATTACGATACGCTCAAGCACAGCGTCACAAGCCGGACAAGGCTGACCGGATTTACCATAAACACGCAGCGCTTGGGCGAAATAACCGGCTTTACCATCCGCTTGCGTAAAATCTTTAAGCGTGGTTCCTCCTTGAGTGATGGCGGCTGCTAGAACGGTTTTAATTTCGTTCACCAAGCACGCCGCCTCAGTCGCCGTGAGACTGCCCGCGGGTCGCTTAGGATGAATCCCCGCACAAAATAACGATTCGTTGGCGTAAATATTCCCCACCCCAACCACTACCGCGTTATCCATAATAAAGCTCTTCATCGCCATTTTTTTCCCTGTTGCTTTGGCTAACAGGTAGTCAGGGTCGAAGGCATCGGTTAATGGCTCGGGGCCCAATTTACCCAAAACGGTATGGGGCGTCTCACCGTCTTGCCACAGCCAGGCGCCAAAGCGGCGTGGATCATGATAACGCAGTAAGCGCCCATTACTGAGTGTCACATCGACATGATCGTGCTTCTCGGGCGCCAGTGACGTCGGTAGCACCCGCAAACTGCCTGACATCCCCAAATGGATAATCGCCGCCCCGACATCGGTTTCTAACAACAGATACTTGGCCCGACGGGTAACCCGGCGGATCACCTGCCCTTTAAGTTGTTGTAGCGCATCGGGAATCGGCCAACGTAACTTTGGCTGACGAATGGTAATATCGGTCACCGTTTGCCCTTCGACATACGGTATGATGCCTAAACGGCTCACTTCTACTTCCGGTAATTCTGGCATAGAGATGGCTCTGGATTATCACGATTTAGTTAGCGGGAAAAGATACCGACGATCAACAGACACCGCCAGCCATTGCCCCTGCTCATTTTGCATCAACCAAAATTGGGGCTGCTGATAATAAGTAATACGGATCGGCTCTTTGTCTGGACTCCGGGTCAACTCGAGCGTACGGGGAGCGGTAAGTTGTGGGCGCAGTGACTGTAAGGTTGCTTCATCAACTTGGGTGCCTGCCAACCCTAGCCACCGCTGAGCCAGCTCGGTTGGGCTGATCACTAACGGCTTATCCGTTTGCCAGCCATCCAAGGTACGGGTGAGCGTTAAATGCGCAAAGCGCAGTGATAACACCTCACTGCGTGAGTCCACCAGCGCAATGACGCCTTCAGGCATGGCATTTGATTGGCGCTGATGACGTAAATAATCGGGCAATAGCATTAAGCCAAAAAAAATCACGACTGAAAAAATCAGGATGTTGTTCCACGTCTGCCGTTTTAGCTTCATGTTTTCTCACCCAAGGCCGCTGTACGTATTTATCGCAGTATATACCCAAACACTGACGGATTTTAGTTATAAAAAAACCCAGCCGAAGCTGGGTCTTTTATCAAAGCATCGATCAAATTACTTGATTTTGGCTTCTTTATACATAACGTGCTTGCGAACTACAGGATCAAATTTCTTGATCTCGAATTTGCTAGGCATGTTACGTTTGTTCTTGTCTGTGGTGTAGAAGTGACCAGTACCCGCTGAGGATACTAGACGAATCTTCTCACGAACGCCGCTTTTAGCCATTCTCTAATTCCTCTTATACTTTCTCACCGCGGGCACGCATATCTGTCAATACAGACTCGATGCCTTTTTTGTCGATGATGCGCATACCTTTAGTGGATAGGCGCAGTTTAACGAAGCGTTTTTCGCCTTCTACCCAGAAACGATGAGTTTGCAGGTTCGGCAGAAAACGACGCTTGGTGGCGTTCTTAGCGTGAGAGCGGTTGTTACCAACTACAGGACGCTTGCCAGTTACTTGGCATACTCGTGACATGAAAGTCTCTCCAAAATCGTTTCGGCTCGATATCAACCTTGTCCGCCAGTCCTGCAACGTTAAGGTCAGGTCGAAGGTCAAGGCTATCAAAGGTGGCGCATTATACTAACTGAATTCACATTGCTCAAGTCCCGAGCAGATCCTTTTATGCGCTTTTTGATCGTTTTTTTCGCCAAAGGCGATCCTTAGGAGGATAACAACCAACCTCGTTCAGCGAACGATACCACATCTCCGTCCCCGACCACCAGATGATCTAACACGCGTACATCCACTAATGACAAGGCATTGGCGATTTTATCAGTGATATGTCGGTCCGCTTGGCTCGGTTCAGCGACCCCAGAAGGATGATTATGTGCCAAAATTAACGCAGCGGCATGAAGCTCTAATGCACGGCGAACAATTTCTCGCGGATAAACACTGGCGGCATTGTGGGTCCCTTCAAATAATTGCTCATCGGCAATCACTCGGTGTTGGTTATCGAGAAATAACACATAGAAGGCTTCACGTGGCCGATCGCGCAGTAACGTCGAGAGGTAACGCCGAGTATGATCGGGGCTGGTCAGGGCATCCGTTTTACTTAACGTCTCTTTTAAATAACGACGGCTGAGCTCCAGTACCGCTTGCAGTTGCGCGTATTTCGCACTGCCTAACCCCTTACGCTGACAAAACGCCGTTTGATCGGCTCCCATCAGCGCGCGCAACGAACCAAAGTCCGTTAATAGATGATCAGCCAGCGCAACCGCACTCATCCCTGTGACACCGGTGCGTAAAAATATCGCCAGTAACTCAGCATCCGATAAACTGTCCGCCCCACGTGCTAATAGACGCTCCCTTGGACGACAATCCAAGGGCAAAGTTTTTAAGCTCATTATTATCCCTCTTTGATTTTGTCGCCAGTTAAGACACGCGAGGGATCTCGCACAATCCTTTTCGAGCGGAACTGCGGCTCGCTCGCGATTTTCCCTTGATAAGCACTCAAGGGTTTCAACCGCTCAGTGCTTAGATCGCATTCTACTTGGCTCACATCCCACGCGCTTTCCTTTGCGCTAACACACTTTTTGCGCGGCGGATTATGGTATGGTTTCGCCATTCAAGCACAAACACACAGAGCATTATGGCCAATTCTTCAACACAGCCAGCCCAAACGCTGGCAGGTAAACGTATTCTGCTTGGCATGGGCGGTGGAATTGCCGCCTATAAGTGTGCCGATTTGACTCGTCGCCTGATCGAGCGTGGTGCCACTGTCAAAGTGGTAATGACACGCGCCGCTAAAGAATTTATCACACCGTTAACCCTGCAAGCGGTCTCAGGCCATCCGGTATCTGATAGCTTGCTCGATCCAGCTGCTGAGGCTTCAATGGGGCATATCGAGTTAGCGAAATGGGCAGATTTAGTATTGATTGCCCCCGCTACCGCCGATTTAATCGCCCGTATTCACGCTGGGATGGGGAATGACTTGCTCACCACGGTGTGCTTAGCCACCGATGCACCGATTGCGATTGCCCCGGCGATGAACCAGCAAATGTATCGCGCTCACGCTACCCAAGCGAATATACAGGCCCTACGCACGCGCGGTTGCCTTATTTGGGGGCCGGATAGCGGTGCCCAAGCCTGTGGCGATGTGGGGCCAGGCCGTATGCTTGAGCCACTGGCCTTAGTGGCAGAGTGTGAACACTGGGCCGGCCCAAAACCGCTCACCAATAAACGGGTAATGATTACCGCCGGACCAACCCGAGAAGCCCTGGATCCGGTTCGCTATTTGTCGAATCACAGCTCTGGAAAAATGGGCTATGCTTTGGCCGAGGCCGCCGCCAGTTTGGGTGCCGAAGTGACCTTGATTTCCGGTCCGGTTGCATTAAGCACGCCCGCCGGTGTCACGCGCGTGGATGTCACCACAGCCCAACAAATGCATGATGCTGTGCATGCCTCTATCACCGAGCACGATGTCTTTATCGGCTGTGCCGCGGTCGCTGACTACCGTCCACAAACGATGGCCGAGCAGAAGATGAAAAAGCAGGCAGATAAAGACACGATGACCGTTACCATGGTGAAAAACCCCGATATTATTGCCTCGGTCGCCAACTTAACCCAGCACCGTCCATTTACGGTCGGTTTTGCCGCCGAAACCCAGGATGTTGCAGCCTACGCACGTGATAAACTCACCCGCAAAAAGCTCGATATGATTTGCGCAAATGATGTGTCTCACGCCGATCAAGGCTTTAACAGTGATCATAATGCCCTGCACCTATTCTGGTCTGACGGTGACAAAGCGCTCCCCCTTGCGGATAAACCGACGTTAGCGCGTAGCGTAATAGCACACATTCACACGCGCTATTTGCAACGATCGATAAAAGAATAAGGGAGAAGCCCAGCACACCGGAGGCCTTAGCTCCGGTGTGAAAAACAAGTTCAAAAGCGTGCGCCATGGCCACGCTTTTTGCTTTTAATACAGAGACCTCGTCGCTAAGATAAGAGGAAAGCGTCACACTCGGCGGCACCTCTCCATGATGCCTCCTTTAAACGTCGCCAGTGTGATAGATAAAAAGACAAAGGAATCGCATCCATGGCAGCCCCAAAAAAAAGTAATCGCCGCGAAGAGATCCTCCAAGCGCTCGCGCAGATGCTGGAGTCAACCCAAGGCAGCCAGCGCATCACCACCGCCAAGCTCGCCGAGCAAGTCGGGGTGTCAGAGGCCGCGCTTTATCGTCATTTTCCCAGTAAAGCACGTATGTTTGAGGGCTTGATTGAATTTATCGAAGACTCGCTCTTATCCCGCATCAACCTCATTATTGAAGAAGAAAAGGACACCTTGGTTCGTCTCAAGTTGATTCTGCAATTATTGCTGGTGTTTGGTGAACGTAACCCAGGGCTGACACGCATCATGACAGGCCATGCGCTGATGTTTGAGCAAGACAGGCTACAAGCGCGCATCAACCAGCTTTTCGAGCGCGTTGAAGCACAGCTCAAGCAAGTATTACGTGAGCGTCGCTTGCGCGAAGGAAAGGGCTTTCCTTTAGATGAAGCCGTGCTTGCCAGTCAGCTTATTAGCCAAGTGGAAGGCGGCTTTTGTCGTTACGTACGCTCATCGTTTAAGCAGCTGCCAACCGCGAATTTTGAACAATACTGGCAACTGCTGACCAATCAATTGCAATGAGCGGTGTTGGCTGCAACGCAAATGGGCGCAATGCAATTGGCGCAATGCAATCGGCGTCGTTCAACGAGCGCAATGCAACTGGCTACATCTATAACGCTAGCCAGCTGCATGCACGTTGCTTAAATGCCGTAGTTCGCTTGGTACCCTTTCACCGCGGCTAACTGCGCCGGATCCGCTTGGCTTTGTTCTAAGTAAGCGACTAAATCAGACAAACTAATGATAGAGACGACTTGGCAACCAAAGTCACGCTCCACTTCTTGGATCGCCGATAACTCACCTTGGCCGCGCTCTTGGCGATCAATTGCCACCAAGACACCCGCCAGTTGTGCGCCTTGCGCCTGAATCAGTGTCATGGACTCGCGAATCGCGGTGCCGGCGGTAATCACATCGTCCACTAACATTACTCGACCTGCGAGTGCACTGCCTACCAAGTTGCCACCTTCGCCGTGGTCTTTAGCCTCTTTGCGGTTAAAACAATATGGCGTATCCACATCATGATGCGCCGCGAGCGCCACCGCTGTGGTGGTCGCAATGGGGATCCCTTTATACGCCGGGCCAAACAGCACATCATAATCTATGCCTGCATCCATCAACGCCGCGGCATAAAATTCACCCAGTTTTGCCAAATCGCGCCCGGTATTAAACAACCCCGCATTAAAAAAGTACGGGCTCTTACGCCCCGACTTCAGGGTAAATTCGCCAAACTTCAAAACCTGCCGCTCAAGGGCAAACTCAATAAACTGGCGCTGATAGGCTTTCATGCAGTCCTCTCTTGCTGTCTGTGATTATTATCGGGCGTTCGCGACGCGCGCCCATCTCAGGTTAATAGATAAAAAAATAGCCCCCGAGATGGGAGCCATTGCAATAGGATTATTCGGCCAGGGCCGATTTTTGCGCGACGACAATGTCATCAATGCCCTTACTGGCCAGTGCCAACATGGCATTGAGCTCATCGGGAGTAAACGGCTCAGCTTCTGCCGTGCCTTGCACCTCAATCATGCGCCCATCTTCGAGCATCACCACATTCATGTCGGTATCTGCCGCTGAGTCTTCCACATACTCGAGATCGCAAATCGGCGTTTGTTGATAAATGCCCACCGACACCGCAGCCACGTGGCCACGCATCGGATTCGCAGCAAGCTTGCCGTTACGCACTAACGCATTAAGCGCGTCCGCCAGTGCCACACTCGCCCCCGAAATGGACGCCGTACGTGTGCCGCCGTCGGCTTGAATCACATCACAGTCAACCGTAATGGTGCGCTCACCCAATGCTTTTAAATCGACCGCGGCGCGCAAACTGCGGCCAATCAAACGTTGGATTTCTACCGTGCGGCCGCCCTGCTTACCGTTTGACGCTTCACGACGGTTACGGGTGTGGGTCGCACGTGGCAACATGCCATACTCGGCGGTCACCCAACCTTGGCCTTTGCCTTTCAAAAAGCGTGGCACGCCCTCTTCGATCGTGGCATTACAAATCACCTTGGTATCACCAAAGCATACCAACACAGAGCCTTCTGCGTGGGCCGTAAAACCGCGGGTAAAGCTAACGGGACGAATTTGGTCGAGTGCTCTTCCACTTGGGCGCATGCAAGTTACCTTCATTGGCTGAAAAATGTGATGGCGATTATACGTGTTTATCTGCTCGCTTGCGATCCCTGTCCGCCTTGCCGTTCAAGACAGCTGACGCAAGAAGAGCAGATGCGTATACTCTTAATTATTCACTCTTAGCACACAAAAGCAGGTACACATGATCCACAGTATGACCGCCTACGCGCGACAAGAACTCAAGGGCGATTGGGGCAACGCGGTTTGGGAAATCCGCTCCGTCAACCAGCGCTACCTTGAAACCTATATCCGCATGCCTGAGCAGTTACGTAGCCTCGAGCCTGTGGTGCGCGAGCGTTTCCGTAAGCGCCTCGCCCGCGGCAAAGTGGAATGTAACCTGCGTTTTGACACCTCCCAGGCAAGCCAAGACAAACTCACCATCAACGAAGGCTTGGCCAAACAAGTCATTGACGCCGCACAGTGGGTCAAGGATACCGCGGGCGAAGGCAACATTAACCCGTTTCAGGTATTAAACTGGCCGGGCGTGATGGAAGCGCCGGAGCAAGATACCGATGAGTTGCACCGTGTATTACTCGCCGGTTTAGATGAAGGGCTAGAGGCTTTTGTGGCGGCTCGGGCCAGCGAAGGCGACAACATGAAAGTGCTGATTGAGCAGCGATTGGATGCGATTAGCGCTGAAGTGATCAAAGTGCGCGAAAAAATGCCCACCGTGATTGAGTGGCAGCGTGAACGTTTGACCACGCGTTTGGAAGAAGCCAAAGTGGAGCTCGATCCGGCCCGCGTTGAGCAAGAAATGGTGATGCTGGCACAAAAAGTCGATGTGGCCGAAGAGTTAGACCGCCTCGACTCACACGTTTCAGAAGCGCGCAAAATCCTCAAAAAAGGCGGCGCCTGCGGCCGACGCTTGGACTTCATGATGCAAGAGTTCAACCGCGAAGCCAACACCCTGGCCTCCAAATCAATCAGCACCGAAATCACCGCCTCCGGCGTCGAGCTCAAAGTGCTTATCGAACAAATGCGCGAACAGATCCAGAATATTGAGTAATCACTAGCGATTCTCAGCACTGACGTTCAGACAGATAGAGATAGCTCGAGCGCTATACATTAAGCTGCCTCTATCTGCTTACCCTATATTCGCTCAGCCATTATTTGCCCTACATTTGAGGCTCGTGGCGACAAAAGACACGCATCGGTCTCTAGCCTACCGCCAGCTTCGCCGCTTGCTGCCACATAAAGTTTGGCATCGGAGTGGCTAGCTCCCACGTAATATCCATCGGCTGAGATCCGGTGTGCGAGATATAATTCACTTCGCCAAAATTCACAAATCCCATGGTACGCCCGAATTCATCTTTAGTTTGCTCACGTACAAACAAAAACAGGCGCTTCCCTATCTTTTGATGTTGAATGTAATCTTTGCCGCGGCCTTTATCAGGGCGCGAGCTGTTTTGCGACTGCCAGTGAAAGCGTGACGCGTTAATCGCATAATCGTGATACATGGTCGTCGGGGAAAATTGCTTTTCATTTTTATCCAAGGTGACAAATAACAGTTCGATGTTTTGATCTTTAAGCGCATAGAGCCCCTCTCGTGCAGGCGGCTGCCGCTCCAACGTGGTAGCGCCAAACCCAACTAGAATTTGCTCACGCGCATATCGAGCATGAAGTCGCAATGGCACATCAGGCAAATCGTCCATCCTTAACTGCTCGTGCTTGGTTTGTGACAGTTTCCAGTCCAACACATCCATTAATTCTGCTTTGATGCCCAGCCGCCTTAACGCGGCAAAGCTTTGCGTAATGGATGAAAAGCCAAGGGCTGGCCCTGTTTGTTGCCAAACATCATAATGACACATGAGTCGATGCCGTTCGCTATCCGTATCAGGCGCAAAGTCTGTTTGGCAAAGCTGCTTTAAGAACTGTAGATACGCATGATCATCAGTGGTTAAAATCCGCTGAAAAATCGCCTTCTTGATTGTTTTAAGTGCACTTTCATCAACAGGAGAATCATTGACCTGTAGATCTGCTTTGAACACCAGTTCTGACCAACAGCCTCGCTTGTATAGTTCGTTCAAATCAATATGCGGATACAAGGTTAGGAAGTTCGCTAGCGTCAGCGGCAGATGGGTGTGCTGAGGATATTGACGAACCATTGCCACTAAACGCCTTAGCGTTAGCGACGCTTTGCGGATGTTATCCAAGACCATTTCTTGGGTTCGCTTAGTAAGCTCAATTCGACAGCCCAAAGGCGCATGGGGGAAGCCTTGTTCAATCTCATGGTTAATCGCTCGAGCGCTCTTGCCCACCAGCGCCCGAAACTTGTTTGCAAAGTCATACTCGGGACGCGAATGACCGACAAAGTCGAGGACGGTGCAGCACTCTTTGCCCTCGGCTAACCGTAAACCGCGGCCTAGCTGCTGAAGGAAAATGGTTAAACTCTCGGTGGGACGCAGAAATAATAAGGTATCGACTTCAGGTATATCGACCCCCTCGTTGAAAATATCAACCACACAAAGCACATTGATCTCACCGGCGCGCAGCGATTGCTGCTTTCGCTGGCGTTCATGCCGATTGTCGCTGGTCAACACATCCGCCTTAAGCCCTTGCAGTGAAAACTGTTGAGCCATGTATTGAGCGTGTTCTTTACTCACACAAAAAGCGAGTGATTTCATACGGCTAAGATCCGTGATGATCTCGTTCATGCTGAGTAATATCTTATCCACCCGGGCTTGGTTGGAGGTATAGAGGTTAGTCAGCTGTGCAATATCATAGCGGCCACGCTGCCAAGGAATGGTCCTCAGATCGGTATCATCATCAATACCAAAATATTGGAATGGGCAAAGATGACGACGATTAATCGCCTCTGGTAACCGAATCTCAGCCGCAATAACGCCACCAAAATCCGCGAGAATATCGCCGCCATCATGACGCTCGGGCGTCGCCGTCAGGCCCAGTAGTATTGACGGTGAAAAGTGGTGCAAAACCGCTCGATAACTGCTCGCGGCAATATGATGCACCTCATCAATCACAATGTAGTCATAGTAATCGGCCGTCAAGTTGAGCGTATCGAGCTGGTTGTTCAATGTTTGAATCGAGACAAACAGCTGACGGTAATGATCTGGCGTGTGACCACCGACCCAAAGCTCGCCAAAGGTGCTGTTACGTAATACCCCTCGATAGGCCGCACGCGCTTGCTTAAGGATTTCTTCACGATGGGCCACAAATAAAAAGTTGGCATCAGGGTGTTTTTTCAAAAAACGGGCAAAATCAAACGCAGAGATCAGTGTCTTACCAGTGCCTGTTGCCGCCACCACTAAATTGCGAAAACGTTGATGCGTCTGGCGCTCAACCGTCAGCTGCTCCAAAATCTCCTTCTGGTGAGGGAAAGGAGAGAGGTCGAAGAAAAACGTAACACCATCTTCTTCGCCACCCCGCTGCTGCCGAAGGGCTTGATTCAGTTTTTCGGTACTTTTTACATCTCCGTCAAATCGCTCAAATTCATTCGAAGCCCAATATGTTTCAAAGGTGCTGAGTGATTTATTGATAATATGGGGAATTTCTTGCGAGGTAATTTTGAGGTTCCACTCCAAGCCATTCGTCAGTGCAGAATGTGAAAGGTTTGACGATCCAATATAACCGGTGTGATAGCCGGTCCCGCGCAGAAACAAATAGCTTTTTGCGTGAAGACGCTCGCGCTCAGTGTTATAGCTTAACTTCACCTCGGTATTAGGTAGGCTGGCTAAATACTCCACCGCTTTCGCGTCTGTCGCGCCCATGTATGATGTGGTGATGACCTTTAACTCGCGACCACTGCGGGTAAAGGCTTCCAGCTCTTTTCGAAAAATTCTTATCCCCGCCCATTTGATGAATGACACCAACCAATAAATTCGGTCTGCGGATAAAATCTCTCTTTTCAGCTCTGACTCCAGTGAAAGACCCGCATTACTGCCACAAAAAAGCTCACTTTGCGTTAAGCCAGTGAGTGGGAAAACATCTTGCACATAGCGCGCTAAATCAGATGCTATCGGGTTTTCAAACTCATAAAGGGCCGTCAGGATTTTCCCCTGACTCGCGAGCAAATTATCGTCGATAATGTCTTTATCGTGGATCTGGGTTTTCAGCCACAGCAAGAATTGGTTGGATAGTGTGATTTGCTGCTCTAGACGATCATCACTGGCAGGCACGGCGTCGAGCACATGGTGCAAAACATGCGATAAAAAGCGAGACAACCAAACTGACGCCTCGTTGTTGGTAAGCGCTCGCTCGCCAACATAGAATCGCTCTCGATCAATACGGCTCTCAATAAGCTGCGTTACCAGCTGCTCATAAATTCCGACCTGCTGCATTTTTTCCTTCCACGCTATGAGCCAGTTTCATCTTACAAACCACGGATTGTAGGCGTTATGAAAGGATCACTTTTCTATACTTTTCAAACAATAGCAACAAAGAGTTAAGTCACACTCTCGTCTGAGGTCTACACAAAGTGACTTCACAGGTAACAATGTGTAGACCTAAGGCGGGCATAAAGGCTTTCAGCTAATCAAAACTTAACGATATTTTTTGCTAACAACACTGGGTCTGCCTGAGGTGGACCTGATCATTTAGGCAAATCACTCAAGCGATTTAACAATGCTTTACGACGGCTATTAGCTGTTATAAAGCGCTTAAACCGCTGTTCAAAGGACGCAGAATTATCGTGAAGCTGATAGGCCTCAAAGAGCTGATGCAAATAGCGTGATGCCGCATCATAGCCAGTGGGGCAAGTGCGATCCGCTTGCTCGTGCGCTTGCTGCCAGTAGTGGTCACGCTGGTTGTAGAGATCTATTAAAGCTTGTTCTTTTTCTGCTTTTTCAATGGCTAGTTTTTTTGCAAGTGCCTCGGCTTGTTGTTGCTCAAACTGTCTTTGTGCGGTTGCAATATAGGGAGCCACGAGGTCGGGGTTTAACCAATACTGATAAGTTTCGTCTTTGTTGGCTGGTTCTTTTCGCGTCAGCGCTACGGCTTGGTGACGAGTTAACTGGCCTCGCTCAAACAACGTGCGTAATAGTGTGTTTTTCTCAGCTTCCGTGAGCGTTTTGAGCCAATCTTCAAACTGCAACTGGGTGTGTTTGGCTGGGTGACTGGGTAGTTCATTCAGCACCATCGCGAGTGCTTTAACCCAAGGTAAGGGAATCGCATACAGCGCAGCAAAAGCCTGTAATCCTTCGCTGAGGCGCTCAAAATCGAATTGGATTAACGGTATCGCGTCAAGCTCATCATCGTCATCTACCGCTTTGAGCCACGCTAAGTACATAAGCCGCCAGTCACCTTGAATTAACTGATTGCGTAAACCGGGTAAATGCTGGAAAAAATCGTCCGCATCTTCATCATCAAAATACGCACCATACTCTTCGATAGAGAAAGTGAGCAATTGCCACTCATCGGTTTGACGAACCTTAAAACCATCGTTCGATAACCTAAGCATGGCATCGGGTATGGTCCCGGCAGGTAGTTTGATGTAGGCATCCATCGAGCCCCAGTTGGCATAGTAAAAACCGATATCGAAGTGCTTTAGCATGATCTCATATGCCTTAGCCTTTAGATCGCTAAAGTTGTAAACCACCTGGAAAGACGTTGCCGTGATATCGGCTCGGCGTGAAATGGCTCTGAGTGCTTGGCGCGCGGTGCTGTCTAAATGCCCATCTAAACGCTCGAATTTATAGTATTGATATTCGCTCACAATGTCCTGCTATCCGTTAAGGTGGAATTGAAAGGTTTGTTCTAACAGCGGCTGAGCCTGAGCGGTGAGCGCAATGGGTTCGCCGTTTATACAACGCCTTGGATCCATCGTCACAAATCCCCAAAACTGCAAAAAGCGCTCAATAAATCGCGTTTCGATGAGTCCGCTTAACAACGCTTCCGGCGGGGCGTAATCGTTCGTTGGGAACGCCTTTAACACATCAGGAAAAGCAACCATCACTTCTTGAGTAAGCTGATCGACGCTGTGATGCGCTTGTATGCGCCACAACATGAATACCCAAAAGGTGCGCAAATCAACATCGTATTCAAAGCTATCTAAATACGCCCAGTTATATTTGCCGGTTGCAGCCGCCAGCATCGGCTTAAAAAAGGCTTGCACGCCCATGTCTTGATACTGTTTTTGCGCCGCTTTTTTCACATGATAACGGCCGCTGCGTCGGTAGATAATACCGCTAATTTCGGCCAGCACACGGGTATAGTGCAAGGCATTGAATTTGTCTTCGTTAAACCCAGCAAACTCGCTGATACTAATGTGGCGTTGGAATTGAGAAACTGAAAACTCAGGCAATAATTCACTGGCTTGTTTGACCAACTTAGCCGGTAAGTTGCCTTTGTTGGTTGCTTTAAAAGCACCGCCTTGCGCCATCGCATGTTCAAGCATCAGATCCAAATATCGCATCATTGGGCTGGCGGAAAGATCGGCGGGTGTCGTGATCGTCACCCACTGTAATTGATCAAACGGCGCATAAAGCCAATTGGTCATTTGCGTGGGTGTCACACCACAAAAATCGGGATGAGGTTGATTATTGCGATCCTGCACTTGGCGCTGTAACACAGCATTGAGTTCATCGATACTCATACCTGGGTTATTCGCCAGCATGGTTTCAGCGTCATCAACGACTTGCGCATGTTGCTTAGACACACCGTCCATACAACACCGTTTGAATTTTTTACCACTGCCACAATGGCAAGGATCGTTGCGACCGAGCTTCATTACTGTCCCCTCGCATTTTTATTGAAGCAGCGCGGCATTTTCCTGTTTACGCTGACCCAGCGTCTTAGCAATTGCAGATACTGTGGTTTTTCTAACCCCTTGCTGCTTTGCGAGATGCGTACATTGGCTGATAGCTTCTGCCACTTCTTCAATAACTTGCCTTGCATCATGCCAACTCCCATAGCCAGCACTTGCTGCAAGTTTTTGCATTACCTTAAGCGGTGGCGCTTTGCCATACCCACCAAATGCAGTGGCATGCTCGTTAAATGGATGCGGGCTGTAGGTGACATCGTAAAAAGGCGCAAGGTTCCATTGACCGTCGTCCGCTTGTAAAAACGCCCAGTTTTTACTGTGATCATCTTGGTTAGACGACAGTAGATTAAAAACGGCACGGCGAAATTGCAGCTGTCCCGCAGCTGGAGATTGACATAATTGACGGCTGGCTTTGATCAAGTCAATGTAATCTAAACTTGGCGTTCGAAAATCTGCATCCAGCAATCCGCAGGCACTGTGCATATGCAAGCGGCCCGTGCTATGTCCACTCACTAAATCGGCTTGTCCAGCGACATAATCAAAACGCTTGAGCGCCAACCATGCAACCGCACCACTTTTTGTTGGTGCCTCAATAAGTTGCCAGCGTGGGGGTTGGCATTTAGCTTGCTCAGCCATTTGCAAATATACCGCCTCACACAAACCTTCTTCATGCCCGAGTGCTAGATTTTTCGAGGTAAACTTAACCAGCCACGCTTCATCACCTCGCTGTGCAAAGGTGCGACATTGCTCAATTTCCCCCGTCGGCATATAAATCTGTGCTTTTGGTCTTGCTCCACCCGAACTACCACCAGCGACTAGTGCTGCCAATACCTGTTGAGTATGCCCATCTAACTTCTCATGGTTATTATCCATATAGTCTGACATTGAAGCATCGAAAAGCGTTTGAGCCTCTAAGCCCAAGGTTGCTAGATTAATATCAGCGTGCGTCGAGGCTGAAAACTCAGACACCGGAGAAAAAGACAACGCCCCGATGCCTTTATCACCGACAAAGGCCAATCTGTCCATCGCCGTTAATTGATTCGGCAGGATGCCTTTTTGCCGGAAAACACGATCTTGTAACATCATGCCCCAACCATCAGGCAAACAATCCCCAAATACGCCATGCACCCCTTGATGAGGCTGTTTAGGTGCGGCTTGTACTTGCATGCTCGACTGTAAAGTAAACGGTGATAAATTGCCAAACTGCTGCAAATAGCCGTCTGTATACTGAAAAAAAACACCTTGCCGATTCTGAGCCAAGATCCCTACAGCAACCTGCTCTCCTGAACTTAACGTACGGGTGACAGTAAGCTTTTGAATCGGTCTAAAACTCATCTTTTAGTACCTCATCAATACTCGAGGGCGCAGTGACGCGCTCTTTATGCGGCTGGGTGAGCTGATAAAGCCTATCCAATGAGTCTAGGGTCTGCCAAAGCAACAGCAATTGGCGAAAGGAAATTTGCCCAGTCAGCTCAAACTTTTTAATCGTTGAGGCAGGCACGCAGCTTCGCTTTGCCAGTGCCGCTCGTGAGAGCTTTGCGCGCTGACGCAACGCCCGTAAATAAGCAGCATAGGCTTGGCTTACATCGGTATCATCCAGTAAGGTGAAATTCATCTTCAATGGCCATTGGATATTATTATATCTAATATAGCGGAAAATAAACCAAATTGGCTACTATTGTAGCCAAAAACCCCCCATGTCTTCCATCAAGCTTTTGCTGATGAAGCACCCCCCGATGTTGGATATCCAACTACTGGGGGTTACCTCATTTTTACCAGAGGGGCCTGGGCGTGTACTTAACTCACCGCTTCAGGCTTTTTTTCGGCCACCAGTTGCTCAGCGCGGCGTTTGTGTTTGCGGTATTTAGGATGGGTGATCGGAATGGCAGAGAGCAGCGTTTGGGTGTACTCGTGCTGCGGCTGATGGTAGACGGTTTCGGTCGGCCCTTCTTCCACCACATGACCAAAGTACATCACTGCCACCTTATCGGAGATATGACGGACCACCGATAAATCGTGCGAGATAAAAATCATCGCCAAGTTCATCTCTTGCTGGAGCTTCAACAACAGATTAAGAATTTGTGCCTGCACCGATACATCCAAAGCGGAGACGGACTCGTCACAAATCAGCAGTTTCGGTTTGAGGGCAATCGCCCGGGCAATACCAATCCGCTGCCGCTGACCGCCCGAAAACTCATGCGGGTAGCGGTTTACCGCATCGTGGGGCAAGCCGACTTTATCCAACAGCTCAAGCACCCATTGGCGACGCTCTTTCGCGGTACCAACATTGTGAATAATAAAGGGCTCTTCTAAGATCCCGCCGATGGTATGACGCTGGTTGAGCGACTCGAGCGGGTCTTGAAAGACAATCTGCATGTCTTTACGCAGTGGCCGCATCTGACGTGGCGACAACGGGGTGATGTCTTTACCTTCAAAGAAGATCTTACCCTCGGTGGGTTCAAACAACTTGAGAATGGTACGACCCAGGGTACTTTTGCCACACCCCGACTCCCCCACCAGCCCAAGTGTTTCACCTTGTGACACCGACAGCGATACGCCATCGACGGCTTTAATGGTGTAGCCTTGACGAAGCAGGCCTTTGCCAGAGACAAAATACTGCTTCAGATTTTCTACTCTGAGGACTTCCTTGCTCATCGCGTTCTCCTGCAACTATGTCGATGATGGCGCTGCATCAAAGTCTTCCAACGGGCGAATATCAATCATCTGCTTGGGTTGGTGAGTACGCCCCGGCATTAACCCCAGCAAACGCTTGGTATACGGATGGGCGGGGTTGTCAAATAAAGTAAAAATATCGGCCCGTTCGCGAATTTGGCCATCGTACATCACCGCCACGTCGTCACACACTTCGGCAACCACGCCCAGATCGTGGGTGATAAAAATCACCGCCATGCCGGTTTCTTCTTGCAGCTCGTTAATCAAGTCCAAAATCGAGGCCTGCACCGTCACATCTAGGGCGGTAGTTGGCTCATCACATATCAAGATATCGGGCTTACAGGCCAGTGCCATGGCAATCATGACCCGTTGGCGCATCCCACCAGACAGGTTGTGCGGATACTCATTGAGACGCTTTTCTGGCAGTGGGATTTTTACCTTGTTCATCATATCCAATGCGCAGGCATACCGGGCTTTTTTATCCAGCTCCGGGCGGTGCAACATCAAGACTTCATTGATTTGCCGACCAATGGTATGCACAGGGTTCAGCGCCGTCATTGGGTCTTGAAAGATAATCGAGATCCGATTACCGCGCATTGCATAGCGCTCTTTGGCGGGCAAGGTCACCAAGTCTGTCCCGCGATACAGAATCTCGCCGCCGGTCACCTGTCCGTAAGGCTTAGGGAGCAAGCCCATGATCGACATTGCCGTGACACTTTTGCCACTGCCCGACTCGCCCACCAAGCCGAGCGTGCGCCCGGCTTTTACGTCAAAGCTCACCCCGTGAAGTACCTCACGGGGGCCATCGTCAGTGGTAAAATTAACGGTCAAATCCTTAACCGAAAGAATGACATCCTGGGTCATAAGCGCCTCTACAGCTTGTATCTGTCATCAATGATGGTCACCGGCTCAAAGGCTTTATCGTCGTCCATCGCCTCTTCGGTGGCGTCTTTCATCGCTTCATCAATCCAGAAGGTGCCAAAGCCCATCACGCGGCCACTGGTGACCATGTTTTCGGTGCGCTTGGTCATCGCGTTATCTGGGATTTGTACATAACGCCAAAAACCTTGACGCACATACGGCACCATGTACCCCGGTACAATCACACTGGCCTCTGAGATTTTGGTGCGGATTTGATGCGACAGCTGATACTTTTTCGCCGTATCAAACTCGCTTTTATAGGCCATGATCAGCTTATCCAATGCCGGTGAGCTGTAGTTAGAGTGATTGTTTGTTTGCGTTTTATTGGCGTTATCCGAGTGGAAGTACTCCCAATAGGCCGGAATTTCCGAGGTACCCRTATTAAGAAAGGCCAACTGATGCTTTTTCTCGAGTACGTATTTAAACGCCGATGAGCCATCGACCAAGTTAATAGTAAATTCCAATCCCGCTCGCTTGGCCTGCTCTTTTAAGTAAGCAATGCGTGGTGTGTGCTGCTGATACCCATAAGTAATCGCGAAGCTTAAACGCTCGCCTTTGTCATTGACGCGAATACCATCGGCGCCAACCTGGTCAAAGCCGGCTTGTTCGAAATGGCTGATCGCTTTTTTAGGATCAAACGCTGGCGGTGTTGCACCATCATTGTCGTATTCACCATGACCAAAGCCCATTGCATGCGGTTTACGCGAGTAATCGCCACGGGTGATTTTTTCAATCATGCCGTCAAAATCGGTGGCATAGAGAATCCCTTTGCGTACATTGATATCATCCAGCATTGGCATGGCCGAGTTCATCCACAAACCGCCCGCGCCAACCGGCACTTCGTTATACCCCCAGAACTTGGTGATATAGCCTTTTTTATAAGGTTCAGATTGGGTTTTTTCATGCCAGATATCTGGAAGCACCAAATCGAACACATCCAAATTGCCCTTTTCAAAATGCTTCATGGCAATGTCGTTATCGCGGATCACGCGCATTCGAATACGCTCAACATTGTAGCGATTTTGGTAATAGGGGTTGGTATAACCCCACCAATCGTCGACATGATTAAAGGTAAGTCGGCGTCCTTTTTGCACACGGCCCAGCTCATAGGGCCCCATGGTGGGCTCGGCTTTAAAGTTATAGCGGCGCACATAGTCGTCAGCAATGCCGTCTTGGTTTTCATCTTTGCGCGGATTAGCGTAAAAATGCGCAGGGCGCGGAATTAAGCTTCCTAAGGTATACATTAATTCTTCTTGGTTTTTCTCTACTGCACTCGATATGGCCACAGTATGCGCGTCGATTTTCTCCACGCTACCAATGGTGTTGGTGTAATAGTCGTTATACCAAGGGGCAACAATGTCTTTAGATCGATAAAACTGCATCATAAACACAAAATCATCGGCGGTCAGTGGTTCGCCATCTGACCAAGTCGCTTCTGGGTTAAGCTTAAAATAGATGGTTTTGTTGTCGTCACTAAATGCCCACTCGTTGGCCAAATCCGGGATCCATTCCAGTGTATCTGGGTGGCGCTTTACCAGTGAGGGCATTTCATCAAGAAAGTAACTGCGCAGGCCTGAGTTTGAATCCGGCCCCACAGTGCGTAATGTCTGCGGAAAACTCTGCAAATGGGTACGCAGTGTACCGCCGCGCTTGGCGTCGGGAGACCCGATTTTGGGGGCATCCCAGTTGGTTTGCCAATTAAGATTTTCAGGCAATTCCGCCGCCCAGCCGCTGAGGCTAAACAGGGAAACGGAGGTAGCAAGGATCAGTTTTTTCATCGTGATGTCCTTATCTTGATGCACACATTGCTTGTTGTATTTAAAATCAGTCATAACGGGTGAACTTTTTCGGATCAAACGCGGCTCGGACCGCTTCCCCAATAAAGGTCACCATCACCAACACCAACACCAGAGACGACACCACAGAGGCAACAATCCATGGCGCATCCAGATTTGATTTACCTTGCTGTAACAGCTCGCCCCAACTTGGCGTCGGTGGCATCAGCCCCAAACCGAGGTAATCCAGCGCCGTTAACGCAGTAATATTGAGCGCGATGGTAAAGGGCGCCAAGGTCACAATCATCACCATGGTGTTGGGCAAAATATGGCGAAACAGGATCCGGCTAGTAGAGGCACCCAATGCACGCGCCGCCATCACATAATCACGCGACGATTCTTTGTACGTCATGGTGCGCATATACCAGGTAATCGCCATCCAGCCGAATAGCACATTAATCGCGACGAACAGGGCAAACGTGGGTTGGAGAATCGAGACTAGAATCATGATCACGTACAAAAACGGCACCATCGACCAAACCTCGATAAAGCGTTGGAAAAACAAATCAAACTTACCGCCCCAAAACCCCATCGCACAGCCCACGGCGGTGCCAATCGCATAAGACGCCGCCATGGTCAGTAACGCAAAGCCCATGGCAATACGAAAGCCGTATACCAGGCGGGCGAGAATGTCGCGGCCGATATCATCAGTACCGAGATAATGCTTGTCTGCGGCACTTGGCGCCGTGGGCGGAAAGTCGCCACTAAAGTCTTGCTCAAGCGGGTTCCACGGCACCAGAGGCATGACTACATAATTGTCGCCACTTTGTGCCTCGAAAGCTTTATCGAGCTGACGATAATTGACTTCGCTGGTGCCTACTTGGCCAAAGTCGCGCGCTAAATACACATCGCTCATCACAGGGAAGTAATAGTTGCCGTCGTATTTGACCATTAACGCTTTACTGTTGATCAACAGCTCGGCAAATAGCGACAGCACCAACATGGTGGTCAAGATCATAAACGACCAGTAACCACGTTTAATTTGCTTAAAACTGCGGATTTTCTTTTGAGTTAAAGGGCTAATCGTCAACATATCAAGATCCAAACTTCACGCGAGGGTCAATCAAGGCAACACAGATATCAGAGATGATATTGCCCGCCAGCAGTAATAGCGCATTGATGGCAACAATCCCCATCACCACCGGATAGTCACGCTCCATAATCGATTCATAGCCGAGCAAACCAATGCCGTTGATGTTAAAAATCACCTCAATCAAAAATGCACCGGTCATAAAGAACAATAAAGAGTTACCAAAATGGCTGGCTATCGGAATCAAGCTGTTGCGCAGCGCATGCTTGCGTACCGCCGAACGAAACGGTAACCCTTTGGCAATGGCGGTGCGAATATAGTCCGCGGAGAGGTTTTCCATCAGGTTGTTTTTCATCGTCATGGTCAAAGTGGCAAAATCACCAATCAGATAACAAATCAGCGGCAGTACCGCATGCCACATCACATCTTTGGCGCGTTCCCAAAAACTGGTCGCGTCATAGTAGGCATCGCCAACAAAGCCGCCCATCGGGAACCATTCGAGGTGATAACTAAATAGGGTGATCAGCAAGACCCCCACCACGTAACCCGGCAGGGCAAAACCAATAAAGATAAGTACTGAGGAGGATGAATCAAACACCGAACCGTGCTTGAGGGCTTTGTAATAGCCAAGCGGAAGGGAGATAAAATAACTGATAAAGAAGGTCATCCCGCCATAAAACAGCGACACCGGCAGGCGCTCGGCGATCATGTCAGTAACTGGCTCGTAGTAGCGCGTCGACTCGCCCAAGTCGAAATTGGCAAGTTTACCGAGCCAATCTACATAGGCTTCCAGCACCGGCTTATCGAGCCCGTAAAAGGCGCGTAACTCGTCCATTTGCGCTTCAGACAAGGCCGAGCTATCTCCTGCACGTTGCAAGCTCGAGCCGCCATCACCTTGTGCTTGCATTTGGGTCATCATTCGCTCAACCGGCCCGCCAGGCACAAGGCGCGTGATACCGAAAATCAAAATGGTGATCCCAAGAAACGTCGGTATCACTAAAAGAAACCGACGTATAAAGTACGACAGCATAGTCCACTACTCCCTGTTAACTGTCTGATATTTTTTCAGGTCATTGATCCTGCCGTTGTGCTCTCTTAGCCATCCTAAGCACTGAAAGCAACAATACGTATTACGCACTTACATAATGTGGTCTATATTTATCTCGAATATTGGTCACGATCAACGATAACAGCCTGTCAGAAGTGATTTTTTTGCTACAAAACAGCGAAAGCCATGCTATTTTTATACTGCGTTGTGCTAGCTTTCTTATCACTAAAAGCAATAAATATTTCAATCAATAGTCAAAAAGGTTTGGTTTAAAATGCAATAAAACTGACATTTCACCGAAACCTTGTGTCTTCTCGTGATCGCACGCACCGATAACCCACCACAGCGCCTGCATTGATAAGCAGACAGCCATCCTCCCGCTCCCCCTCAATCTCATATTCATTCATCAGGATCAGTGCAATAGAGATAGTGACTTGTTTCACTAAAAACCACAGCTACCAGCATGAATCACTAACTCCAATGATTGTGTGCAGTCGCCCCCCCCTGAACGTCCATCGCATCGCTAGGGTCAGGCTCGCTGACACTGAATAACCGTATTTATTAGGGGTTGGTAATTTTTAGCATTCCTCTACAATTGGTGCGACTATGCCGAGCATGCCAATGCTCGGCTTTTTTCACCCTATTAATGTAAAGAGTGCCTGATGGAATCCGTTTCTCGCGCCAAGCGCCTCTTCTCTACCACCCTACCGATGCTGTTTGGTGTGCTGTCGCTGATGAGCTTTCAGTTGGTCGATAGTGCCTTCATTGGTCAATTGGGTGTACTCCCGCTCGCCGCACAAGGTTTCACCTTGCCGATTCAGATGATCATTATCGGGTTGCAAGTTGGCCTCGGCATTGCGACCACAGCGGTGATCTCGCGCGCGCTCGGCGCCGATCAGTGTCGCTATGCCAAGCAATTAGGCGGTCTGATTTTATTTATTGGCACCACAGGCGTGGCATTGTTTGCCGGCTTGCTCTATGCCTTGCGCCATCCGATCTTGATGTTGCTTGATGCGCCGGACAACGTATTTCCGGTAATTGATAGCTATTGGCAAATTTGGTTGGTCAGTGCTTGGACAGGCGCAGTGCTTTACTTCTTTTATAGCCTAGCACGCGCCAACGGGAACACCATGTTGCCCGGCTCCATGATGGTGGTCACCAGCTTATTAAATCTTGCGCTCGACCCGGTATTTATCTTTTGGTTCGATTGGGGCATTAATGGCGCGGCCGTGGCAACCTTGATTGCGTTTGGCGCTGGCATTGCCATTGTCGCGCCTCGCGTGTTCGGCAAAGGCTGGGTTTCGTTTGACTGGCAGGACTTAAACATCAAACAAAGTGTGGGTTCGATTGGGCATATTATGGGGCCGGCGATGATAAGCCAGCTGCTGCCGCCTGTGTCATCCATGCTGGCGACCAAGCTGCTCGCCAGCTTTGGCTCAACGGCAGTGGCCGCCTGGGCGCTAGGTTCACGCTTTGAGTTCTTTGCCATTGTCTCGGTACTGGCGCTGACCATGTCAATGCCCCCCATGGTGGGTCGTTTGCTGGGCAAAGGCAATCTGACCGAAGTGCGGCATCTGGTCAAGTTAGCGTGTCAGTTTATTCTCGGCTTTCAATTGCTGATTGCCGTGGTGACCTGGCTTGCTGCCGCTCCCCTCGCCGATTTGATGACCAGCGATCAACAAGTTACCGATATCTTGCACACTCACCTTACGCTAGTACCCTTTAGCCTGGGCGCGCTGGGGGTGTGCATGTTGATGGTGTCAATTACCAATGCGCTAGGCCGCTCATACACCGCCCTAACCATTTCTGCGCTCCGCCTATTTGCGTTTTTCCTGCCCTGCCTTTGGTTAGGGGCACAAATTGGCGAGCTGTTTGGCCTATTTGCCGGTGCCTTAATCGGTAACCTACTTGCGGGCGCGGTGGCTTATGCCATGTACCGACGTACGCTGGCTAAACTCATGGCGAGCGAGTAGATAGCCAAAACGTTAACCTTGGGGCACCGGCTCAGTTCGCACACAGACACGCCGTCAATCCATCCCTGGAGGCTCCGCCGCGCCATCCATGGCGCGGAGGGTCTGTTTAGCGAAATAAGCCGAACCGAACCCTATCTAGCGTTTGCCCCCAACGAAAAAGCCCGCTAATAACAGACGGGCTCAAAGGGTAAATACAATTAACGCGCGGGGTTAATAACCCAGTTGCATTAAGGTTGCTTCAATGTCTTTACCGTCGCTATCCGTTAACGTTTTCACCGCCATATTCGGACGATTGGTAAAGAAGCCATCCACACCGCGATCACGGTAGCGAATCATATCCTCGCGATCATCCAGAGTGTA
The DNA here is from genome assembly GCF_001995415.1 of Salinivibrio sp. AR647. Classification (NCBI taxonomy): domain Bacteria; kingdom Pseudomonadati; phylum Pseudomonadota; class Gammaproteobacteria; order Vibrionales; family Vibrionaceae; genus Salinivibrio; species Salinivibrio sp. AR647. The sequence goes on along the minus strand of NZ_MUFE01000009.1, from coordinate 39,124 downwards.
CATGTGCATCAGCAAGCCTTTTTCATGGCTCATGTCCACCATCCAGGTCTTCGCTAGGTCCATATAGCTAAATTGGCTTGACCAGGCATCATCGAAGTTGGCTTGGGTACCTGAAGGCCCTACACCGATGGCACCGTTTTGTTTGGCGTAATCGAGCCACTCTGCGTAGTCCGCTTTCGAGGCTACTTCCTGACGCGCGTAGTACTGGGCGTAAGATTCGTCATCCGCTTTCGGTGCGCTATCTTTGGTCGGAATGTAGCCATCACCTGCCCATAGCAGCAAGATTTTTGGCACATTCGGCATCACATCTTGCAGTGCTTCAAGGCTCGATTTATTGAAGGTTTGCAGGATCACTTTGCCCTTGGCGTCCTTATCTAGCCAACCGTGTTGGGTTAAATCTTGTTTCAAATCCTCTTCAATGCCAGGGAAGAATTCAGGCACCTTGGTCTCGATGTAAAGTCCTGGCTGATGGGCGCAGCCTTCGGCGATTTCTCGGACCTGGTCAAGTGTCACCAACTTCAAGCCACGAAAGCTTTCGCGTGCGCGCTCGGGATAGGCTTGGTTATACCAGCTACCGGCATCCAGTTTTTCCAGCTCTGCCCACGTAAAGGTGTTAACCGGATCACCGGCACGCTCAGGATAGACTGTCTCAATATTGGTGTTGCGCTTGAGGTTGTCGTCATGCACGGCGATCAGTTTGCCGTCTTTTGTGCGCTGCAGGTCCAGCTCGAGGTAATCCGCGCCCACTTCACACGCAAGCTGATAGGCTGGCAACGTGGATTCTGGCGCGTTGTAGGAATCACCACGATGGGCAATGACCGCATGATCAGCAATGCCAAGTTGTTCGCTCAGCGCAGTGTCACTGGCTTGGGCAACAGAGGAAAAAGAAAAGGCACTGGCGACACTGAGCGCGGCAACGGTCACGCTCATATTTTTTTTCGATGAGGTATTCAACGGGTACTCCTTACTGTCGTTGAAAAAATAGGCGATAATTAAACATGTGTTCAATTACCAAGACAGCATAGCAAAACCCTGATTTAAAGCGAAAAAATAAAAACGCCCACAAAGAGGTGGGCGTCAACACGGTTAGGAAGCCAGCGGCCAGAGTGACTCTACTGCCTGCAGGGGGCGTTGATCGGGGTTAGATAAATAGTGGGGGCGCGGTGGCAACCCACTAAAGGGCTTCACCGTTTTGTTTTCCACACTATTGTAGACGAACATTAAAATCGAACGTGGGTCGTTGGCGATATTATCGGGTGAGCCATGCATCAAGTTACAATCATGGAACACCAAGGTACCGGCTTGTCCCGTTACAGAGGCAATGCCATTGTCTTCTAACAATGCCTCCATGGTCTCTGGCTTGGGCACCCCCAGCATTTGTTTTTTCAGCGATTGCTGATAGTTCTTCTCGCCGGTGTTGCCTTCACAAGACGCATAGTGATGGTGCGAGCCGGGGATTACATACAAAGGCCCATTGTGCTCGGTGTTGTCGGTTAACATCAGCCATACGGTCACGGCTCGCATCCGTGGCATTCCATCCTCAACGTGCCAAGTCTCGAAGTCAGAATGCCAAGGAAACGACTTGCCTTTAAACGCAGGCTTAATATTGACGCGCGATTGCATCAAATATGCGTCCGAACCCAAAATTTGCCGCACTTTATTGAGAATGCGCGGATCGCGTGAGAAGCGATCAATCAAATCACTGTAGGCAAAAGGTTTAAAAATAGTACGCAGCTCATCACTATCCGGCTCGGTATATAGCTCTTCATAGCCGGCCATATCATCGCGCAAACGGGTTATTTCACGCTTAAGCGGTGCCACCATTTCCGGCATGTAATCCTTCATAACCAGAAAGCCCTGGCGCTCGAACGTATCCAGCTCGTGCTGGCTTAAGCTATGCGGTACCTCTGGCTGCGCACTGCCGTACACAACAGGGTCTAGACGTGGGGAGAGGGTTTCTTTTCCATTGACGCGTGAGGGATACAAATCGGGAGTACCTTCCATTATTGACACCTCCTTCATGTCGTTCGTTTTTTAGTGATATCTTCTCGCTGTTTGAGGCCCTAAAGGGCGTGAATTGCACACAACACAGTTGCGGGCGGCTAATCAAAAATCAACCCCCAGCGCGTGCTATGCATCTTCTTGGATAACTGCGCGCTACCCTACCAGCTCCACATCGAACAGTGAACCTTTGTAAACCCACAACCGCTATGCGTCATAGTAAGCCATCCTAATGATCGCTTTCACCGCGATCCCGTTCAAATCCAAATGAGTTCGTGCTACCCTGCGCGCCTCCCACGGGAGACAAACATCTATTCGTCGATCGACTCCCATACGTATACGCTATACTGCGGATGGGCATCAGCCAGTGAAAGTGATCAATCCATGAGCCAAGGTACGCTTTACATTGTTTCCGCCCCGAGTGGCGCGGGCAAATCTAGCCTGATTTCAGCGCTACTGAATGATAATCCTCGCTATGACATGAAAGTGTCGGTATCGCACACCACCCGCGCCATGCGCCCGGGAGAAGAAGATGGCGTGCATTATCACTTTGTTGAGGTAGAAGCATTTAAGGCCTTAATCGACCAAGGTGCTTTTTTAGAGCATGCAGAGGTATTCGGCAATTATTACGGCACGTCCAGGGTCTGGATTGAAAAAATGCTTAACAATGGCGTCGATATTTTTCTTGATATCGATTGGCAAGGTGCCGAGCAAATTCGTCAGCAAATGCCCGCAAGTAAGAGTATTTTTATTTTGCCGCCAAGCCGTGAAGAGCTGGAACGACGCTTGACAACGCGTGGCCAAGACAGTGATGAGGTCATTGCCACACGCATGCAAGAGGCACGTTCGGAAATCTCTCACTATGCTGATTATGATTACCTGATTATTAATGATGACTTTGACGTCGCATTAATGGATATTAAGGCCATCGTCCGCGCAGAGCGGATGGGGCAAACCAAGCAAGCCAGCAAATATCATACAATGATCGACGACCTGCTGGCCGACTAACCCAAATATTGAGACGTGGCCGCATTGCAGCACAAAGCTAGCAATAGGTCGCGGCCTTTTGTATACTTTTCGGTCATTTTTAATGACCTGTTTATTACATAGCTGGAGTCCTTCATGGCACGCGTAACTGTTCAAGACGCCGTTGAAAAAATTGGTAACCGTTTCGATCTCGTTCTGGTTGCGGCTCGCCGCGCCCGCCAAATGCAAACCGGTGGTAAAGACGCCTTAGTCGCAGAAGAAAACGACAAGTACACTGTGCTCTCTCTACGCGAAGTAGAAGAAGGACTGATTAACAAAGAAGTACTCGACGCCCGCGAGCGTCAAGAGAAGCAAGAGCAAGAAGCCGCCGAAATGGCAGCGGTTAGCACCATTTCTGGTCAACGTTAAACGCGTCATTTATCAGGGACAGGCCGTTTGTATCTATTTGATAGCCTGAAAGAAGTTGCTAGTCAATATTTGCCGGAGTCACAGCTTGAAGCGCTCCGGCAAGCTTACCTAGTAGCACGGGATGCCCATGACGGGCAGACTCGTTCAACGGGCGAACCTTACATCATTCACCCCATTGCGGTAGCACGGATCCTGGCAGAAATGCGTTTGGATTGGGAAACCCTCATGGCGGCGTTATTGCACGATGTCATTGAAGACACCGAGGTGACCAAAGACGATCTGCAGCAGCGCTTTGGTGATGTGGTGGCTGAGCTGGTTGACGGCGTGTCTAAGCTCGACAAGCTCAAATTCCGTGATCGCAAAGAAGCCCAAGCCGAGAACTTTCGCAAAATGGTCATGGCCATGGCGCATGACATTCGCGTTATTTTGATCAAACTCGGCGATCGTACTCATAACATGCGCACACTGGGCGCCCTACGTCCGGATAAAAAGCGTCGTATTGCCCGCGAAACCCTAGAGATTTTTGCCCCACTCGCTCATCGTTTAGGTATCCATAATATAAAAGTCGAGCTCGAAGAGCTGGGCTTTGAAGCCCTCTACCCCAATCGCTATCGCGTGCTCAAAAAAGTGATTGCGCAAGCTCGGGGAAACCGCAAAGAGATGATTCAAAAAATCCATGCGGAAATCGAAGGGCGACTTGAAGATGCTGGCATTGAGGCCCGTGTACTGGGCCGAGAAAAAAATCTCTATTCCATCTACAACAAGATGAGAAACAAAGAGCAGCGTTTCCATACCATCATGGATTTGTATGCATTTCGGGTGATCGTGCGCGATCTCGATACCTGTTATCGGGTGCTGGGGCAAATGCACAGCCTGTATAAGCCTCGCCCTAGCCGCGTCAAAGATTATATAGCCGTTCCCAAAGCGAACGGCTATCAATCACTGCATACGTCGATGATCGGCCCTCACGGTGTCCCGGTTGAAGTGCAGATTCGTACCGAAGATATGGATCAAATGGCGGATAAAGGGGTCGCGGCGCACTGGGCTTATAAAAACGGCTCCGATCGTCCATCGGGAACCACCGCACAAAAACGGGCGCAACGATGGATGCAAAACATTATCGAGCTGCAACAAAGTGCCGGGAGCTCCTTTGAGTTCATCGAAAGCGTTAAGTCAGACCTTTTCCCCGATGAGCTTTACGTCTTTACGCCGAAAGGGCGAATTGTCGAGCTGCCGGTCGATGCGACCGCGGTCGATTTTGCCTATGCAGTGCATACGGATGTCGGCAATACCTGTGTCGGTGCGCGAGTTAATCGTCAGCCCTATCCGCTCAGTCAGCCGTTAAAAAACGGCCAGACCGTCGAGATCATCACTGCGCCAGGCGCGCGCCCCAATGCCGCTTGGCTTAACTATGTGGTCACGGCACGGGCGCGTACCAAGATTCGTCAGGTACTGAAAACCATGCGTCGGGAAGAGTCGGTGACTTTAGGCCGCCGCTTGCTCAATCATGCGCTTGGAGAACAAAACTTGCCGGACATCGACGCTGCGCGAGTCGATACCGTGTTAAGCGATCTTAAGCTCAAAACCAGCGACGACTTACTCGCCTCGATTGGTTTGGGTGAACTCATGAGCGTGGTGATAGCACGTCGCTTACTGAATCAAGACCCGGCCGCGCCTACCGAAGGTAAAATGCCGATTCGCGGTGCCGATGGCATTCTAGTGACCTATGCCAACTGTTGTCGCCCCATTCCAGGCGATCCTATCATTGCCCATGTTAGTCCCGGCAAGGGGTTGGTAATTCACCGTGAAACCTGTGCCAATATTCGCGGTCACCGCCAAGAGCCGGATAAGTATATGCCGGTGGAATGGGCGGATGATTTTGAGCAAGAGTTCAGTACCCGCGTCAGAGTCGATATGCAAAACCATCAAGGCGCGTTGGCAGATTTAACCAACACCATTGCCTCAACGGGCTCCAATATCCAAGGGCTCTCCACTGAAGAGCGTGATGGTCGCTTGTACACTATCTTTGTTCGATTAACGACCAAAGATCGGGTGCACCTCGCCAACATTATGCGCCGCCTGCGGGTGATGCCCAATGTGGTGAAGGTCAGCCGCCAAAAGAACTGATCGTCGCGATACATTATTATTATCTGTCGCCCACCCTTTTGGTGGGCGCGTTTGTCTTTCGTCTGTCATTTACGGAATTGAATCATGACACCTGAACGCTTTGAACGCATTCATCAGGTGCTGGCAAAGCGCCAGCCTGATCTCACTGTGTGTATGGAGCAAGTCCACAAGCCCAATAACATTTCTGCCATCATTCGTACTGCCGATGCGGTGGGCATTCATCGTATGCATGCGGTATGGCCAGAAGGCACCAAAATGCGGACCTTAGGCGGTACATCTGCCGGTTCACGCAATTGGATTGACGTGGTCACCCATAACACGACCGCGGATGCTTTTGAGGCCATGCAAGCGCAAGGCATGCAAGTATTGGTCACTAACCTATCGGAAACGGCCATCGACTTTCGTGAGGTTGATTACACCCGACCAACCGCCATTATCCTCGGCCAAGAAAAACATGGCATCAGTCGCGAAGCGCTCGATAAAGCCGATCAAGACATCCTCATTCCAATGGTGGGTATGGTACAGTCGCTGAACGTGTCAGTGGCTAGCGCCTTGATTTTGTACGAAGCGCAACGCCAACGCCAAGCGGCAGGCATGTACCAGTTGGCGAAGACACGCTTGCCCGACGATGAAGTGCATCACATCCTGTTTGAGCGCGGTCATCCGGTGCTCGCCCGCGTGGCCAAGCAAAAGGGGCTGCCTTATCCGCCACTCGATGACAATGGGCAAATTATTGCTGACGAAACATGGTGGGCGAGCATGCAGGCGGCAAAACACGCGCGTTAATCGCTTAGCAAGCTCAACCTGACGGATAAAGAAACGGATGCAATCTTCCATGCTTAGCGCAGTAACCGTCGATACCTTTAAGGGTGTCGGCAGTAAAATGGCTGAAAAGCTGGCTAAAATCGGCCTGCATACGGTGCAGGACGTGTTGTTTCATCTGCCGTATCGCTATGAAGATCGCACCCGAGTGTGGCCGGTTGCCAGTCTATTGCCTGGCCAGCATGCCACCATCGAAGGTGAAATCACCCATAATGACACCGTGTTTGGCCGCCGCCGGATGCTCACGGTTCGGGTGCAAGATGGCAGCGGCGCGTTAACGCTACGCTTTTTCAATTTTAATGCCGCGATGAAAAATAGCTTGGCGGTTGGCAAACAGGTGAAAGCCTATGGCGAGCTCAAACGGGGCAAACACGGGCTAGAAATCATTCACCCCGAGTATCAAGTCTTTTCCGAGCCCACCGAGTTGGTGATGGAAGAAACGCTGACGCCGGTCTACCCGACCACCGAGGGGCTGCGCCAAGCGACGCTACGTCAGCTCACCGACCAAGCGCTGGCTTTATTAGATAAAAGCGGTGTCGAAGAATTACTCCCTGAAGGCTTGTACGATCGACAGCTGTCTCTGCGTGACGCCTTACACCTATTGCACCGCCCTCCGCCAGAGACGGTACTGGATGATTTATTAACGGGCCAACATCCCGCCCAGCGACGCTTAATCATTGAAGAGCTCCTTGCCCAGCACCTGTCGATGCTGTCAGTTCGCCATCACGCACAGCAAGTGAAAGGGGTCGCCCTCGCCCCGAGTCACTCGCTCGGACAACGCCTGTTAGACAATTTGCCCTTCTCTCCCACAGGGGCACAATCACGAGTGGTTAGCGAGATCAGTGCCGATTTAGCCAAACCATTCCCGATGATGCGCTTAGTCCAAGGTGATGTCGGCGCCGGTAAAACCTTGGTCGCCGTACTCGCCGCCTTACAAGCTATCGAACAAGGCCATCAGGTTGCGTTAATGGCACCGACCGAGCTATTGGCCGAGCAACACGCCACCAATTTTGCCCAATGGCTAGAGCCGCTAGGTATCCAAGTCGGCTGGCTTGCCGGTAAATTAAAAGGCAAGGCACGGACACAAACCTTGGCACACATCGCCGACGGCGAGGCGCAAATGGTGGTCGGTACTCATGCGTTATTTCAAGCCAGTGTCCAATTTAAAAGCTTGGCGCTGGTGATCATCGACGAGCAACACCGGTTTGGTGTCCACCAACGGCTTGCCTTGCGTGAAAAAGGCGAGCAACAGGGCGCGCATCCACATCAGTTGATCATGACCGCTACGCCTATTCCACGCACCTTGGCGATGACCGCCTATGCCGACTTAGAAACCTCGGTGWTTGATGAATTGCCACCAGGACGCACGCCGATTCAAACCGTTGCGGTGCCGGACACGCGCCGTGATGACATTATTGCCCGGGTCAACGCCGCCTGCAGTGATGGTCGGCAAGCCTATTGGGTATGCACATTAATTGAAGAGTCTGACGCTTTAGAGGCGCAAGCCGCTGAAGATACGACTACGGCACTCAAAGAAGCGTTACCGAATCTGACCATTGGCCTGGTTCATGGCCGAATGAAAGCGGCGGAAAAACACGCAGTGATGAATGCCTTTAAGCAAGGCGAGGTGCAGTTATTGGTGGCAACCACTGTCATTGAAGTGGGCGTCGATGTCCCTAACGCCAGCCTAATGATTATCGAAAACCCTGAACGACTCGGGCTGGCACAACTCCACCAGCTACGTGGCCGTGTCGGTCGTGGATCCGTCGCCAGCCATTGTGTGCTGCTTTATCATGCCCCTTTGTCGACAACAGCTACTCAGCGGTTGGGCGTACTGCGAGACAGCAATGACGGCTTTGTCATTGCTCAACGCGATCTCGATATCCGTGGGCCAGGCGAGTTATTGGGCACCCGCCAGACCGGTTTGGCTGAGTTTAAAATTGCCGATTTAGTCCGCGACCAAGCGCTGATCCCCGAGGTACAAAAGCTGGCCAGTCATTTGCACCAGCACTACCCCAAACATGCACAGGCCATCATTCGCCGCTGGTTGGGACATAAAACCCACTATTCCAACGCCTAATGGCCGCTTAGCGCGGCCTATTTACCGACCGGGAACGTCATTTGGATCCGCAGCCCGCCTTCGGTCCGTGATGATAAACGAATATCGCCATGAAGCTGTTCAACAATCCGTTTCACTATCGCAAGCCCTAGCCCTGTTCCTTCGCTACCCCGCGCCGTATCGCCGCGAGTAAACGGCTGGAACAAGGTATTTTCGAGACTCGCATCAATGCCCGGACCATTATCTTCCACCTCCACCCATTGATACGTATGGTCCGCATTGCTACCACACCGCAGCCTTACCCAGCCATTGCCATAACGCACCGCATTAACCACGAGGTTGGTAACCGCCCGTTTTAGCGCCACCGAGTTGGCATATAAATCACCGTGCAGCGATTCTAAGTCCAAGACAATATCAACGCCCATTGACTGCTGATGGTTGGCTACATCGCGACAGATGGTGGATAAATCAACGGGATCCGGGTCTTGCTGTTGCACCGCGCGTAAATAATCCATGAATTGATTAATGATCTCATTACACTCTTCCGTGTCTTCGGTGATGCTATCGGCCAAATACGCATCGTCGGATGACATCATTTCAGTCGCCAGTCGAATGCGCGTGAGTGGTGTGCGTAAATCATGGCTGACGCCCGCCATTAACAAGGCACGATCTTCTTCGAGTTTACGTATCCCTGCTGACATTTTATTAAAGGCCACGGTCACCGCCTGAATTTCTGACGCTCCCCGGGGTGGGACGGGATCAGGAAAGCGACCATCAGCGACATCGAGCGCAGCCCGCTCCAACGCAACCAGGGGTCGGTTTTGCATCTTAATAAACAACCAGCCGCCGGCAATCACCAACAACGCAATCACCAAGCTATATTGAAACAGCGGCGCAAAGTCATCTTGATGCAGCTCCGATAAGGGGATCCGCATTAAAAAATCATCAATGGCCTCAAACTTCAGCCATAACACATAGCTTTCTTCGCCACTGACCAGGCGCACTTGGGTCTTTGTTCCGAGCTCTTCGCTAATATGTTCGCTTAAGTAGTCAATCTCCATCGCATCTTGGAACGCGCTTGCGCGCTCACTGCTTGGCGCATGGAGGGTTACCCCAATTTGTTCCAGCAATTGTCGACGCACCGGCTCACCCAGATGAAGGACTTCACCATCTTTCAGATACCAGTCTTCTTCCAGCATCAAGCGGACTTCAAAGGCTAAAATCTTATTGAACTGCTGCAAGCTAGGCAGCAACGCATAATTAACAATGGTCAGGTAAGAAAAAACTTGGCTGGCAATTAATAAGCCAGCCAAAATCAATAAGGTTCGCGCGAAGCTCGTCCGCGGTGACATCCGCATCGCTACACCTCACCATCAGGCACAAACACGTAGCCGAGTCCCCACACCGTTTGGATATAACGCGGTTTGCTTGGATCCTCCTCGACCATACGGCGTAAACGGGAGATTTGTACATCAATCGAGCGCTCCATCGCTGAGTACTCGCGGCCACGCGCCATGTTCATGAGTTTGTCCCGAGAAAGCGGCTCACGCGCATTGGTCACTAAGGCTTTGAGCACTGCAAATTCCCCCGAGGTGAGTGTCATCGGTTCGTCATTACGAAACATCTCACGCGTGCCCAAATTAAGACGAAACTCACCAAAGGTGACCGTGGTGGAGTCAGCACTCGGCGCGCCAGGCGCTTCTATTGTTTGACGGCGTAAAACCGCACGCACCCGAGCCAGTAATTCTCGTGGGTTAAACGGCTTAGGTAAGTAATCGTCGGCTCCGACCTCCAAACCGACAATTCGGTCAATTTCATCCCCTTTCGCCGTCAGCATTAAAATGGGCAATTGATTATTGGCTTGTCGCAAGCGGCGGCATATCGACAGGCCATCTTCCCCAGGGAGCATTAAATCAAGCACCATAAGATTAAAGGCTTCACGCGCCAATAACCGATCCATTTGTTCGGCATTGGCGACACTTCGCACCTGAAACCCTTGCTCGGTCAGGTAGCGCTCTAGCAGTGAACGCAGACGCATATCATCATCCACGACTAGAATTTTATAGTTCTCTTGCATGCTTCGCCCTCAATGCTGTTCGCTGCCTAATCATCAAGCAGCTATTACCGTCATCTGATTGAATTTTGCCACAGTTGTGCGCCAGGCCGCGTGTTTGTCCGCACAGAACTGTACGGTAAATTGTTACCGAGTGTTGCCTCGACAAGCTCACTCGCTTCTTGTACTTTCCTGAACAAGGTTATATCGCACGACGCCAGTTGGCTAGTGAAAGGAGAGGTAACGTGAAAACCAAATTGGTGACCCGTGAAGGGTTTAATGCGCTCAAAACCGAGCACGATTACCTGTGGCACGAGCGACGTCCAGAAGTGACCAAAATTGTCAGCTGGGCCGCCAGTTTAGGGGATCGTTCAGAAAACGCGGACTACACCTATAATAAACGGCTGTTGCGGCAAATCGACCGCCGTGTCCGCTACCTGCGCAAGCGGCTGAACGACTTAACCATTGTCGATTATGCGCCCGAGCAAGAGGGCCGAGTGTTTTTTGGCGCCTGGGTCGAGATTGAAAACGAGGCCGGCGACACCAAGCAATTTCGCATTGTCGGTCCCGATGAAATTTATGAGCGCAAAGACTACATTTCGATTGATGCCCCCATGGCGCGCGCGTTATTGAAAAAAGCGGTCGACGATGACGTCGTGGTGTCAACGCCAGAAGACGAAAAACAGTGGTTTATCAATACTATCACCTATCCCAAGCCAGGCAATGATTCAGTCTGAGCATCACTCATCTTGATGACCTTGATGGGAACGAAAAGGAAACACATGCACACATCGATTATCCAAACCCTGGCCCAAGAGCTTAATGTCGCGCCTGGCCAGGTCAACACCGCGGTGACACTGCTGGACGACGGAAACACTGTCCCTTTTATCGCCCGCTACCGTAAAGAAGCCACGCAAGGTTTAGACGATTCGCAGTTACGGACCCTAGAAACGCGATTAGTCTATTTGCGAGAATTAGACGCCCGTCGTGACACCATCCTCAAATCGATTGACGAACAAGGCAAGCTGACCGAGGGGCTGCGCCGCGATATTGTCGCCGCAGAGAGCAAAAACCGACTGGAAGATTTATACCTTCCCTACAAACCGAAACGCCGGACTAAAGGGCAGATTGCCATCGAAGCAGGGCTGGAGCCTCTTGCTGATACGCTATGGCACGATCCATCCCAAACACCTGAGACCACCGCCGCACCATTTGTGGCCCCTGATAAAGGTGTGGCCGATACCAAAGCGGCGCTGGATGGTGCCCGAGCGATCATGATGGAGCGTCTTGCCGAAGATGCCAGCCTGCTTGAAACGCTACGCCAATACCTGAAGCAATATGCGGTGCTGCGCGCCACCGTGGTTGCTGGTCAGGAAGACGCCGGTGCCAAGTTTAAAGACTACTTTGATCACCAAGAGTCGATTGCCAAAGTGCCTTCTCACCGCGCGCTGGCCATGTTGCGCGGCCGCAACGAAGGCGTATTACAGCTGGCATTGATTGCCGATCCGGATCAAGATCCAGCAAGCAAGCAAAGCGTGTGCGAGACCATGATCGCTCAGCATTATCAGCTTTCTTTGGGCAGCGCCCCAGCTGACCGCTGGCGCCAACAAGTGATAGCCTTTGCCTGGCGGGTCAAAATCTTGATGCACCTAGAAACTGAGTTTATGGCTAACCTCAAAGAGCGGGCGGAAAACGATGCCATTGATGTGTTTGCCGCCAACCTCAAAGATGTATTGATGGCCGCGCCAGCAGGCCCTCGCTGCACCTTAGGTATTGATCCTGGCCTGCGTACCGGCTGCAAGGTCGCCGTGGTTGACGGCACGGGCAAACTGCTCGATACCGCCACCATTTATCCTACCGCACCTCGACATGATATAGACGGCGCAAGCAAAGTGCTGCACCGCTTTATTAAAAGCCATAACGTGAGTTTGATTGCCGTGGGCAATGGCACTGCCTCTCGCGAGACAGAAAGCTTTGTGACCACCTTGCTCAAGCAGGCTGATTTAAGCATTCAAACGGTGATGGTCAGCGAAGCCGGTGCCTCGGTTTACTCAGCCTCTGAGCTAGCGGCTAACGAGTTTCCAGACTTAGATGTGTCGCTCCGTGGCGCCGTCTCAATCGCTCGTCGCCTGCAAGATCCTTTGGCGGAGCTGGTAAAGATTGATCCTAAGTCGATTGGGGTGGGCCAATACCAGCATGATGTCTCTCAGCACCAACTGGCCAAAAAGCTTGATGCGGTGGTGGAAGATTGTGTCAACGCCGTGGGCGTAGATTTGAATATTGCCTCTGCACCGTTGCTCACGCGCGTGGCGGGCTTAAGCCAAACGATGGCACAAAACATTGTTGCGTTTCGCGACCAAAACGGCCGCTTTAATGAGCGCAAGACACTGCTGAAAGTACCTCGTTTGGGCCCCAAAGCCTATGAACAGTGCGCGGGATTTTTACGCGTCATGGACGGTACCAATCCGCTCGACCGCTCCGGCGTTCACCCAGAAACCTACCCACTGGTCAAACACATCGCCCAAAAGACGGGTAAAGCGGTCGATGCATTAATCGGCAACGGGGGCGTACTGCAAAGTTTAAACGCCAATGATTATGCCAATGACACCTTTGGGGCGATCACTGTCGCCGATGTGCTGAGTGAGCTTGCGAAACCCGGTCGCGATCCGCGTCCAGAGTTCAAAACGGCGACCTTTGCCGATGGCATTAATCAAATCAGTGATTTGAAGCCTGGGATGCAGCTCGAAGGTGTGGTGACCAATGTCACTCACTTTGGCGCCTTCGTCGACGTGGGTGTTCATCAAGACGGTTTAGTCCATATCTCTGCGCTGTCGACGCGCTTTGTCAGCGACCCACGTGAGGTGGTCAAAGCCGGTGATGTAGTAAAAGTTAAAGTCATGGAAGTGGACGTGGCGCGCAAACGGATTGGCTTATCAATGCGTCTTGATGATACGCCCGAGGCATCGGAAGCGAACGCGAAAGCGAGGCCGACTAAGCAGCGCGAAAGCAAAGCGCCCAAACAGCAATCATCATCTTCCCTAGGAGGGAGCATGGCCGATGCCTTTGCGCGCGCCAAGCGCTCTTAAAGTCAAAGGCTTCTGGAGTCAAACGCTCTTAAAGTCAAAGGTATATAGAGCTAACCTAATAGTGCCTAACAAATGGCATATTTAGACACTAATGGCCCCGCCAATACTGGCGGGGCTTTTTATATGTTGTCTTAATCAGGACATGGCTTAAGGTCTGGATCGCATTAAATCACAATCAATACTTCGGAGGGCATGTTCGCCACGCTTGCCTGCTGGTAGCGCATCGCCACTACCGCACGCGTTTGCTCAAACCGTTTTAGCTGCTCAATTTTTTCTAACACTTCTTCGGGCATTTTTAAGCCCATCGTGTAGCCATTATCTTGGCGAGCTTGCTCACTGGGATCCGTGCGTGCTATGGCATCGATACGGCCTGCGATATTGGCGCCATCGTAGTCGGCATGCGTTAATGAGTCACGCTGATAGTCCAGCGAGTAGTTGGGGTGTTGGGCAGGATCCCAGGATGAACGTCCCAGCTGCTTATCTTGATCAGAAGGGGCTTTACCATTGTCGGGCTCGGGAGATGACTTAGCAGGGACGATTTTTTCGCGCAAGCGATTATCCCGCGCAACTTGCTCCGTTGGCGGGTTCACCGATGGCGCGACAGTTGGAATACTGACGCTGGCTGGCGATATGTTCATCTGATGCTACCTCCCACACCAGCTGAAGGCCTAATTGTCAGTGCGGCCTTGTCGTCTTTCTATCAGTTTAGACGATAACCGCGAGTATTGTACCTATTGTACCTAAGGCCGACACAAATTTACCCGCAGTGTACGATGAATCATCGCTTTCTTGGACTTTCTCCGGATGATCCATCCCCAATGCGCCGTAGGTAAACGACTTTACGGCGGACGTTTCTTCCGGCTCTTTTCCCTCTTGGGCTTTAGCGACCGCACCAGCGTTGGCGCCGTCTTTCACGTCAGCGCCGCCTTTCGCGTCAATACCGCCTTTCACGTCAACATGGTGTTTTGCGGCTTGAGGCGAAGCCGGTTTATCACCTTCTTTGACCCCATTCGCTTTTGCGACGTGATCCTTAAAAGTATTGGCTTTGGACACCTGTTCAGCTTGTTTGTCCGCATTTTGCTGCGGCTGTGCCGGCGTTTTGGACTTCATCGCTTGATGATACGCCGGAGACTGCCCAACGTTACCTACGTTCATTATGGTCTCTCCTTATGCCAAAACAAGTGACATAGTTAACTTATCGGCAGAACCGTGACAGGATTGAGTCAATTCTACCAAAAAAATGATCCGCACTGGCTATGTTGCCGGCAACTTGTTGCCTAAAAAGGCTTTTAGCTTGTCTACCACCGCTTCAGGCTCGGTCACGAACGGCGCGTGAGCACTGTGTGTCAGGACCTCACTGTGTGAGTCCGGAGCCAATGTTGATACCGCATCAGCCACCGACACCGGCACTAAACCATCTAACCGCCCATACATTCTCAACCAAGGCACCTTGATAGCGCCACAGCCCTGACGCAAATCCGTGCCCGCTAACATGGCTAAGCCATCCGCAAGCGCACGAGGGTCCGGTGTTGGCCGCGAAAATACCGCTTGCTTAAGCGCTTTTACGTCTTTTCTCGCGGTTGGTGATCCCATCGCTTGCAGCGACATAAAGCGCTCTACTGTCAGCGAAAAGTCACGCTCAAGCTGACGAGCAAAGTCACTGAGCACCCCAGGTTTAATTCCTCGCCACCCAGGTTCGGCAACAAACTTGGGTGAGCTGGCGATGGTAACCAATCCAGTTACACGCTGTGGCGATAAAAGCGCGGCTTGTGTTGCCACTAACCCACCTAACGACCAGCCTATCCAAGTTGCATCTACTGGTGATTCTTTAAGCAACACTTGTGCCAGATCTTCGATAATAAGCCCCGGTTTTGCCGCGCTATAGCCAAAACCGGGTAAATCAACACAGTGCACCCGGAAGTGTGGTGTTAGGTACGGCAAGATTAATGACCACACTGCGCTGTTCATGCCCCAACCATGAATGAGAACCAGATCGGGTCCTTGCCCGTGCGACTGCCAATCACATTCCACCATGTTTACACTGCCTTGATTGCTTTTTACTCAGGACGCTTATGATATCAACAATCGTGCCACGGCGCTTTACACGTGTACTGACCCACTGGCGAGGCAAACTCTTGCCCTTACAGTGTCCCGTTTGCCACCTCGCCTTACGTGCCCATCACTCTCTGTGCTGTGATGCGTGTTGGGATGCCCATCATCAGTGTTTACTTTGTCAGTGTTGTGGACTGCCTGTTTCACAACCACAAGCGCGATGTGGCGCCTGCCTCAGCCAGCCGCCAGCTTGGGACCGCTTGGTTGCTATCAGTGGCTACCATGATCCTCTCCCGCAATTAATTCACGCGTTCAAATACCAAGGAGCCTTCGAGCTGGCATTGCCGTTTGCCCAGCAGCTCAGTGATCGTATTCTCACCCCCGCACCGGTGCTGTTGCCGGTGCCGCTGCATTGGCGACGTCGTTGGCAACGAGGGTTTAATCAAAGTCTGCACTTGGCTTGGGCACTTGCCGACAACCTTGATACTCGGGTGGTGGATACGTACTTATCTCGCGCCCGACATACCGCGCCACAACAAGGTCTCAGTCGGCAAGACAGGTTACATAATCTGCGTGGTGCTTTTGCTCTTCATGGCCCGCTCCCCGCTTCTCATGTCGCTGTCGTCGACGATGTCGTCACCACCGGACAAACGGTATCGCAATTATGTCGATTACTGCGCAAAGCCGGTGCAAAAACGATCGATGTTTACTGTTTGGCCCGTACCGATCTACCCTAGCGGTAAGCGTGCTACCCCTGCACATAAAGTAGCCACATGGTTCGAGGGGTGATAGCCAAAGCAAACCGGAGTACACTGTATAAAACACACTGGATTAGTCAGGTATTTGTCGTGTCAGAAGTCAATATTTCAGAAAATGCACAAAGCCACTTTGTGAAGTTGCTTGAGCAGCAGCCCGAGGGCACCCATATTCGCGTGTTTGTTGTCAATCCAGGCACGCCAAACGCAGAGTGCGGTGTCTCATACTGTCCGCCGGAAGCGGTAGAAAGCAGTGATACCGAGATAAAATTCAACGGTTTTTCTGCGTTTATCGACGAACTGAGTCTCCCTTTTCTCGACGAAGCAGAGATCGACTTTGTCACCGATAAAATGGGCTCGCAGCTCACGCTGAAAGCACCGAACGCCAAAATGCGTAAAGTCGCCGATGATGCACCTTTGATGGAGCGCGTCGATTATGTGATTCAAAGCCAGGTAAACCCACAACTTGCCAGCCATGGCGGCCATGTGAACCTGATTGAAATCACTGATGATTCGGTGGCTATCCTCCAATTTGGTGGCGGGTGTAACGGTTGCTCCATGGTGGATGTAACCTTGAAAGAAGGGATTGAAAAGCAGCTATTGGCTGAATTTAGTGGTGAGCTACACGGTGTGCGCGATGTGACCGAGCACGCCCGGGGCGATCACTCTTACTACTAATAGACACCACCACGTTAATAGCAAAACAGGCCATGAGGCCTGTTTTTTGATCACATCAGTGAGTGAGGTATTGTTATGCGGGTCTTTTTTGCCTGTGTCTTGGTCGTCTTTCTGGCCGGTTGCTCGAAAGTGACTAAGCAAAACTACGATCAGTTGGAGGTCGGCATGAGTTATGACGTGGTAGTTGCTCACGTTGGCAAGCCAAGCCAATGTGATGACACCATGGGATTAACCCATTGCGTGTGGGGCGGTGATGGCAAACACATTAAGGTCTCGTTTGTCGCCGACAAAGCCACGGTACTGTCGGCAAAAGGGCTTAAGTAGTCCCTCCAATAGCGCCACTTAATAGCGCAACGCGTGGTCGGCAAGCAACACCACAAAGGTCGCGAAGATATGCCATATCGAAAACTTAAAAGTCTGCCACGCGATGCCTTTTTGCGACTGGGTTTTCAGTCGCCAAGCATAGCCGACAAAAGCGAGGTTAAGGGCAGTCGCGCCCACCAGATATAGCCAACCACTCATCCCGGTCAGCCAAGGGAAAATCCCCACCACCACCAGTAATAAGGTGTAAAGCAAAACCATGGTCTGAGTAAAGCGAACCCCGTGGGTGACGGGCAGCATCGGCACATCGGCTTTGGCATAATCATGGCGCCGATGAATCGCCAGCGCCCAAAAGTGGGGCGGCGTCCACGTGAATATAATCATCACCAGCAGCAGCGCATGCGCGTGGACCTCGCCTGTCACCGCCGTCCAACCAAGTAGTGGCGGCATTGCACCGGCCAAACCGCCAATGACAATGTTTTGCGGTGTCGCGGGTTTAAGCCACTGGGTGTATACCAACGCATAGCCCACCAGGCTGGCAAAGGTCAGCCACGCGGTGAGCGGATTCAGCCACCAACAGGTAATAAAGCCGCTCACCATCAATGCCACCGCAAACACCAAAGCGGCGCCTTGACTGACACGGCCTTCAGCAACGGGACGATGGCGAGTGCGCTGCATTTTGGTATCAATTTTCCAATCGATCACGTGATTAAACACCGCCGCAGCACTGGCTTGTGCGCCAATGCCAAATAATCCCACCAGCACCGCCGACCAGGGCGGCCAGCCGGGCGTGGCTAAACACATCCCCACCAGCGCGGTGAGAAGCAGCATGGCAACCACGCGCGGTTTGGTGAGCTCGTAATAATCACGCCAATTAGCGCCAGCAGGCGTCGATACATTAGCGGTGCGTTGATACTGTGCCATCACGGGCTCCTTGTCGGGTCGACGGTGAAAGACATAAAAATCGGGTGAGGAGTAATGTGGCCAATAGCGACAATCCACCGAGGTTATGCGCCACCGCCACACTTAGCGGCAGCAACGCGACCACGTTGGTCACGCCCAACGTAATTTGAATCGCCAACACACCACTCACTGCCATTGCCAGCGCACTCGCCCCAGCACGCCACAGCATCCATGCCCAAGCGAGCACTAATGCGGTGACCACCATGGCGCCGAGACGGTGCGTGGCATGAATGGTCACCCGCTCGGCATGATTCAGTACGCCAAACTGGTAGGTCTCGCTGTGAGGGCTGATAGGATTAAACGCCGAGGGGGTGAAAAGCTGCCACCAAGGGCTTTCGCAGATGGGTAACTGCGTACAGACCGTGGCGGCATAATTTGCTGAGGTCCAACCGCCCAATCCTATCTGTATGATCACGGCGACCACTGCCACACTGCCCACGCGGCATGCGGGCGGCGATATTTGCATAACGGGCAGCTTGATTGCCCCTGCCAACACCGCAAGCCAAGCCAGCAAACACACCGTAGTGAAGCCACCGAGCAAATGTGCTATCACCACCACCGGCATTAAGCTTAAGGTGACCGTCCACATCCCGAGCGCCGCTTGCATGACTACCACCACACTCAGCAGCGTGGTCAGCGGCCGTAACGCCCGATAATCGGAGCGTCGCCAGCTTATCCAAGTCAACGCAAAAATAGCCAATGCTAAGGTGCCTGCGACATAGCGGTGCAGCATTTCATTCCACGCTTTCGTCACATCCAAGGGCGCGTCGGGGAACCGCAACATCGCCACCGATTGCGCAGTTCCACTGTCGGGCACGCCCAAGTGGCCATAACATCCGGGCCAATCAGGGCAGCCAAGTCCGGCTTCAGTTAAACGGGTAAACGCGCCCAGCCCAACCACACAAACGGCCAGCACGAGGGTTGATAATACCGCGAGTTGATAGCGACGCGTTGCCATAATTAGCCTACCTTAGACAATTTGAGGAGCCGCTTAAGATCGCGCAATAAGCCTTTGCCTTGCGCAATCCACTGGGTGTTATCATCACTGACTGGATAGGCCAGCACCACATTGTTCATCGGATCGCTAAGATAAATAGTATTTTTATCAAATGCTTGCTGCTGCCATGCCTGCGCCTGCTCGGTCGTCAAAGTTTGCCATGTCAGTACCTCCGGCGCTTTCGGTGCAGTACTTGTCAGGGCCACGCTAGTGACGCGATCGCGCTCTTTACCCACCGCAATAGGAATTTGCGTTAACTGAAAAAGGGCTTGCTCACACACCAAGTCACACTGTTCTGGCACCCGATAAATCAACCGCCACTGCCCTTGCTCGGGTAACCAAGTCAAGGTCGCTGGCTCAGCAAGAAACTGGCCGTAATTGGTGACGCCTTTTTGGTACCAACTTTGCTCGAGCACTAATTTGGCCACCACCACCGGCAGTATAAAGATCCCTATCAATGCCACGACAAGCATGCGTCCTTTCATTCGCACTCCTTCCTTTGTGTTTTGTGCCACCATATGCCCGCACCGATACCGACTGCGAGAGCCATCAGTGCCCATTGCAAGGCATAGCCATAGTGCTTCGTCGGCGGCATCACCACTGGCTGCCACACCGGCCTCACCCCTGCTTGCGCCAAAGCATCCCGGCTCGGCGCTGTCACATCCACCAGTTTTTCTGCCCGTATCAGCCACTGCACCTCTAGCGCGGGTAGTCGTGCCTGCAATGTGGGTAAATCAATGCGTTGTACCCGCACCGGCCAGATTTGCGTTTCCGTCTGTTGCTTAAGCACAACGCGCTTTGACGGTGTGTCAGCAAATCCGAACAGCTGATAGCGCGATGCTAACGTGGGAACGTCCGGCAATGCACGAAGCGCAGGCGCGGCCATCCAGCCCAATTCAACTAACCACCACTGCGATGGCTGCTGGCTTGGAATAAAAGGAAGAAAAAGGCGATAGCCTACGCGGCCTTGGTGGATCTGATTGTCGAGCCACACGGCGAACTCGGGGCGAAACTGGCCATCGATCACCAGGTATTGCCCTTTTTGCACCGAGCCTGTGAGTGATTGTGGTGTTTGGTTGGCGTCAAACCGTGCCAGATGTTGGGCTTTTTGCGCGCCACGCGTCCATTGCCAATGGCTTAACTTGACGAGCAGCAAGACCACAACCACAGTCAATATCAGAAATCCCATTCGTCGTCCTTGTTTCATACTTACCCATTGCGCGAAGGAGCGCTTATGTTGATCAAAGCCATTCTGATTTGTTTACTGGTTTTTATTTTGTTTAACCTCTTTCGTGCCTTGCCCGTGTTATTAAAAGGCGATAATTCAGTGCCTTTATCCCGTTATCTCGGTCGCCGGGTGCTGTTTTCCGTGATTGTCTTCGTGTTATTGCTGATTGCGCTCTCCATGGGCTGGGTTGCCCCCAATCCGCGCCCATACTGAGTTAAAGAATGTAAACCAACACAAACAAGCACAGCCACACCACATCGACAAAGTGCCAATACCACGCACTGGCTTGAAAGCCAAAGTGATGCTCAGGACTAAAATGTCCACGCATCACGCGCAACCAAATAACCAAGAGCATTACGGTTCCCAAGGTCACGTGTAAACCATGGAAGCCCGTCAGTAAGTAGAAGGTGTTGCCATACACGCCTGAATCGAGGCGCAAGTTCATTTCTTGATAGGCATGCACATACTCTTCGCCTTGAAAGAACATAAACACCGCCCCAAGTAAGACGGTCGCCAGTAAAAATCCCTTCAGCCGTCCGCGTTGGTTTTTTTCAATCGCAGTATGGGCAATATGGAGCGTGACCGACGAGGTCAGGAGGATCAGCGTGTTAAGCAAGGGCAGTCCCATCGCGGGCATTGCCGTGGTTTCTATCCCGCCCGGTGTGACAGTCAGTGGCCACTGGGCAACAAAATCCGGCCACAATACCGCCGCGGTCATCGCATTATTGCTGGCCCCGCCTAGCCAAGGTACGGCGATAAAGCGGGCGTAAAAGAGCGCACCAAAGAAGGCACCAAAAAACATCACCTCAGAGAAAATAAACCAGCTCATTCCTTGGCGAAAAGAACGGTCCATTTGAGCCGAGTAGAGGCCTTGCATGGATTCGCGGATCACATCGCGAAACCAGCCGGTCAGCATCACCACAATCAGTACGGTGCCCGCAAGCAACAACCAAGGGCCGTATCCCCCAAACAAGCCGCCTACCGTGGCACCGGCCCCTGCCGCAATTAAAAACAGCGCCAGCGCACCGACAATCGGCCATATACTGGCAGCTGGGACGTAGTAACGTTCAGGCGTCGCCATGATCGCCTCCTTATTCCTTGGCACTGGCGGTGACATCAAACAGCGTATAGGCCAGCGTTAAATGGTTAATGTCATCCGGCAGCTCAGGATCCACATAAAACACCAGGGGCCACGCCGCGTCCTCGCCACGTGGCAATGGCTGCCGGTTAAAACAAAAGCATTCAATCTTGTTAAAGTATTGCGCGGCTATCCCCGGTGAGACCGAGGGTACGGCTTGACCAATGGTGTCATAGCGTGCGTTATTCGTTGCGAGATAATTAATCGTGTGAGTCGCACCAGGGTGCACTTGCATCTGGTTGACTTGGGGCTCAAATGTCCAACGCATCCCCGGATTGGTGTAGGCAAT
Organism: Salinivibrio sp. AR647; assembly: GCF_001995415.1. Lineage (NCBI taxonomy): Bacteria > Pseudomonadati > Pseudomonadota > Gammaproteobacteria > Vibrionales > Vibrionaceae > Salinivibrio > Salinivibrio sp. AR647. The sequence goes on along the minus strand of NZ_MUFE01000009.1, from coordinate 17,160 downwards.
AAATTCAATGGTCACCAAGCGATCTTGGTTAATGCCAGCACTGGATGCGGCCGCCTCGGTATCCGTTTTGCCATTAATGCCCGTCACGTCGCAAAACACGTCGTAGAGCGGAACTAAGGCAAAGGCAAAACCAAACATACCCACGGCGAGCAACAGTAGACGACGAGCGGAGCGCGTTGATTTAGTGACCATAGCGCGCCTCCTCCAGATCCGGCGGTGTCTCAAAGGTGTGGTAAGGCGCGGGCGATGGCACGGTCCACTCCAGACCTTCGGCCCCCTCCCAAGGTTTAGCGGCAGCAGGCTCGCCACCACGCGCGCATTTAATGACGACGGCTAAAAAGATGAGTTGCGACAGACCAAAGGCAAAGCCACCAATGCTGACAATGGCGTTCACGTCGGCAAACTGCAGGGCATAATCGGGGATCCGGCGTGGCATGCCTGCGAGGCCGAGAAAATGCATCGGAAAAAAAAGAATATTGACGGAAATCACTGAGCACCAAAAATGCCACTGTGCCAGGGTTTCATTAAACATATGCCCAGTCCATTTAGGCAGCCAGTAATAGGCGGCTGCCATGATCGAGAACACCGCCCCTGAGACTAAAACATAGTGAAAGTGCGCCACCACAAAGTAGGTGTCGTGGTACTGAAAATCAGCCGGTGTGATCGCCAACATTAGCCCAGAAAACCCGCCAATGGTAAATAAGACGATAAATGCAATCGCAAACAGCATCGGCACTTCAAACGTTAGCGAGCCTCGCCACATGGTCGCCACCCAGTTAAACACTTTGACCCCAGTCGGCACCGAGATCAGCATGGTACAGAACATGAAAAACAGCTCGGCAAACACCGGCATTCCGGTAGTGAACATATGATGTGCCCATACCAGAAAGCTTAATCCTGCAATCGAGGCGGTGGCATACACCATGGAGCTGTAACCAAATAGCCGTTTGCGTGAGAACGCCGGCACGATGGCCGAGATAATGCCAAAACTGGGCAAAATCATGATGTAAACTTCTGGGTGACCAAAGAACCAGAAAATGTGCTGGAACAAAACCGGATCACCGCCCCCCGCCGCATCAAAAAAGCTGGTGCCAAAGTATTTATCGGTCAGCACCATGGTCGCTGCTCCCGCTAATACCGGCATCACCGCAATCAGCAAAAAGGCGGTTATCAGCCAGGTCCAGACAAACAGCGGCATTTTCATATAGGTCATGCCAGGCGCGCGCATATTGATAATTGTCACAATCACATTGATCGCCCCCATAATGGAGCTGATCCCCATAATATGTAGGGCAAACACAAATAAGCCGGTGCTATCGGGGCTATAGGTAGTCGACAGTGGCGCGTAGAAGGTCCAGCCAAAGTTGGGGCCGCCACCTTCCATAAATAACGAGCCGATCAATAATAGAAACGCAAACGGCAGAATCCAAAAGCTCCAGTTATTCATCCGTGGTAGCGCCATATCCGGCGCCCCTATCATCATCGGCACCATCCAGTTAGCGAGCCCAGTAAAGGCAGGCATGACCGCGCCAAACACCATAATCAAACCATGAACCGTAGTCATTTGATTAAAAAAGTTGGGCTCTATCAGTTGCAGGCCGGGCTGGAATAATTCCGCACGGATCACCATTGCCATCGCGCCCCCCAGCAAAAACATGGTGAAGCTGAAAATCAGATACATGGAGCCGATGTCTTTGTGATTAGTGGTCAGCACCCAGCGCATGATGCCGCGCGGTTTATGGTGGTGGTCGTCATGAACGGATTCTGGCGTTGTATCTGTCATAGTGCGCTCCTAAAGCTCTTCGCCCGACATCACCGCGTTAACCTGAGCGGCTTGTACCGTCTCGCCGGTGTCATTGCCCCACGCATTGCGCTCGTACGTCACTACCGCTGCTAACTCTTTGAGTGACAATTGCGGTCCAAACGCTTGCATGGCGGTGCCGGCTTTGCCGCTGACGACAATATCGATATGATCGACCAATCGATTTGGTTGCGTCGCAATCTCAGCATCCGCTAACGCTGGGAATACGCCAGGCATGCCTTGCCCTTCACTTTGATGGCACATGCCGCAGCGGCTGTCATAGACTTGTTTGCCCAGCGCCATCAGTTCATCCATCGGCATTTCCATCCCCAATAAGCGTTGCTCTTCTTCGCGAGCTTGTTGCTGAGTGAGTGCGGTTTTTTGCACCCAAGCATCAAATTCTTCTTGCGGCTTGGCGATCACCACAATTGGCATAAAACCGTGGTCTTTACCGCACAGCTCGGCACACTGCCCACGATAAATGCCGGGTTTGTCGATTTTGGTCCAAGCCTCATTGATAAACCCAGGGTTGGCATCCTTTTTCACCGCGAAGGCCGGTACCCACCAAGAATGAATCACATCTTGCGACGTGATCAAAAAGCGCACCTTGCGTCCCACCGGTAACACCAAGGGTTGGTCGACTTCTAACAAATAGTTATCGCGTTTTTGTCTTTCGTTGCGGATCTGTTCAGGGCTAGAGGCAAGCAAGGAGAAAAAGGCAACATCGTGATCAAAGTAGCGGTAATGCCACTTCCATTGTGAGCCAGTCACTTGAACGGTTAAATCAGGCTTGGTGGTATCTTCCATATCGAGTAGCACTTGGGTGGCGGGGATCGCCATACCCACCAAAATGAGAAACGGTACGAGCGTCCACGCAATTTCTACCTTGGTACTTTCATGAAACGAAGCAGGCTTGGCGCCTTTGGATTTACGATGGCGGATAATGGCCCAAAACATTACGCCAAACACCAATACCCCTATCGCCACGCAAATGTAGAAAATCGTCATATGCAGGTCATACACCTGCTGACTGATGGCCGTGACCCCTTGAGTCAGGTTCCACCCTTCACGTTCGGCAGCCTGCACTTGCCCAGGCAGCAAAGCCATTCCCGATGCCAGTATTGGTTTATGGTAGCTCGACACGGCCCCCTCCTGCCCGCAGGCATGAATGCATTGCACCTTTGCTTAAACCCACGCAGCTTAAGCAAAGGTTAAGGAAACAACGCGATACATACGATCACAAAAATTAACGTTTTGTTTACATTCAATCTAGGAGAGGTTTGCCCAAAGGACAAAAAACAGACAAAGAAAGATCGTGAGGCTAAGCACAGACTGAAAAGCGAAAGGCGGCATCCGCGCCGCGCTAGATCTCAATATGCAACACCATCGGGGTAAAACGCAGACGATAACGCGGCATTGCCGCCAGTGCGCGCTGCCAAAAACGCCACCTTGGGCAAGGTTTATCAAGTGGGGAGTGTTCTTCAACCCGACAGGCCCAGGGCAAGGCTTGAATGATCGCCATACGCGGATCGGCAAAACCATGTTGATAAGATTCACACCCCAGTTTCTGGCCGATCCGGCTATGGCACTTATCTCCCGCTAAGACTAAACAGGCCTCAACTTGCGGAAAATAGCGACTAATATGCTGGCAAAATGCAGAAATTTCTTGGTTGGTGCACTCAAGTAAGGCTTGATCGCAAATTAACATGGTCGGATGACCCGCAGGGACCGCCAGTTGCGCCAGCCAATCAAGCTGTTTGACCGACCCTTGCACCATCCGGAAACGCTCACTGGTGTGGAATAAACGCTCTCGCCATAACAAGGTTTCGTCAACATCGACTTCTAACCAACGACAACGGCCGTTATCCAGTCGATAAAAGCGGGTATCTAACCCACCACCAACATTAATGATCCATGCCGTGGGATGCTGAGCAAGAAACTGTTTAACAATGGCATCACACTGGCTAGTGAGCGTGGCATAAAGAAGCTGGGTTTGATCGAGATTGTGCCAATCACATTCGGGCTGCATGACACACCCTTGACATGCGGCGGCCGCCATGGGGTCATAGATCACGCCATTGTCAGTCAGGCTCTCACGACTGCGCAGCCACATGGGCTTAAATAGCTTACTGGGAACAGAATGCTGTTGCGTACGCACGGACACCTCCACACACGATAATCAAGGATGATAATAATTATCGTTTAAATGTAGAGAAATGCAAAGATGTTTTTTTAACCGCATTCCATTGGCGGACATCAATGTCCGCCAACGTGGGAAATCACATCCAGTCGGTATTGCGAATCACACCAACAGCAACACCTTCAATCGTCAGTGATTGTGCAGTTAAATCCACCGAGATCGGCATAAATTCATCGTTTTCAGCATGAAGAACAACATTCGACCCTTTCTTCTCTAGCCGTTTGACGGTGACATCGTCATCCACTCGCGCGACGACCACTTGGCCATTATGTACGTCTTGTGTTTTGTGCACCGCCAGTAAGTCACCGTCAAGAATGCCAATATCTTTCATGCTCATACCGCTAACTCGCAGTAAAAAGTCGGCACTTGGCTTAAACAAGGCTGGATCGACCTGATAGAGGCTCTCAACATGCTCTTGTGCCAAGATGGGCTCACCCGCCGCGACACGGCCAATTAAAGGCAAGCCCTGGTCATCAGGCGTCACCACTTCCTCTTCGCTCATTAAGCGAATACCGCGTGATGCCCCGGGAATAATCTCGAGTACGCCTTTGCGCGCCAACGCTTTCAAATGCTCTTCGGCAGCGTTCGCGGAGCGAAACCCCAGCTGACGGGCGATTTCGGCACGTGTTGGGGGCATCCCTGTGTCTTCAATATGGGTTTTAATCAGCTCGAAGATTTGTTGCTGTCTCGCGGTTAACGGCTTCATGCTCTTACCTGTCTTTTTATACAGTTAACTGTGAGTATATCCAGTAACATACGGCTTGAAAAGGACTAATTATAGACACGAGAAGCGGATCTCATTGTCGATAGCCGATTCAAACGCGCGCAATCTCGCGTCAATTCTCTGCCTTTGGTTGCAAGTTCGCAGCCATTTTCTGCTATCCTTGGCGCGCATTTTGAATTTGAGGCACTGACAATCATGGCGCTCTGGCAAAAGATTTATTACAAGCTATTGAATTTGCCGCTTTCTGCCTGGGTAAAAACCCAATGTATCCCCTCTGAACCGGTCGAGCAGCTAAACCTGTCTCTCGCACGTCCTATTGTGTACGTGTTGCCGTTTCAGTCTCATTCGGATTTATTAACGCTACGGCGAACCTGTTTACGTCAAGGATTACCGGATCCATTAAAGCCCCTCATTATTGGCGATACCACACTGCCGCGCTATGTCTTTATTAGTCACGGTCGTAAGGTCTTTTCCGCGGATCAAGACTTGCCCAAACGCTCCTTAGCACATTTTCAAGATCTGCTGCGCTTACATCGTCAAGATAGTGAATTGGATCTCCAGCTGGTTCCCGCTTCCGTGTTGTGGCAACGCGATCCGGGTAACGAAACACAACGCCACCAAGCAACGCTGCACGCAATGAATGGGCCAGAAAAATTCTGGACCATCCTTACGCGTGGCCGTGATGGCATGGTGCGGTTAAGCCAAGCGGTATCCTTGCGCTATATGGCGGATAAACACGGCACCGATCAGGCGATCGCCCATAAACTGGCGCGAGTGGCAATGATCCACTTTTCGCGGCAAAAACTCGCGGCTTCAGGCCCACGCTTACCTAATCGTGCTTTGCTCTTCAAACGCCTACTGGCGTCAAAGGCCATCGACAAAGTCGTCCACGATGAAGCACAAAGCCGTGATGTGTCAGTTGAAAAAGTTCGTAAAGAAGCCGTCGACATGATGGAAGAGATTGCGGCAAACTTTTCGTATCGTTTGATTCGATACAGCGACCGCATTCTAACCTGGCTTTGGAATAAACTGTATCAAGGCCTTCATGTTAACAATGCCGAACGGGTTCGCCAGCTGGCGCAAGATGGTCACGAGATTGTCTATGTGCCTTGCCATCGCTCGCACATGGATTACTTGCTGCTCTCTTACGTACTGTATAAAGAAGGCTTAGTGCCGCCGCATATTGCCGCGGGCGTCAACCTCAACTTCTTCCCTGCCGGGCCGCTCTTCCGTCGCGGTGGCGCCTTTTTTATTCGCCGCAGTTTTAAAGGAAATCGCTTATATTCCACCGTTTTTCGTGAATACTTGGCCGAGTTGTTTGCCCGCGGTTATTCGGTCGAATATTTCGCTGAAGGCGGGCGCTCGCGCACTGGTCGCTTACTGTCGGCCAAAACGGGGATGTTATCGATGACCTTGCAAGCCATGCTGCGCGGGCAACAGCGTCCTATCACCTTAGTGCCTGTCTATATCGGCTACGAGCATGTGATGGAAGTGAACACTTATGCCAAAGAGCTACAGGGCCAGCGTAAAGAAAAAGAGAGCTTTGGTCAGGTACTCGGGATCGTGCGTAAGTTGCGCAATTATGGCCTTGGCTATGTCAACTTCGGTGAGCCGATTGCGCTCAATCAACACCTCAATGAGAAAGTGCCAGATTGGCATGATTATATTGATCCAATGGAGCCTCAAAAGCCGGCTTGGATGAACCCAGTGGTGAGTGAGTTAGCGACCAAGGTCATGACCCATATCAACGATGCCGCCGCGACCAATGCGCTGAACCTCTGTGCGACCGCGCTGCTCGCCTCGCGCCAACGAGCCCTGAGCCGAGAAGCCTTAGAAGCACAGCTTGCGGTATATCAAGGCCTACTGACTCAGGCCCCATATTCCACCAGTAGCAGTGTCCCACAAGCCTCGCCGGTAGAATTGGTCGAGCATGCGTTGTCGTTAAATAAACTGGTGGTCGAGAAAGACACCATGGGTGAAGTCATTTCGCTTGATCGCCAGCAAGCCATCTTAATGACTTACTATCGCAATAATGTGATCCACCTAGTGGCACTGCCATCACTGATTGCACAAATCCTGGTAACCCACCAAACCATCAGTCAATCCGGCTTGCGGGCTTGTGTGCAGCAGTTGTATCCCTTGCTCAAAGCAGAACTCTTTATGAGCTTTGATGATGCCGGACTCGACAGCTACTTTGATGCACTCTTACATGCCATGCATGCGCAGTCCTTGTTGTGCTGTGAGGGCGACAAAGTCACCATGAATAATGCCAAGCTCGGCGAGCTACAATTACTCGGCCGTACCATTGCCGAAACCCTGCAGCGCTATGCCATTACCTTGACCTTGTTCACCCATCAGCCACACATTGATAAGCGCGATTTGGAAAAACACAGCCAAATGTTAGCGCAACGACTCAGCCGTTTGCATGGTATCAATGCGCCTGAGTTTTTCGATAAACAAGTCTTTACCATCTTCATCGATACCCTGCGCGAGCAAGGCTATTTAGACGATGATGCCAAAGCCAATGCTGAGCGCATCCAGGCCTTAAATGACTTTGTCTGTGGTTTGATCTCACCAGAAGTGCAATTAACAATTCAAGCCGTGCTAAATCAACCGCTGAATGAAAGCCAGCGTGATGATAGCTAACAGGGTACCGTCAGCTTGTGGTGCCCACAAGCTCGTGGTTTTCATAAGCTCTTGGTTAACATAAGATATTGATTAAAAAGCTTTGATGGCCATAAACAGTTAGATACTTAAAAAAAGGCGCTTCATTCAGAAGCGCCTTTTTAGTGTCTCGTTGTTGATGATAAGAGCGACAACATTAACCGTAAATACCGGCCAAAACACCAATGAATACCACTAAACCGACATAGTTATTGTTTAAAAAAGCCTGAAAACATGCCATGCGTTCCCGTTCACGGGCAAGATAGTGTTGATAAACAAATAGTGCAAAGGCCGCTAATAGGCTCCATTGGTAACCGGCCGCCAGCTCTAGCCATTGCCCGGCGAGCATCAATAGCGCAAGCGTCAATAACTGCAATACACCAACCGCGGCTTTATCCCAACGTCCGAACAAGATGGCGGTCGATTTAATCCCAATCTTTAGATCATCATCGCGGTCCACCATGGCGTACAAGGTGTCGTAAGCAATAGTCCAGCAAATATTGGCCATAAATAGCAGCCAAATCACCGGAGGGAGTGCCCCTTGTGCCGCGGCAAACGCCATCGGGATCGCCCAGCTGAACGCCAGCCCCAACACCAGCTGGGGAAGATGGGTATAGCGCTTCATAAACGGGTAAATAAACGCCAGCGCCACCCCAACAAACGAGAGCTGAATGGTGAGCGTATTTTGGGTTAATACCAATAAAAATGCGCCTAACACTAGCGCAATAAAGAAACCAAGCGCTTCTTTCTCGCCAATCCGCCCTGAGGGCAAAGGGCGCGCTTTGGTGCGTTTGACGTGACCATCAAAGTGGCGATCCGCATAATCGTTAATCACGCAGCCGGCAGCACGCATCATATACACCCCGAGCACAAAGACGACCAGGGTCAGCAACGCCGGCATGCCATCGGCGGCTAAAAATAACGCCCATAATGTTGGCCAGAGTAATAATAAAGTGCCAATGGGACGGTCTAAACGTGCAAGCTGGCCATAAGCAGCCAATTTCGTGCTCATGCAGGCGCCTCCTTGCCATATAAGGGCGAGTGAGGCAAAAAGAGTTCGGCCACTAACATGGGTCGATTATGGAGCCAAAGACGTGAGCGACGGGCATAAAGCTGGTGTGACAAGCAAGAGACATGCGCGGTTTCAATCGCATCGCGGCGAGAGGCCCGCTGTTTAAACACATGCTGACCCAGTGGTTCGGTCCCCAGCGCATGTAAGTGACCACCCTGTCCCTCTAAGGTAGAAGCCGGCATTAGCGTTCGCGCACAGAGCCAAGCTTGTCCGTCACCTTTGAGGACGACTTCCCGTACCACACAGGCCTCTGGGCCAATCAAAGCGGTTTCATGATCGGTCAATTTGTCCGGCGTCAGTTGATAGACCTGGAGCACGTCGACATCGAAATCCTGACAGTGGCGTTTGAGTCGTGCCGTCATGGAGTGTGATTCTAACAACCAGCTGCCTTTTGCGGTGCGCTTTAACGCCGCAATATCGGGTCGCTCCCAGCGTGCCTGTTGCAGCGCCTCTAGATAGGTATGATTTAAGTCTGACATTATTTCCTGTGCCACATCGCGCAAAATTCGCCTGTCCGTCCCCCTATGAGGCGGACAATGTTGCTATACTCGGCGGGTAATTGTATCAGGCTGACCGCGATTGGAGAATGCGCACGGCCTACTCCTATCACATCATCAACCGAATTTTTGGGTGGCTATGAGTAAACGACAACCCCTATTGATGGTACTGCTGAGCCTGTTGTTATGGGTCAGTACCGCCGTCCAGGCACAAGAAGAAGGCAGTAACGGCAACCAAGCAAAGTACAGTTACTTTTCCTTAGAGCCTGAAATTACCACCAATTATGTCACCGAAGGCCCGCAGCTCGGTTTTATCAAGGTGAAAGTTGAATTGATGGTCGATGATCCTAAGTGGGTCAGCGAGCTGGAATACCACTCGCCGCTGATCCGCGATGTCATCATAGAAACCTTGGCGCAACAGACCGCGAGCAAAATTAAATCGCTGTCGGGACGCGAAGCGATTCGCAAAGCATGCCTAGAAAAGGTCAACGCGCTTCTTCTTGCCGAAACCAATCGCAGAATGCTGGCCGACCTTTTATTTACCAAGTACCTCTATCAGTAATCACCCAACTGATGGCATATCCTCAGAGACGGCATGGCTGATCACCTCTAGGTGGCTGCCTTGTGCCGCTAACATCTCCTGAATTTGCGCGGGCGGAGTGACATCGGTAAAGACCATATCCAGTTGGGTAATATTGCCCAAGTTCACCATCGCATTACGGCCAAATTTAGTATGGTCAGCGGCCAACATCACACAGCGGCTATTGTCTAAAATGGCTTTTTTAACCCGCACCTCATGATAGTCAAAGTCCAGTAATGACCCATCATCGTCAATACCACTGATCCCCAAGATGCCAAAGTCGAGTCGAAACTGAGAGACAAAATCGAGCGTGGCCTCTCCCACAATCCCACCATCACGATTGCGTACCTCGCCACCGGCAATAATCACCGTAAAATCCTGTTTCGGCATTAAGATCGCCGCCGCATTGAGGTTATTGGTGACTACCCGTAAGTTATGATGATCCAGCAATGCGCGCGCCACCGCCTCTGGGGTGGTCCCAATATCAATAAATAGCGTTGCGCCGTCGGGAATATGCTGCACCAGCGCCTGAGCGATGGTGTCTTTTTCCTGTTGTTGCAATACTTTGCGGGTCGCATACGCGGTGTTTTCAGAGCTGGAGGGCACGGTGGCACCACCGTGATGGCGGCGAATTTGATTTTCTGCTGCCAATTCATTGAGATCACGTCGAATCGTTTGTGGGCTGACATTGAAGCGCTCAACCAAGTCTTCCGTGCTCACGTATCCTTGTGATTTAACCAGATCAATGATTTGCTGATGACGTTTGTTTTGCTTCACTGCATCTCCCCTTACAAAAAAGCCCCCGCGATCACGAGGGCTTCCTAGTTTACGCATAGCCACTAGGCGATGCCAAGACAGATCATTTAGGCAGCGTGCACAACCGCGTCACGGCGCACACGATGCTCTCCCACCCACGCAAGGCACAAGAAGAAGATGGCCAAGCCACAGCCACCGGTGAGCAGCATAAAGCCACCGTCCCAGCCAAAGTGATCCACGGTATAACCCAGAGCAATGTTCGCGACAACCGCGCCACCTAGGTAACCAAATAGTCCGGTTAGTCCTGCCGCGGTACCCGCCGCTTTTTTCGGTGCAAGCTCCAAGGCATACAGACCAATGAGCATCACGGGGCCATAAATTAAGAAGCCAATCGCAACCAGTGCCACCATATCAATGCCTGGGTTGCCGGCGGGGTTAAACCAATACACCAACACAGCGACCGTCACCAGCACCATAAATAGCACCCCAGCTGGCGCACGAGCCCCTTTAAAGAACTTATCGGACATCCAACCGCACAACAGTGTGCCTGGGATACCGGCCCATTCATACAAGAAGTAGGCCCAAGACGATTTATCCACGGTAAAGCCTTTGGCTTCATCCAGGTAAACCGGCGCCCAATCGAGCACGCCATAGCGAATCAAGTAAACAAAGGCATTGGCAATCGCGATATACCACAACAGACGGTTTTTCATCACGTAGGTGACAAAGATGTCTTTGGCAGACATTTCTTTTTCAAATGCTTCTTCGTCGTAGTTATCCGGATAATCGTCTTTGTACTCTTCAATCGGCGGCAGGCCACACGATTGTGGGGTATCTCGCAAGGTAAACCAGATAAAGACAGCGACCAACGCAGCAAAGAATGCCGGCACATAGAAAGAAGCGCGCCAGTCGTCGTTAAACAGCCATAAACCCAGTAAGAACAAAGGACCAATCAGTCCGCCACCAATGTTATGGGCAACGTTCCAGACGGAGACTAGCTCACCACGCTCTTTCCGTGACCACCAGTGCACCATGGTGCGTCCACAAGCCGGCCAGCCCATACCTTGCACCCAGCCATTGATAAACAGCAGCACAAACATGATGGCAATACTGCTTGTCGTCCATGGCAAAAAGCCAAAGCTGAACATCACCAGTGATGACATTAACAGACCGGCACTTAAGAAATATCTTGGGTTTGAGCGATCAGACACGCTGCCCATGAGGAACTTGGATAAACCATAAGCGATGGATACCGCCGCCAATGCGACACCTAGATCGCCGCGACTAAAGCCATATTCATCAATCAGAAACGGCATCGCCAAGCTAAAGTTTTTACGCACCAGATAATAACCGGCATAGCCGATAAAAATACCAAAAAATAATTGCCAGCGCAGTCGGGTATAAGTGTCACCGATCTGTGACTCTGGCAATCTTTGCCGGTGAGCTGCCGGCCGGAAGATTCCAAACATGGGAGGGTCCTCAGTAAGATGTACGCGATGGATTAATTAAAAAGATAAAAATCAAACAAGTGAGCAACTAAAATTTCGATTTCGCTCAACAAATGGAATAATTACTCAAAATGAAAACCAAAACCGTGAAAGCGAACATAAAAACATAGATCTGACGCAAAAAAGGCATGCGTTCGAACAAAAAAAGAGCAATTCATTGCTCTTTTTTTAGGGCACAGTGGTATCTGTCGATGAACGAGGGGTTAGCGGATAGTCAAGCGTGGCGTTTTGCGTCCCATAAACCCAGGACACAACCGATGATTAAGCCAAATAAATGCGCCATATTGGCGATATTCATGCCCATAGGCTGGAAAAATCCAATCACAAGCCATGCCAGCATAAAGATCACATAGGGTTTTTCGATGGTTAATCCACGCTCAGGAGCCAACCAAGTTAGCCACCATAAATAGCCCAATAGCGCATAAACCACGCCGGAAAGCCCACCAAAATACGGGCCGTCTAACCAATATTGGCCTAAGCCTGAGAAAAGTGCGGCAAAGAGAAAGATCTGCACCAGCTTACTGCTACTATCGAGACGCTCAATTCGACCTCCAAGTACCCACCACCACAACAGATTAAAGGTGATGTGTAAGGCAGACAAATGCAGCAGCGCATGGCTGAATAAACGCCATAATTGCCATTGTTGGCTGCTGTCTGCAGGAAACAGCAGACGACGCACCACCATATCAAAGCCGCCGAGGGTCATCAGCGTAAACAAGGCCACACAGATAAACATGATACTCAAGGTAACCGGGCCAGATTTCTCTTTGACCGTTTGCCATAATCGGGCTGAGGGGTAGTGAAAGCGTGCTTGGCGCGTCTCGGCAACTTGCCAAGACGCCGCTTGATAACGACTATGTGTTGGATCGGCAATAAAACGTTCAAGCTCGTTGTCGACCCATGCTTTGTCGTCGTCATTAATCAACCAAACCGCAACGTGTGCGTCTGGCTCTGGCGCGAGCTCAAGGCTAACATCATGCGCGGCCGCGTAATCGATAAAAGCTTGTGCCAAGCGCGCATTGGGCAATACCGCGATTTTTTGCATGGGCTGTCCTATTTTATATCGATCCCTGATGCGGTCGGCAGTGACTGTCGATGCCAGGCTTCAAACCCACCATCGACACTATAAACCGTATCGAAGCCTTGATTGATCAAATACTGTGCCGCCCCTTGGCTACTGATCCCGTGATAACACATCACCAAGACGGGTTGATCAAAATCGACCTGATCCATAAACGCTACCAGCGTGTCGTTGGTAAGGTGATAGGCCTCTTGAGGATGCGCGACCTGAAAGGTTTGAGGATCACGAATATCCACTAATACTGCATTTTGCTGATCATCGTTCAGCATTTCCCACGCATCGGTCACAGAGATATGTGCGAACTGATCCATACCTTATACCTCTCCACTCACAAAGTTATTCCCAGCAGATGTTACACGAGGATCGCGTGCGCCTCGAGATGAACCCGCATTGTACCTGAGTTTGTCTCACCCCGCCTGCCTAGCAATACTCGCTTTGTTTGATTTTTGATCGTTTGTGGACAAAGGTGTGAATTGCGTTGATAAGCGATGATCGTAGCTAAGGATCCACTACATATAGTATGGATCCAGGATAAGCTGTGCATAACTTGCTATCGTGATGAGTACCGCCTGGTTTTCAGGCATAAAAAAACCGGCCAACGGGCCGGTTTTTCTTCACGAAACCAATACAAGGATCAGGAGGCGCTATAGCGCATCGCCAATGGCTTGCTTTAATTTCTTCATCGCATTTTTTTCTAGTTGTCGCACACGCTCTGCGGAGACTTGATAATGCGTTGCCAAGTCTTGCAACGTTGCCTTATTGTCCTCTAACCAACGAGCACGAACAATATGCTGACTACGTTCATCCAAGCCTGATAACGCATTCGCCAAGCGACGATTAGCGTGCGCTTCCCAGTTTTCTGCCTCTAGAGACTCGGCAATATCTGAGCTTTTGTCCTCTAGGTAGTAAACCGGCGCCATTGGGCCATTTTCACGCTCATCGTCTGCCGATGCGGGCGCTTCAAAGGTCGGATCTTGTGCCGCTAAACGGGCTTCCATCTCACGAACTTCTGACGCCTCAACGCCAAGTTGCTCCGCGACCATATTCACTTCGTCGTTATTAAACCAACCCAAGCGCTTCTTATTTTTACGTAAGTTGAAAAACAGCTTACGTTGCGCTTTGGTCGTTGCCACTTTAACGATACGCCAGTTACGTAATACGTACTCGTGAATTTCGGCTTTGATCCAATGGACAGCAAATGACACCAGACGTACGCCAACTTCAGGGTTGAAACGTTTGACCGCCTTCATCAAGCCAATGTTGCCTTCTTGAACCAAATCCGCGATGGGTAAGCCGTATCCGGTGTATCCACGGGCGATGTGAACAACAAAACGCAAGTGAGATAAGATCAGCGACTTTGCCGCCTCCAAATCACCATGATAATGGAGACGCTCGGCCAGCGAATGCTCCTCTTCCGCGCTGAGCATAGGGTGGCTGTTAACCGCTTGCAGATAACCATCGATGTTACCTTGTACAATCGGTGCCAATGCGTTCATCTCTTTTGTCATTCAAACCTCGTTTCCGAATCGTCGAAGACCGAATTGCTATTAAGCATGCAAAAATATACCCAAGCGGGGGAAAACTGCAAGCCCTGATGTCTCTCTCGTTGTTCTATGACCGTATTACCCCTATACAGGTTCAATCTCTTTTAAGTGACGGCGCGTCGCCAGCAAGGCAGCGCCTACGCCAAGCAAAACGGATCCCATCAATAATAGCAAAGACTCATCCCAACTCAGTCCGCTGAGGGTAAAGGGCTTGTCATATAGCTGTGCAAATTGGTGGACGGCACCATCCATCAGCCACGTATTCATGGCAGTGAGAATCCAGGCCACGACTGCGGCTAAACTCCCCAGCCAAGCCCCCATGTATAAATAGGGACGCAAAATAAAACTGTCCGTTGCGCCCACCATTTTCATCACCTGGATCCGGGGTTGATGATGCAGGACCTGTAAGCGCAGCGTATTCCCGACCAGCAAAACAACAGCCGCCAGCATTAAAATAGAAAATAACCACGCCATCGTCATCGCCAAGGTCTTTATGGCATCAAGACGCGCGAGCCAGTCGGTATCGAGCCGCACTTCAGCGACCTCATCCCGTTGCCTTAATTGCTCTGCTAATCCACTCGCGCGATCCGACAGTGTCCGAGTGCTGTCATTGTCAGCATCTCCCCTGGGAACCACCACGATCACGCTGGGAAGAGGATTGTCCTCCAATAAAGTGACCGCTTGATGAAAGCCACGCTGCTTTTTAAGCGCGGTCATGCCTTCAGACGGTGACACATAGGTGACGCTATCAATACCTGGCCACGTTTTCAGTGTGTCCGCCAGCGCCTGTCCCTGTTGCTCAGATTGTGTCGGCGACAAGAAAACATTGATCTCTGCTGGGCTTTGCCAATGCGCACTTACCGCGACCACATTTTTAGCTAGCAAATAGAAGGTCGCCGGCAAAGACAAGGCAACGGCCAACACCATCAGCGTGAGTAAATTACCCATCGGACGCTGAAAAAGATCACGCCAAGCCGTCAATGCGTGACGTTGCTGGGTCTGAATAAATGATTCAGCCATGCCCCACCTCCGCTAAGCTTCCGTGTTGAAGGTCAAAGCGCCGTAAATGGTTGTATTGTTCGRGCAGGCTGGTGTCATGAGTTGCCATCAAGATGGTCACCCCGACTTGATTGAATAAGCGGAATAATTCCATAATTTGCGCAGACAACGCCGCATCTAAATTTCCGGTCGGCTCATCAGCCAACAGCACTTGGGGACGATTGACCACCGCACGCGCAATCCCTACCCGCTGTTGCTCACCACCGGACAGTTGTATGGGGTTACAACGCGCTTTATCAAGCAAACCAACTTTATCGAGCGCGGCTGAAACCCGCTTTTTGATTTCATTGTCTGACTGCTGCTCAATCCGTAAGGGCAAGGCGACATTTTCGAACACGGTCGCGTCCATCAGCAGTTTATGATCTTGAAAGATAATCCCTAAATGACGACGCAAAAAGGGAATATCTTGACGCGGGAGGCGCGATATATCGTGGCCGTTGAAATAAATATGTCCATCACTGGGACGCTCAATGGCACAAATTAGTTTCAACAAGGTGCTCTTCCCTGCGCCTGAATGACCCGTGAGCAGGGCCATGTCGCCTTTAGGCAATTCAAAATTAACCTTTTGTAAGGCCTGACGTCCCCCGCGATAGGCTTTGCTGACTTGCTGAAACTGGATCACGGTTATTCCTCCCGGCTAAACAGCGCCTCGATAAAGTCATTGGCGTTAAAGGTGCGTAAATCTTCAATGCCTTCACCGACACCAATATAGCGAATCGGAATATTAAATTGTTCAGCCACCGCAAAAATCACCCCGCCTTTTGCGGTGCCATCTAATTTAGTGAGGGTAATACCGGTGATCGGTGCTATCTCATTAAATAACTTGGCCTGACTGATCGCATTTTGCCCGGTGCCTGCATCAAGGGTAAGCATCACTTCGTGCGGGGCACCTACGTCCAGTTTTTGCATCACACGGACAATTTTGCGTAGCTCTTCCATCAAGTTGGCTTTGTTTTGCAAGCGTCCGGCGGTATCGGCAATCACCACATCGACATTTCGTGCTTTGGCCGCTTCAATCGCATCATAAAGCACAGACGCGCTATCAGCGCCGGTATGCTGGGCAATCACGGGCACGTGGTTACGCTCACCCCAAGCTTGCAGTTGTTCAACGGCGGCAGCACGGAAGGTGTCACCGGCGGCTAACATGACCGATTTGCCTTGATCCTGAAATTGGCGTGCCATTTTGCCGATCGTGGTCGTTTTACCCACGCCATTAACGCCAACCATCAAGATCACATAAGGCTTTTGATCCGTCAGCACCAAGGGTTGCTCAACGCTTTCCAGCATGTGCGCCATTTCTTGTTTGAGAATGCCGTACAGGGCTTCACCATCTTTGAGATCGCGACGGCTGGCCTTATCGGTGAGGTTATCAATGATTTTGGTCGTGGCTTCCATCCCTACATCAGAGATCAGCAACTGTTCCTCAAGCTCTTCAAATAGCTCTTCATCGATTTTCTTGCCGCTAAACAAGCTAAAGAAGCCGGAGCCGAGGTTGGTTTTGGTTTTTTGCAGGCCACGTTTTAACCGCGCAAAGAAGCCTTCACGTTGCGGTTTTTCGCGCACCGCTGGCTCTGACTCTGGCTCTGGCTCTGGCTCTGGCTCTGGCTCTGGCTCTGGCTCTGGCTCTGGCTCTGGCTCTGGCTCTGGCTCTGGCTCTGGCTCTGGCTCTGGCTC
>NZ_MUFE01000008.1:0-187045 GCF_001995415.1 Salinivibrio sp. AR647 | reverse complement strand
GGATACGGGTGGCCCAAGGCTGGGCAGGCAGCCAATACGGCATGATGGCCATTCCCCGCATTGGCCATGAAGTGATTGTGTCCTTCTTACACGGTGACCCGGACCAACCGATTATCACCGGCCGCACGTATCACGCGACCAATGTGCCGCCTTATACCTTACCGGCACACAAAACCAAGACGGTTTGGCGCAGTGAAAGCCACCAAGATGAAGGCTACAACGAGCTCACGTTCGAAGACCAATCGGGCAGTGAGCAAGTGTATTTACACGCGCAGAAAGACTGGCACACCGAGGTAGAAAATGACCGCGTGACCGAGATTGGTCATGACAATCACCATCAAGTGCATAACGACCAATTTCATCGTGTGATGGGCAATGCGCATCATACCGTTGAGGGAGAGAGTCGCCAGTACGCTCAACAAGACCAAACCCTGATTGTAGACGGCTCGCTGCATGTTAAAGCTGGCCAAGTATGGGTGAATGACGCCAGCAATGAAATTCATATCAAAGCCGGTCAAAAAGCGGTGATTGAGGCGGGGAGTAGCATCACGGTGAAAGCCGGCGGCAGCTTTGTCAGCATTGATGGCGGCGGTGTTCATCTTGTGGGCCCTGCGATTAACCTCAACTCAGGCGGCAGCCCCGGCGCAGGCAGTGGCTATGCCGGTAAAGTCGCCGCCCTGCCGTTTGGGGTGGAGTCGCCGGAGAGCCCTGATCCTTTACCCCTGCAGCTTTCGCCTGCGACCTTAAAAGTGGCATCGGTGTCAAACCTCCCTGTACTGAAATTGTGTCAACGACAATTCGATGGTTCATGCCCTCGTCAAGACTGTCCTTGTTTGCAGGAAGAGGGATAAGTGTATGACAACGCATTATTGGCTTCTCGTTGATGCTGTCAGGATCAGTGATGCCGCGCAACTGATTCAAGAACACTTTAGTGTCGTGCAAATACTGCCCTTATATGCAGGCACCCCCTTTGATTACTTGCTTGAGCAAAGCCCTTATTTGGTGAATATGGGACCGGATATCGCTAACGTCGAGACATGGCGCACACTGCCTTATTTTGATACCAGCTCGGTAATATTTGCAGTGGATGACAACATCTGTGCAGATGATTTTATTACGCACTTACAAGCGATGTTGAAGATAGAAGTTGCTGGTCAAGTTTTATGTTTGCGCTTTCAAAGCCAACGATTTTGGGATGCCGTTTTAGCACAAGCTAATATAGACGACATCGCGCAGTGCTTAGGGCCTAGCAAAGGGGTGTTTTGGTTTAACTCAGACGATGTGCCTGTGTGCCTATATAAGCCAAATCCATTTACGCCCGTGGAGGGCGAACAACAAGATTCCGTTTTTAAGCAGTGGGTGTGACATGAAAGAATACAAAATAACGAAAGGTGACTGCTTAAGTCTGATTGCTGAAAAGTTTGACGTCTCCGAAGAGGAGCTTCTCAAGCTGAACAGTACGCAAATCAAAGATCCCGACTTTATCTATGCTGGAGATACGCTAAAGATAGAGCTGCCGGAACCTGCCAATATGGAGGCCTCTCGCGAATCGTTTAAAAAGGCACCAGAAGCGCCTGCCACGGAACAAGAGTGTCAAATCGCTGATTTTGTCGACATTTTATATGTGCCATCGCATCCTAAGACGGGTGAAAAATGCTGGTACGCAGTGACACAAGAGGCCAAGGACCTTATCGAAGAAGAAAAAGTCCTAATGCAGGACGCCGTTGTTGAAGGCGACTACAGCACCACATTTGCAAATATCAATCAGCTTGGCATTATGTCTAAGTTTGCTACACGTCCTCATGAAGCGTTCATGGATGACGAAGACAAAGAACTCTATACCACCATTCTGCCACTACGTTTAGTGGTACAAACAAAAGCCTACTACAAATCTGCAGATCCTCAGGGGTTTCTAACCCAGGCACTTGAGGAGCTTGACTTAGCGTTTGATGATATTGTTCAGCAAGAGACTCGACGAGAAAATGCTGAAAGAAATGCACTGTATTATGGCGGTAAGTTTCAATCTCTTGCGCCTCAAGACAGAAGTGGCAACGCAAATTTTGACAAATTGGTCGAAGAGCGTGTCCGTACTTTTATATTGAATGCCATTGACGAACGCATTACCGAGCTGGAAGAGAAAGCGGAAAGAAATGCTGGTGACATTAATTCAGATGATGGGACTAAGTTTGTATTTAGCGAAGACCACCAATACTTCACTTCACGAAGAGAAGAGCGGATTAAAAGAGCGTGTAACCTCATTTACGACTATATCGATGGTCTGGAGCTGGCCAAAAGACTACACCAAGCGGCGATACGTGAGCTTAACGAGCTAGCGGAAGATGGTTTTCTACCCGGTTTCAAGCTACTCAACCAAGAAGGTATTGTGTTTAAAGAGCAATGCCTGACATTAGAGCAACTTGAGGGAGATGTCGGTGTTGCGGCGGGGCCCCAAGTATTACGCAATCTCGGTGACAACTGGCGGACATCACCAGAACCAATTTCAATCGGGCAGACTGAGCTGATCGATAGCTTATACGAAGAGGTAACAGGTAGCACTGAAATAAATGACAGTCTAAACATTGCAAGCCTTGTTAATGATGTCAATAAAGCCGCGTGGTCGTATTATCCAGCGAAGGCACTGATACACCTTATCGACATGACGATAACCGAACATCAAAATGCCTTGAATCAAATACTGGGTCAGAGCCAAGGCACACCGCTTGATAAGCTTTTTAATAAACTATTAACGATAAAGTCGATAGCACAGAAAAGAATAGAGCATTTAAAAAGCTTGGCTAAACAAGCGGCTCAAAAAGGCCCTAACCAGCTTCGATTCTTTTTTGCCGATGCTGAAAGGAAAGAGCTGGCCCCCGATCTTGTATTAGTGTGGGATAGAAAAGATCACCAGCCCAATAAAAAAGGTGTAAGCGCCTTTGTCAACGATGCGGGACTCAGCGATATTCAGCCAGTTGAGTGCAGTTTTTTATCCACAGGGAAAGTTTTTTACCTGCGTGGACCAGAGTGGTATATGCCTTGCGATAAGTCAGATCCATTCTATACCAAAGCAGCTTGCCATGTTGATTTCATCACTGATCGTATTACATTTGCATCTCCTCAGACGGACGCCGGGAATATCGTTGGTGTAAATAGTGTCACTGATGCATTAAAAGCGTTAAGAAAAACAAGTGTGCAAGTGAGCATAGCCCCGTTAAAAACGCAATCTCAATTCGACACTGTGTTTTGGCAAGATAGTTATCACGCTCAAGAAGGCAATATCGAAGGTTTAAACGAGCCTGCTTATGCGGAAGATGCCGGAGCACAATTTCTTCGTTTTACAGCAAAGGGAGAATCAGCACTTAACCTTCCGCTATCAGGCTATTCAGATCTCATCAAAGATCCTCGCCAAGTCGGGGCGAGTGGCAATATTTCGGCTAAGTTGGCGCTTTTGCAAGGACAAATGAGTATTTGTCTGTGGTTACCAGAGGGTGAGCAAAACAATACCTTGGGTGAAAATGCATCAGCGTCATCAGCTAGAGGTTATGCGGTGATGCTTTTCTATACCGATGATAAAGGTGAAGAGTTCAGCTACGATGTTGGCGCGTTAATGGCACGTATAACCGGTTCAGTCTATGGATTAGTTGGTGCGACGTGTCAGTTAGGGAGTAGTATTACTGTCGGCCCTAGTGACATAGATAATGGGCTAGGGGTACGTGGTAGTACCGTTTCTCTTTTCGACCCTAACGTCCATCGAGTTGAGAATATGACTGGTGCAACGCAGCATGACCTAGTGAATAGCCAGGTTGCAGCGGAGGCAGGTGTAGCGGTAGATGCTTTTGTCGGAGTAGAAGTAGGCGGCGCCTTGGGGGCGGACGTTTTCTGGGTACCACCTAATGCTCGGGTTCCTAAAACCTTAGGGACGATTAAGGGTGAATTTTCGGCAGCGTACGGCGCAGGCTTTCACAGTGAATTCCGTATAGCTTTTCAGGCTGGCGTCCTAGTGATCATCGCATCTGCGCGCTTAGTAGTTGGAGGTGGGTGTAAGGGCACCTTGGGCATCGAATTAAATGCGATCAATAGTGATGACTTTATCGACTGTCTACTTGGTGTGCTTAAGCAAAGTAACTTCCGCCGCTTATCTGTGTTTGGTGATGTAGATGAAAATGGAATAAATGATGATTTTAATACCCTTAATGACATCGCGACGATAGCTATTGGTTTGGGTCTATCCTTTTCTAAGGTACTACTCATGCCACCGAACCTGTGGGCATCGTACAAAAAGAATGTCATAAGCAAAGAATATGCTCCGTTCTTATCGAGAAGCCTAACAGGAGATAATGCCCCTAATGCGAGAAAATGGATCATAAAACTACCTCCCGAGACACTCGCTAACTTGATCGCAGCATTACTGAAGGCTCAGACTGAGGCAACTTCTGAGGGTAGTGCCCAGTTTGTTAATCGTCGACAGGCTCAAGCTATTTTGAATATTATGGAGTGGTTAAGCAAAGATAAAACTAACCAAGAAGACGACGAATCATATGCCAGTCAGCGGCAATGGAAAGAAACATTGATTATAATGGCCGAACTCCATGCGGGAGCAGATAAACCCCAACAGTGGGAAGGGTTTAGAAAAAGCTGGTATCAGATAGCAAGGTTTTTTAATAGCGCCTTTTTGACTACTGAAACAGCCCAACAAATTGACATAATGAAAAAAGTTAGAAATGACTTCGATCAAGCTTCAAAAATACTTTGTGGAATAATGATACTAACCATCTATACAAAGACAGTAGAAGCGGGACGACTCGGTCCCGTTACCAATACAGATTATCGTGCTTATGCGCGTTCGGTGGTGGCCAATGCTAGTAGCCGAGGTGAAAAAATTAAAATTAAAAATGATGAAGACAATAACTACATTAAGTTAGTGCCCGAAGAAAACGAAAAAATCATAGATTGGAGCCTGAAAGATGTTGGTTTATAAAAATATTAGAAAGATAGCTATTTTGCTATTTGTAGTGATAGCTATTAGTGCCTGTAAGGAAAAAGAAAAGGTGGTCAACCCTGAAGATGACATTCCTTTATTCAAAGACTTCATTGAGGAGAACATCGATAAAGTAGCTAATGATCCCTATATATCGAGTACAGTAAAGCCTGATGATGAGATGTATGACTTGATGCTAATGCTGCAGCGTGGTGATTGGAGTCAAAAAACTTGGGATGAGATGGACTCTTTGATGAAAAAGGGCGTAGAGAATGCCAAAATAATCTATGCATCATTGAGGAGAACATCGATAAAGTAGCTAATGATCCCTATATATCGAGTACAGTAAAGCCTGATGATGAGATGTATGACTTGATGCTAATGCTGCAGCGTGGTGATTGGAGTCAAAAAACTTGGGATGAGATGGACTCTTTGATGAAAAAGGGCGTAGAGAATGCCAAAATAATCTATGCACGTACAAAAATAGATGAGATTTATAAACGAAGTGAAGCCACTGCGATACTGACTGAATTGATGAGAAAAGGGAACCCCTATGCGACTTACTGGTTATCTAGTAAAAGTAACTTATGCCTTTCTTATCTTTCATCAGAACATTTTGGCAATAAAGTAGCAAAAGACCTCGGTTTAGATACCTCTTATGAAAATAAATATTGCACCGAGGGAATCTACCAAAGAGCAGTTGAGGAATTTAAAGAACTTGCAGCGAAAGGTGATCTTCGTGCTCAATACTTCTTGCTGAAAGAAAAAGGCCTTGATAAATCAGTAGAAAAACGTGAAGAGTATATTAAAGAAGTCATTCGATTCGCAGAGGCTCATTACTATAAGCCATTGATGGATTATACCGACTCATTGCAAATGCAGACAAATAACGGATTCGTCTTTCGCTCAAAAGGACTAGAAAAATTAGCGTTCGATCTTTTTAAGATTGCAAGTAATAACAACTACATCCCAGCCATGGGAACGGTAATGTACTATGACGAAGATAATCGAGAACTATATGAAAGGATGAAAAAAGTAGGAGGTAGCTACTACTTTTTATCGATGGCACTAGACAGAGCTGATGAGCTTAATAATAAAGAAAAATATTGTCATGCGTTATTGTATGAAAAGTTGTTCAATGACAACCGTTATTTTGTTTATTATGATGATTGGCCAAATAAGAGTTATTACGATGAAAGTATCTGTAATATAGAAAAAGAAATCGCTGAGATGAAGCCAATGATTTATATCGATTATTTCACTAGGATCGATAACTGGGGGCGAGGCTAAATTGCTGCTGACACTTTAGCCAATTGAAAGGTTTCTTACTAGTCTTAAATTTACATCCCAAACATTCCGCCCAGTAAGTGATACAACAATCGCTGGGCGGTAGCATTTGCTTAGCTTTAAAACGTTATGCTGTTTCTCGGCCCAAACATCACTATCTGTTGGACACAGCCCTATGATGCGTAATACAACGATTATCCAAGTTATATTTTTAAGCTTATCGATGAGTATCCTCACCGGTTGTAAAGAAAAGGCGATCAACCCTGAAGATGACATCCCTTTATTCAAAGACTTCATTGAGGAGAACATCGATAAAGTAGCTAATGATCCCTATATATCGAGTACAGTAAAGCCTGATGATGAGATGTATGACTTGATGCTAATGCTGCAGCGTGGTGATTGGAGTCAAAAAACTTGGGATGAGATGGACTCTTTGATGAAAAAGGGCGTAGAGAATGCCAAAATAATCTATGCAACATTGAGGAGAACATCGATAAAGTAGCTAATGATCCCTATATATCGAGTACAGTAAAGCCTGATGATGAGATGTATGACTTGATGCTAATGCTGCAGCGTGGTGATTGGAGTCAAAAAACTTGGGATGAGATGGACTCTTTGATGAAAAAGGGCGTAGAGAATGCCAAAATAATCTATGCACGTACAAAAATAGATGAAATTTATAAACGAAGTGAAGCCACAGCTATACTGACTGAGTTAATGAGAAAAGGAAATCCCTATGCGACTTACTGGCTATCTAACAAAAGTAACTTATGCCTTTCTTATCTTTCATCAGAACATTTTGGCAACAAAGTAGCAAAAGAACTTGGCTTAGATACTTCTTATGAAAATAAATACTGTACCGAGGAAATTTACCAAAAAGCAGTCGAGGGCTTCAAAAAGCTTGCAGCAGAAGGCGATCTTCATGCCCAATATTTCTTGCTGAAAGATAAAGGTCTTGATAAATCTGTAGAAAAACGTGAAGAGTACATAAAAGAAGTTATTCGATTTTCCAAGTCTCACTATTATAAGCCTCTAATGGATTACTACTATAATATAACTAAAGTAGAAAATGGAAAAACAGTCTTTCACTCACCTAGATCAGAGCGCCAGGTGAAAAAATTGCTAAGAATAGCAGCTAATAATAACTATATCCCGGCTTTTGTTTTTTTGATTGACAAAAACACTCCGAAAGATGATTTCCTTTATAATAGGTTAAAAAAGCTTGGAGCATGGCATTATTTTTGGGCTAAACCGTATTATAAGGAAAAATCTTTAAACCCAAAGGAACAATATTGTGATGCGAAACTATATAAGGCTATTTTCGGTGATCGATTTTTTGGTGGGAGTTATGAGGGTAAAATAGACATGAGTAATCTAACATGTAATGTTAGTGAACAGTTGAATAGTATCGAACCTATGATTTATATTGATTATTTCACCAGAATTGATGATTGGGGTAGAGGTTACTAATATATTTATATTTTATTACTTCTATTACATTTATACATTAGCTTCATACTGCTTCTATATCCCGTTCAGTGAGTGATATAACACTTGCTGGGCGGTAGCATTCCTTACGTTTAAAGCGTTATGGTATCTGCCGGCCAAAACATCACTATCTGTTGGACACAGCCCTATGATGCGTCATAAAACGATTATCCAAGTTATACTTTTAAGCATATCGATGAGTTTCCTCTCTGGTTGCAAAGAAAAGGCGATCAACCCTGAAGGTGACATTCCTTTATTCAAAGACTTCATTGAGGAGAACATCGATAAAGTTGCCGATGATCCTTACATTTCAAGCACAGTTCGCCCTGAGAATGAGATGTATGAAGTGCTGTTAAAGCTACAACGGGGCATACCTTAGAGTGACAGCCGAGAAGAAGGGTTCAATCCCCTATTCTAGACGGTCAGGAGGATTCGGTACTCATTGGGTAAGTGCGAGAGAAAAAGCGCATATTGCTTTGGGATGAGCACAAAGATTGGGCGCCAGAAAATTTGAACAATCACATTGTGCCGGACTCCATGGCGTTGAATACGACGATTGTTGAGTGTGCGCTCACTTCTAAGCCAAACGAAGCGATGTATATACGTTCAACGTGTGCGGTTTTAGATAATGACCCAGCAAGGAATAAACAAAGCTGTGCGCGAGTTTATGAACCCACGCTACCAACAGGGCAAGGAGCGATAAACCCCAAGGCATTCAAGGACGCGTTAAGAGACGCCTTGGGTAATGATGCGGAAATTAAAAAGACGTTTGCGTTGGCTAACGTGGGGGGAGAGGTCGCTTTAGATGAGGCCTATGAGTATGTGTTACCGTGGCGAACCCAGCAAATTGAGATTTTCGGTAACACCGTTAAGATGGACGTTAGCGGCGGCGCACAATTTATGCGATTTACGTATTCAGCGCAGGCAGCAGCTGAAAGCGTCAACTTAAACTTAGTGGGGAACACGCAGTTGGGGGCGTCGCTTGACTTTGCCAGCGGTCAATTAGCGACAAAATTCTCCATTCCAGCTGAAAACATGTACGATCTCAAAGTTCCCTATTACACCGTTGACAATGAGCGTCGTGAAGTGAGCTTAGGAGACATTCGCTTCGACATTGAAGCGGTTGTGCACGGTATGTTAGCGGCAAGCATGAAATACTCGAATGAGATTGCACTTGGTCAAGATGCTGCCACAGGGGCTACAGGCTTACGGACATCTCAAACCTTTATTGCAACACGTTTGGAAAGCAAGCAAGACCTAGGGCTCGCGTATGATAGTAAACTGCGAAATATTAAGGCGGGTGCAAAGACTGAGGTGTCGGCCTTTGCTGGTGCAGAGGTAGGTGGACAAGTCAGTCTTGCATGCTTATGGAAAAATGTGGGTAGCTCGGACATGAAACAGTTGTTTAAGCTCGCCACTCGCCTCACCGCGCAGTTAGGCGTTGGAGCGAAACTTATCTTGCAATGTACCTTAGATAATGGTCGCTTAATTTTTCGTTTCGACTTTGGCGTCGCGTCTATTGCGGGTTTCTCTGGCAAGCTGGCGTTTGAGTTAGACCCGCTTGCTTACGATGAATTTATCTCACGGCTGTTAGATGTGATGGAGCACCCTAGCTTCAGTCGCTTTGGTCTCTTCCATGAAAGTGACGGCAGTGAAGCCTTTTATGCTTTTAACAGGCTATTGACAGTGGCCGTTGCTTATCAGCTTACCCTGACGCAAATTGCACTGCTTCCTTTTCATCTTATTCGCGATATGGAGCAGCGAGCGTTAGAAGTGACGAACGCCCCCTTTGTGGCGAACTTCATTAATAGTGACGTTGAGACATCCGGTCAGCGAGACTGGATAAAGAAAATGCCGGCTGAAACCTACGCCAAGCTCTTTTCCGTTCTATTGCATTATCATGATCTAGGTTTTTGGGCTAACGATGCAGAAGCAGCGAAGGATAACCTCGATCAAGTGGCTGCGATGACCAAGCTTTTAGAGTGGATAAGAGGAGAGAGCCATCCAGTAAGTGACAATGCCAAGAAAAAGTTCGAGAACGTGATGCAAAGGATCGGAGAAGAGATTGAGATGGAGCTTCCCGAAGAAGTGAAATGGCAACGCTATGCGGAAAACATTGATAAAATATTAGTATTTTGGGAGGCTTCTTATAGTAACCTCGAGAAAGTAGACCTTAAACAAGGGAAGCGAAAGTTCATTGAGATAAAATATGACTTGGTCGAGGGCTTTGAAAGTCTAGCTGATTGCTGGAAACCTTATAAACGAGTAAATATACTTCCTGCTTATCAAGAAGTGGCTGAATATACTTCTGTTCATATGAATGATAAAAAAAGAAAGAAGGATATTGAAAGTAAAGGCTTTAGGAATATACTTGGTGGATAAGATGAATTTAATAAAACTCTTGGTTTTTTGTGTTTTTTTTCTCATTGCTCCTGCTCAAGCAAAGACCTTAAAAGAGGGACTGTCCCTTCTAAACGAAGAGAAGTATAAAGCGGCAAATGAAGTTTTCAGAGCGCTGTCTGATAAAGGTAACGCTAAAGCCTTTTACTGGTTAGCTTATACTCAGTTTAAAACGTTAGGTACAGTAGAAGCCGGTTCTAGCCTTTTAAAGGCCGCTGAGGGAGGTAACCCTTGGGCAATGGCGACGCTTGCAGGTACATATATGCCGAAAGTTGATCGTTCTTTTTGTGGTTATTTGGGTTGGCCATGTGAAGAGCAATGGGTAGACAAAGCAATTGAAGGTTGGAAGAAACTCGCCGAAGAGGGTAATGGTAAAGCTATGTACGCACTCTTATATCATGACCCTAGCTGGTGGCAATATATTCCTATTTATCGAGAATATCGCTATGGCGAGTTAGCTGAAAAGATATATAAAAGTAAGGGTTATACATTTTTCTTCGATAGCCATTTTTGGTCTTGGGTTAATGAAGACATAAGATTGGAATACTTAGAGAAAATGGCTAAAGATGGGAATATGGTGGCTGTTTATGAAGCTGCGTTCATGTACAAGGAAAGAGGGGATATCAAAAAAGCTATAGATTGGATAGATTATGGCGTTAGGAATAATGATTTTAACTCTTTGTTATTCAAAAGTATTATGTTTATCCCTTTTATGAGAGAGGCTGGTGTTGGGGAGAAGGAAGATACGTCTGAAAAGAAAGCCTTTTTTTATTGCATGATTGCACACTCGATGAATAATAAGCATGACTGTAAATTAACAAGGTATTTCGATGAGTTTTATGATGAAGAAAATGATGAGTTGAAATATTTTGATAAATATACAGGTGAGTATGTTAGCAAAGAAGATATTGAAAGTGTAAAAGCTCAGGCTAGACAGAAAGCTAAGGGGCATAAAGCTAACCTTTACCTTGATGAAACAACAGTAGAATTCTTTAAAGGCTTCAGGAAGAATCTATAGAGCAATTTTAAATTATCATGTGACCTCAATAGGAGGGTGTTCAATATTCTGTGTGAGGGTGTTCAATATTCTGTGTCAGCCAATTTTCATAGGTCTATGTGATCATCCAGTCGGCCTTCGAAGTGAATGGTCAGCTGCGATAGCGTCAGGCTCCAGCTCTGCACCGGATGCGACCAATGCTCAGACGCCTTTAACATACCTGCGTAGAGTAGCTTGAGCAAGCTGTTCTCGTTGGCAAAACCACCTTTGGTTTTGGTCAGTTTGCGGAACTGGCGGTGCACGGCCTCAACGGCGTTCGTCGTATATATGGCGGTACGCACGTATTCCGGATATTTGAAGTAAGTAGAGAGTGTGAACCATTTATTGCGCCAGGACTTAATAACGATGGGGTATTTGCCACCCCACTTAGCTTCTAAGTCATCCAGCGCGCTCTCTGTAAGCGGTTAATAAACCCCACATACCCATAAGACACGGGCTTTGCCATAGTACCTTTGTTAACCTCTTACGGAGAAAGTGGGCAAAGTTTATAGCAAAAATACAGTCGAATTACTCAGTGAGCAGTAATGGTTTCTGGGGCTAAGCGACTTCTTAAAGCGTTTAGGTAGTGCGTAAAGGCTCAGCGATATGCCAAGCAACTTTTTGCCAAGCCAAGCAAAAAGTTGCTTGAGTCGTGCAAAAAATTGGTCACGTAATCGATAAGCATTTGAAAATAAGGGCATAAAAACTTGGCATGAATCTAGCTTAATAGCAGGGATAGACAGCAAGAGTCGCTGTTTGAACTCGAATCATACAAAAAGGAGCGATTATGCCAACGCCATGTTATATCTCGATTGAAGGCGAAACCCAGGGTTTAATTACTGCCGGTGTCTGCACCGCGGATTCTATCGGTGATTCTTTTGTCGAAGGCCACGAAGACGAAATGCTGGTACAACAGTTTGACCATAATGTGACGGTACCGACTGATCCTCAGTCTGGTCAGCCATCAGGACAACGTGTCCACAAGCCATTTAAGTTTACCGTGGCATTGAATAAAGCTGTTCCGTTGCTTTATAACGCACTGTCTTCGGGCGAAAAAATGTCTACTGTGGAGCTAAAATGGTACCGCACGTCGATTGAAGGTAAGCAAGAAAACTTCTTTACCACCAAATTAGAAAGCGCCTCTATCGTGGATATCCATTGTGAAATGCCACACTGCCAAGATCCGGCGAAGTCAGACTTCACTCAGAACCTGACCGTGTCGATGTCTTATCGCAAAATCACCTGGGACCACGTCAACGCAGGTACTTCAGGCTCTGATGACTGGCGCAAGCCGGTTGAAGCTTAATTGCTATTGCTAGGTTGCGTCGGCTTTGTGCCGGCGCTTCACCATTTGTTTAGCAGCGTTCGTTTTCCAGAGAGCGTTGCTAGACAAGTGTTCACTGTTGCGGGAACAAGATTCGGGAGACATCATGGCGAAATTACGTTTTGAATTTAGCGTCGAAGGCCTAGAGCCAGACACGTTTGTGGTCAGAGAATATCAGGGCAACGAGTCCCTCTCTGCTGCGGCGTTCGACCAGCAAGCTTGCAACGGGTTTCGTTATTCGATTGCATTGGCAAGTCGCGATCATTCCCTAACCCCTGACCAATTAGTGGATTGCCAAGCCACGCTTGCTCTCTATCGCAACGGGCAATGTGAGCGTCGTATTCGCGGTATCATTCGTCAATTTTCCCAAGGGGATATTGGTCATCATCACACTTATTATGATGTTGAATTAGTGGCTGAAATTGAGCGTCTATCACTACGGCAAAATAGTCGTGTATTCCAACATCAGACGGTTCCCCAAGTTATTTCGATCTTGTTGCAAGAAATGCGTATTACGGATGTCGGTTTTGGGCTGACAAAAGAATATGCAGAGCGTGAATTTTGTGTTCAATACCGAGAAACGGATCTCGCCTTTTTTCATCGTATTGCCGCAGAAGAGGGGTTGATGTATTGCTTTGTTTGGAAAGAGGACAAGCAGCTCTTATATATCACTGACTCGCCCTTTTCGCTTCCCGCCCTTAAACAGCCGATTGTGCATAACGCTCAGGCTGCAGGTGTCGTCGATGAGCCTTATATTCGTGCCATCGAAAAGCACACTCGGATAATCCCGTCATCACTGGAGATGAAGGATTATAGCTTTAAAAAGCCGAATTATAGCTTCTTACAGCAAGTGAATATGTCCGGCATTGACCATCAGCGCCAAGACTACGATGTTTATGATTTTCCAGGTCGATATAAAGACGATACGCAAGGTAAACATTTAACCCAGATACGCCAAGAATTTCTGGCACGTGACAAAGTCACGGCGACTGGGGAAAGTAATCATTTTCTTGTGCAGGCGGGTCATGCATTTGAAATGCAAGATCATCTCGACCGTACCATGAATCAAAAGTGGCAAGTAGTGCGCGCTCAGCATTACGGCACCCAACCTCAAGCAGTTGAAGAAGAAGGCGGCACTGGCGCCACTACCTATCATAATCGGTTTACGGTGATCCCGGCCTCTATCCCTTGGCGGGCCACTCCACACCCTAAGCCACAGGTGGACGGCCCTTTAATAGGGATTGTGGTTGGGCCTGAAGGCGAAGAAATTTTCTGTGACGAACATGGCCGAGTAAAAGTTCATTTCCCTTGGGATCGTTACTCGAGTGGAAACGATAAAAGTAGCTGCTGGATACGGGTGTCTCAAGGTTGGGCAGGGAGCCAATACGGCATGATGGCCATTCCCCGCATTGGCCATGAGGTGATTGTGTCGTTTTTACATGGTGACCCCGACCAACCGATCATCACTGGCCGGACCTATCACGCGACCAATGTATCCCCTTATACATTGCCGGCCCATAAAACCAAGACGGTCTGGCGCAGTGAAAGCCACCAAGGCGAGGGCTACAACGAGCTCACGTTTGAAGATCAATCGGGCAGTGAGCAAGTGTATTTGCATGCTCAGCGTGATTGGCAATCCGATGTGGAAAATGATGTCGTTACGCAGGTGCGGCATAATGAGCATCAAAAAGTGGACCATGATTCTTTGTCGGCTGTTATGAGTAACCAGCATGTGACGGTCGATAAGCAATCACGAACACGAGTGAAAAAAGATGCCACAATTGCCGTTTCTGGAGGGATACATGAAAAAATCGATAACCGCTTCGCCGCAACGGCGGGACGTGAGGTGCATCTAAAAGCAGGCGCAAATGTCGTGCTTGATGCAGGTACGGAGGTTACGGTAACCGCCGGTGGGAGCGTAATGAAGGTTGATGCGGCCGGGGTGCACCTTATTGGTCCAGCGATCAATTTAAACGCTGGCGGAAGTCCTGGTAGTGGCTCTGGGTACCAAGGACAGCCAGCGAAATCGCCACGCTCAGTGAACAAACCTTGATCGTTTAATGCAAACTAAGAAATTTGAGGAAAGATATGCCCAAAGCAGCACTTGTTGGCCATGTGGGAACCGCGCATGATGGATTTCCACCTACACCGATTGTGGCGGGGTCGTCAACAGTAAAAGTTGACGGGATACCCGTAGTTCGTAAAGGTGATCCCCTGGCACCGCATAGTAAACCGAAACACCCGCCTCATGGGCGAGCGGTAAATGCGGGTTCCGGTAGCGTTATGATTGATGGAAAACCAGCCGCTCGTATTGGTGATGCAGTGAGTTGTGGCGGTGTGATTGTAGGAGGTTCAAGTGTCAACATTGGTTAATACCCCGTCAATGCTTAAAGCAAGCGTGTTAGCATGCCTAGTCATGCTAAGTGGACAAGTACATGCCGAACAAGTTGAAGTTGAAGCCACACCTTTTGTGCAACTAGAGCCGGTTGAAAAAATCGCGGATGACTATGATATCCAGGCGATGACGCCAGAGGCAATATTTGAGCATGGACGTTTGTCTCGCGCTCAGTTCCATTACCAACGAGCTGAAAAATATCTACGTGCAGCGGCGGATCAAGGTATTGTTCCTGCCGCTTATTTATACGCTGTGCTCGTCAGTGATGATGGTAATAAGCTCGATTATTCGCCGGTTGCGCAGCAGTATCTCACGCAGGCCGCAAAGGCGGATTATATTCCAGCCATGAAATTACTGGTTGAAAAAGGCCATTGGTTATCGGCAAATCATCGTACTATTTGGCGCTATAAGTATGAAGAAGCACTAGCAGCTTGGTATGAAAAAGCACCTAAAGACGCAGCATTCAGTCTGTATCAGTACATTTATCCAACAGACAAAAAGAAAGCCGAGCAGTATTTAGAAGAGGCGATTGCGGCAAATGATGTTGATGCCTTGTTACATAAAGCATCGCAAATAGAACTGGCTGAGCGCGGCTTTTATCTTTTCCCCAGCTCTCGCCTTGATGCGGCCGCTGAAGTAAAAAAACAGATTGCCAATGCGGGTGGGATCCCCGGTACTAAGAGTTTATATCGTGATTTTATCCGTCGAGGGGAAAGCCATAAAGCGGTGGCGTGGCGCGAAAAAGCGATTGAGCAAGGGGATCTTATGTCTCTTGCTGCCCTAGGGCGTCTGTACACCACAAACTACATGCCTGAAGACGCTGAGTATACTGATGGGCTCGTTTATCTTTCTGCCTACTTGGATGTGGTTGGTCAAGGACGGTTCGTGACTTTGAGAGAGCAGGCAATGGAGCAGTTTGAGCTCGCGTCTTCGCGAGTATCAAATGACGTCATTGAAAAGGTAGAACAAAGAGCAGCTGAATTGCGTAGGACACACATTTTCTTTCATTATGATCGCTACTGGCAAAAAACGGCTTTAAAGAAAGAACCCGCAACTAAGCCAGTGAGTTAATTGCGAGCGAGCGTTGTTTCTACTTTCTGAGCGGCCACATCACCGAGTCATTGATACATCGGTTCGATGTTGGTCGTTTCTTTATACGTCTCTCAGTTGTACCTCTCAATTATACCGTTAGACTAAACATTTCTGCCATCGACATCGCAATATTGTTATCGTAATACGCCGCCTCGTTAATAAAGTGCGGATACGCAGTGTACTTTCCTTCCCAAGCGACTTCGCGACCGTCAAAGCACATGAATAAAGGATCGCCAGGTACTATCGGCTCAAAGTCTTTGTCTTGCACGTTTTGGTGCACCATACCGATGCGCTCTCCTTGTCCATTTTGGGGTAGATGTAAGGTTTCTTTATAGCGATAAGCCGTTACTTGCGCGGGTAGCTCTGGCACCTTGTCGATATTAAAGAGATGCACAAAATCGAGAATATGCGTCGTCATTTCTTGCATGGATTCCATTACATCATGGCGTAATACGGATTGCGGTTGAGGACCAACCTCAACAATGACGCCTTGCTTCGCCACTGAGCATAAAAAAGCGTGTTGAAGCGGCTCGAGATGATCTTCTACTAAAATAATGGCATCGGGCATACGCTCACTGATATAGGCAGCAAGCTGTTTATTGAATGTGTCTAATGCGAGCAAAATGAGCGTAGGCCCCATGTTGCTGGTGGTGTTGTGTAAATCGATGATGAAATCGACGCGAGGATCGCCTTTAGGACCTAGCTGTTGATTGAGGACTTTTGCGCGACTTTGCTCGTAGTTTGTTAAGGTAAGATCGGCGAGCCCTTGAGGATCGAATTGTCGATTTAAGTCACAATCGAGATAACGTTTGTTTGCATGATAAGCCGACGGATTCGCGAAAACATGCTCCGTTGAAAAACTATCCCGAGTCGTAACAGATGTATTGGTTTGCCACTGTTTTAGTGCGTAAATCCCGCTAAACTCATTGCCATGGGTGCCACCGACGATGGCCACTTGACTGAAGCGACTCATGAGAACTCCTTGTGTTGAATGGAAAAACATCCGCTTATGTCGTGGTGCTAGCTTAGCATCGATACTGGTAGAGATTAATAGAATAATTTTTCTTTTATATTGGTTTTTTATTCAAAGGTTAAGAGAGGAAAAGTGTTCAGGCAATCTTTGCGTCAGTTCACACTTCAGCAGCATTGAACCGGTTAGGCTGAGATAAAAACAAAGGAGAGGTAAGGCATGAGTAATAAGTTTCCTGACAATTTCTTATGGGGTGGCGCGGTTGCCGCGCATCAGGTAGAGGGTGGATGGAACTGTGATGGTAAAGGCGTGAGCATCGTTGATGTGCTTACCAAAGGTGAGCACGGCGTGCCGCGTAAGATTACCGAGCAAGTCCAGGCTGAAGAAACGTATCCCAACCATCAAGCGGTTGATTTTTACCATCGTTACCGCGACGACATTGCGATGTTCGCAGAGATGGGATTTAAATGCTTTCGGACGTCGATAGCGTGGTCCCGTATTTACCCAAATGGGGATGAAGCGACCCCTAACGAAGCGGGGCTGGCGTTTTATGATGGATTGATTGATTGCTTGTTAGAGCATGATATCGAGCCTGTCATTACATTGTCGCACTTTGAGATGCCGCACCACCTTGTCAGTGAATATGGTGGCTGGGCAAATCGAGCGGTCGTGGATCACTTCGTTCGTTTTTGTGAAGCCGTATTAACGCGCTACCGTGACAAAGTCACCTATTGGATTACCTTCAACGAGATCAATAACCAGCTTAACTGGGATTATCCGTTATTTGGTTATTGTAATTCGGGGGTGGTGTTTACCGAGCACGACCACCCTGAGCAAACCTTGTATCAAGTGCTACATCACCAATTTGTGGCCAGTGCCAAAGTGGTCGCACTGGGGCATGTGATTAACTCTGAATTTAGCATTGGCAGCATGATCCACATGATGCCTTTATATCCTGCGTCGTGCCATCCGGATGACATGTTAGCATCACAGCAAGCGATGCGAGATAAATACCTGTGCAGTGATGTACAGATAAGGGGTCATTACCCTCACTATATTTGGCCTCAATGGGCAAGCAAAGGGATTAAGGTGGTGATGCACGATGATGATGCGCAGATCTTAAAAAATGGTCAGGCGGATTTTTTGGCAATCAGTTACTACATGACCAATATTGTCGATGCTAATCCGCCAGAACAAGATGAAAATGCCTTGTTCAGCGCTAGTCGATTGAATCCACATTTGCCGGCGTCGGATTGGGGCTGGCAGATCGATCCGAAAGGGCTACGTTATGCACTTTCAGAGTTGTACGAACGCTATGAATTGCCCATTTTTGTGGTTGAAAATGGTCTAGGGGCGGTGGATATTCCCGATCAAACCGGCGCAATCAACGATGATTATCGTATCGACTATTTGTCGCAACACATTGAAGCGCTTGAAGAGGCGATTTCACTCGATGGTGTGGATGTGATGGGATACACGCCTTGGGGATGTATTGATTGTGTATCTTTCACCACCGGAGAATACCGCAAGCGGTATGGGTTCATTTATGTTGATCGTCATGACGATGGCAGTGGTGACTTTTCTCGCTCCCGTAAAAAAAGCTTTGACTGGTATAAACAGGTCATTGCCAACAATGGCTTGACGGGCTAGAGGATAGGCTAAAAGGGACGCGTTCGGCGTCCCTTTTGCTTTTATCGCTATACGAGCGCTAGGATGAAGATGACGGTTTACACATTAGGTTGATAATCAAATTCAATCACTTCGCCGTATTCAATGCCTTGTTCACGATAACCCACGATCGCTTCTATCACATTAAAATGTGCGACGACGGCAATGGTTGAATACTCGTGATACATGTCGAGCACAGCGCTCACGCGACGGTGCAAAGCTGTTGCGGATTCATAACCGGCGTTAGTAACCTCATTACCGTTGGCAAACAGCTCTCTATACTCAATCCAGCGACGATCGCGTTCAGAAAGAGGAATATAGCTCCCCTTTATATCCGCTTGCCATTCGCGTAAATCGTGCTCAACAAACAGATCTTTTTGCAGCTGTCGGTTGAGAATTTCTGCTGTTTGCAGGGCGCGCGTATAGGGCGACGACAATATAATATCCGCTTGTTGTAAGGCAGTGTGATTGGCCAAGGCCTGGATGTCTGGAATACACGCACGTTGTAGTGGCGCATAATCTTTTTCTAACTGACTCATCTGACGAGCATCTGCCAAAGCGTAATCGGTTTTTCCATGGCGGACAAAGACGACTTTCATCGGACTTCCTTCTCTAGCGTCGATCATGGCCATCAGCTTGCGGACATGTTTAGCAAGTGACATCCATTTGGACCAACGGTTGCTACAACCTCATTTGACATTGGGTTGTAGCATACCGTCATGATGCTGTCATGAAACGCCAGAAGGATAAAGGACATGACGTGAGCGAGCTCGCTATTTTTGATGATGGCGGTCAAGTATATTAATACGATTCCGTCCTTCCTCTTTCGCTTGATACAGACGTTGGTCTGCCATTTCTAGCAGATAAGAGTCAGTGGTTTCATCGGTCGGTTGCAAAATGATCCCGCCAATGCTCACTGTAATCGTCTTGCCATCTGGGTTTTTCGCATGGGTGAGGCCAAGTGCCGCAATGTCATCATGAATCGCATCAGCTAATGCATGAAGCTGAGAGGCGTAGTGGGTTGAAAGCGTGATAGCAAACTCTTCTCCTCCAAACCTTGCAACCGAGCCTTGAAAGGCTTGGGTTTGCTTGAGCAGTACCCGCGCAATCTTAGTGAGTACATCATCGCCTTTTAGATGCCCATACTCATCGTTGTACGCTTTGAAGTGATCGACATCGATCATCATTACCGCAACAGGTAAGTCATTCTCAATACCATGACGGATATGGCTCTTTAGCTCACGTTTAAAGGGGCGGCGTGTGCTCAGGCGGGTGAGGTCATCTGTCTCTGCCTGTACTTTCAGTTTTTCGTTGGCTGCGATCAGTTCTTCTTGCAACTGTTCCATAGCAAAGTGGTTGCGCTCTCGAATCATGACTTCACTAATCGCCGTCGCAAAGCGCTTCAATAGTAACGTTTTGTTGTTATCCCAGATAAACGGTAATTGACGATTCGCCACCGTGATCATCCCAAAGCTCTTGCGGCCGTCGGTTAGTGGAAAAGCGGCAAAAGAGAGAATATGTCGTTGACGCAACCACGATCGTTCATTCATGGCATCATCGCCCAGCTGGCCAACGTGAGGGACCACCAATGTATCGGTATCTGCAAGCCAGCGTTTGATCATGTGCATGTCACTTAAATCCACTGTTTTTGGTGCAAAGTCGGCCTCTTCTGGCCAATAACAGCGACGTTCAGCGCGGTTCGAATCAAAGGCATACCAGCCGATGGCCTCTACTCCTAATAGTGACGCCATTTGCGGGAAAATAAGCTCAACGTCCTCGGTGATATGTTGAGAGTCAGCGCGTAGAAATTGAATCGAGATATCAGCCAATAATGAGCTCGCATTCGACTGCCAATTCAGTGCTTTTGTGCGTTGTTCTACTTGTTCTTCGAGCAACGTTTGATGTTGGCGTAGCTCGCGTTCTGTGATGCGTTTTTGTAATAAATCGTCTTTGATTCGGGACTGGAGCGAATTGATTGAACGAGAAACTTTACCAATCTCATCATTACGTTGAATTAATTGAATCGGCACACTACTTTGGCTGATTCTATCGGCTTGGTAATAGTCTAAAGTCGTTGCAAGTTGCTTGAGTGGCCGAGAGCAAAGCCGATTTAGCACCCAGAGAATCAGCAATGAAATCATCAATGTTTCGGTAAAATGGACGGCAGCAATAGGCACGATACTACTCAATGCTTCACGCTTTACCTCGCTGTGATCAAGAACGATATTCAGAGTGCCAATATTATTACCTTGAACACTCAGCAGTGCTTGGTGGTTGGCGTCACAATGACGACTGGTGTGATTAACTTCGGTAACCGTCGTGCCATCAAAACCTGTGACGTCGACCCGACAGACGGTGGGCGTCATCGCTAACCCTTTGACACTGCGGCGTACGAGTTCTAAATCAACAATCCATAATGCATGGCTAATGACCCGAGCTGAATTTTGGCTGCGGCTTTCCACCAGTTGCGTTGTGGTTGTTAGTGCTCGCTGATAGTTGATATACATTTGCGTCAGGGTCGTCCCAATAGCAAAGAGCAAACTAATGGCGAGCACGATAAAGGCGACGCGAGTTTGAAGACCACGTAAATTTATAGCGCGTTTTGTCACTTAGTTATCCATATCCGTTGAATGAGGCGTACATCGGCTTTCGGTCCGTCGAGCCATTTTTAAAAATGGAATCTCGTGCCAAGCTTGTTTGCGCAACTGTGTAAAAAAGCGTGAATCGGGTGTAATTAAACGAAAAAGTGCATTATTGCATCTTTTTGGTGTTGGTAAGCCGCTATCGTGCGCATAAATATGGCTTAATGCAAGACCGGCTGCGGTGAAATGCCCACCTCCCAGTGCTGAAATAGTACCAGCCTCACGTAAAGCGAGCACCTTTTCTGATGTGTTGACTGTGGCAAAGAAGATATCCTCGCCTGGTGTCTTTCCTGCTTGCTTCGCGGCTTTCATTGCGCCAAATGCCATGTGGTCATTGGCCGTCCACACGTAACGTACATCCGGGTAGCGTTGCAACAAGGTGTGCATCTGCTCTTGGCTAATGGACTCGTCCCATTGACCATGGACAATCTGACGCAAAGTAATATTTGGTTGCTCATCAAAAAAACGTTGACCCCCCGCTTCGCGTTGAACGGAGGCTGGCGTGGTGAGATCGCCCGAAATCATAACAGCGTCGCCAGACTCATTGTTACCTGCGTTTATCATTGCCTTCGCGATCGTATGACCAATGGCCTCGTTATCCGGAATGATGCTAGCTAGGAGATATTCTTGCCAATGCGTATCTTTTTCTATGGACATTTTTGTCTGTTCATCTATATCGTTTAAGATGACCTGAACGTAAATGGGATAATCGCGTAACATCGGTAGCAGATCATCCGCGGCTAATTTCTCATTAACGATGATGACATAATCGGGACGAGTCGGTTTATTTAAAGTGGCAGAGAGAATTTGGCGCATTGCAAAGTGATTACGATCTGCATGTCGAATGGTAAGGTCAAGATTCAACGCCTTGGCAGCAGCCTTGGCGTAATCGTCTACATCCTGCCAAAAGCTCTCATTGGCAAAGCCTGGATTGATAAAAAGTACTCTCGCCTGTTGTTGCGTCGTCGCGTAGGCAAGCGTATTGAAGAGCATTGCCACAGACGCAATCATCCATACCAACAGTGTGTTTTTCATTCTTATTACCAATCCTCGTATGTTTTTTCCCTTTTAGATATGATAGCGCATCTGTATAGGATTGATTGCGATGAAATCTTACAACAATAAAAAGACGTTTAAGCGCCATTTCCCAATGGATTTTTATGGCGACGGTGAAGGATGGCGTTTTGCTGTGCGTGCCGAATCTCCTGACCAAGTTTTAGCGGCTAAATGCTGGGTTGCTTGTTTGAGTGTTCGCCGTCGAGCCTTTCGTATTGTTGATTTAGCTGTCGATAGCTTTAATTATGTGGATGGTGTGTTTGACGCGGCAGGATTGACTGGTATTGAGTTGGGGACAAACATGCGTATTCGGCGTCAGGGGCAAGTGGTTACGGTCGATGCATTGAACAAACGGTATGGTGCTTTGTGGACCCACCGCGAGGCGTCTATTTCATCGGTATGTATCAAGCCTGCTAACAAGATCGCAATCTCTTAGTCTCCCGCTGCTCGATAAGGCTATCCAGTGTCATACTGAAAAGAAAAGGCGGCAGCGTATGGTTTTTCTCGTCATAACAGCACTTACCGTTTTAGGTGGCGTGCTGGCAGGTGAACACTTTCATTCCTATCTTTTAGGCTTTGGCGTCGCTAGTACAGCCGTGGGAGTTTGTTATTGGATCACCTTTCGTAGCACGCATTATCCGCAGTTTGCTCTATTTTTGTTGTTGCTTGGTGTGGCGGCCAAAATGGTAGTGACTGCGGCGGGTGTACTCCTCGGGTTAAAGCACTCGCTTATTACCTCCCCGTTTGTGTTTTCTTTGTCTTATCTTTTCTTTTTGTTTGCGTCGACCTATTGCTACTTTCGTTACCGCGAATATTGGTTAACACGTTTTCGACATAAAGATTTACAATGATTGACTCTCGTGCCGCTATCAAGCAAATAAATCATAGAGTTGGGGGAATGTGTGGATAAACTGGCGGATGATCTTCATCAAAAGCTATTTAACGAGGAAGACGCGCGGGCGTGTAAAGACATTGATGGCAGTGCGTGTCGCGAAGTACCGGGGAATTTTTTTCGTATTATCCTCAGCCAAGGGCTAACTAAAATCGGTGACGCGGTATCTAACCCGAAAATCGTATTACCAGCGTTGTTAACCGCTGTGGGTGCCCCCTTGGCCTTGGTTGGGCTGCTGGTGCCGATTCGAGAGGCGGGGTCGTTAGTGCCTCAGTTAGGTATTGCCGGTTATGTCCGCCAGTTTGCGGTACGTAAGTGGGCATGGGTGGCCGGCTCTGTTATTCAAGGGGCTTGTATCCTGGCAATGGCCATCGCAGCGTTGCTTTTAACCGGTCAAGTGGCTGGCTGGAGCATTGTTGGCTTGCTGGTGATCTTTAGTTTGGCGCGAGGCCTTTGCTCGGTGGCATCGAAAGATGTTTTGGGTAAAACGATTCCTAAACCCCAGCGGGGACGCTTGAATGGCTGGTCGTCAAGCTTGGCGGGTGCGGTGACGATTGCTGCCGGTGTGGGTTTATTTAGTGTTTCTGATCAGCAACATGTTTGGGTTTACTGTGCGCTACTAGCATTCGGTGCTGCGCTCTGGTGGGTGGCAGCGGCGCTCTACAGCCAGGTGGATGAATACGAAGGGGCCACTGAAGGCGGTGCCAATGCGCTGACGCATGCGCTTTCTAAACTACGCTTACTGGTGGATGATAGACGGCTGCGCCATTTTGTGATCACGCGCTCCCTGTTACTGTGTTCGGCCTTATCCGCGCCCTATTATGTGTTGTTAGCCAGTCAGCATAGCCAAGCGTTGGCGATCACCACCGCAAGTTTTGTCGCAATTAGCGGCGTTGCGAGCCTCATTTCTGCACCTTTTTGGGGACTTTTTGCCGATCATTCTAGCCGCCAAGTGATGATGATCGCCGCCGTGGTCACGGCGGTACTGGGGCTGGTGGTGGTCAGTATTAGTCAGTGGTACCCGACGCTGTTCTCATTGGCGTGGGTGTTACCTGGCGTCTATTTTGTCCTGACCATTGCTCACGAGGGCGTGCGTCTTGGGCGTAAAACCTACATTGTGAATATGGCCGAAGGTAATCAGCGCACTGATTATGTTTCAGTTAGCAATACACTCATTGGTCTCGTTTTGTTATTGATGGGCGCGGCTACTGCGTGGCTTAGTCAATGGGGGATCATGGTCGTCATTTCGGTGTTGTCCGTTTTTGGTTTACTCGGCGCATTAATGGCGCGCGCGCTGCCTGAAGTAGAACGCTAAGCCGACGGCGGAACAGAAAAGGAACAGAAAAAAGGCGCTGAATCCGTCAGCGCCTTTTTTGATTGGCTCTAATCCTTAGATTTTAAATTGGCTAATTAGGCGTTTGAGCTCGTCACCGGAGTGGTTCAAGTCTGATGCTGTGTGCGCAGAGTCATTGCTGGCACTGAGTAATTGGCTCACAATATCTCGGATAGAAATCAAATTGCGGTGGATATCCTCGGTGACTGTGGTTTGCTCCGCGGCCGCAGACGCAATGTGGGTGGTCATGTCATTGATTTGGGTGATCGCATTACTCACCGAATCAATGCCGCTGCCAATTTCGTTGGATGCTTCTGAGGTTTGCTGGCAGGTGTCATTGCTTTGTTTCATGCCCTCGACGGCCTGATTCACATAAGACTGCAGCTCGTCTAACATCTCTCGAATTTCGTGAGTGCTCTTTTGCGTGCGACTCGCGAGGGTTCTCACCTCATCGGCTACCACTGCGAAGCCTCGCCCTTGTTCACCGGCCCGTGCCGCCTCAATCGCCGCATTCAAGGCCAATAGATTGGTTTGTTCGGCAATATCACCAATCACAGACAGCACACCGGTGATTTTATGCGACTGCTCGTTGAGCGAATCAACGTTGTTACTCGATGTATTCATTTGCTCCACAAGTGTTTTCATGGAGTTAATGGAAAACTCGACTTTGTCTTGTGCCTGACGTGCATCACCGGTGGCGGCACTGGTGGCATCTGCAACTTGTGTGGCATTTTGAGAGACTTCTTGTGCGGCAGAACTCATTTCGGTCACCGCAGTCACTACTTGCTCGGTTTCGTTATCATGCGTTTGTAATTGGC
Source organism: Salinivibrio sp. AR647 (assembly GCF_001995415.1). Classification (NCBI taxonomy): domain Bacteria; kingdom Pseudomonadati; phylum Pseudomonadota; class Gammaproteobacteria; order Vibrionales; family Vibrionaceae; genus Salinivibrio; species Salinivibrio sp. AR647. The sequence goes on along the minus strand of NZ_MUFE01000008.1, from coordinate 161,669 downwards.
TAGCAAACTGTGCGGCTTGGCTATCTATATCATTGGCAGATTGGCTTACTTTTTCAGTGACCTCGACGACGCTGCGGATAGTGGTTTGTAGCTTGTCAATAAAGCGGTTAAATGCATTGCCCAGCAAAGCTATTTCGTCGTGCCCTTTAACCTTTAAACGTTGGGTCAGGTCGCCATCACCGTCGGCAATATCATTGAGGTTGTCCAGCATATCTTTCACTGGCGTTGACATCCGTTGGGCAACAAACGCAACTGCACCAAAGGTAACAATCAGAATAATAATCCCGGCAATGATCATTCGTGCAGTTTGTGCTGCTAATGCTTCCTCTGCGTTTTCACGGAAATCGGCAACGCGTGCCTCAATGTCGTCAATATACGCCCCTGTGCCCAACATCCATTGGCCGTTATTGACCATATCGGCATAGCCAATCTTTTCAATCAGTTCATCGGTTCCCGGCTTTTGATAGAGGTAGGTGAAGGTGCCATCGCCACTTTGCGCTGCTTCGAGTAGACCCACAATAATTTTGTTGCCTTTGGGATCAGTAAGGTTAATTAACGATTGTCCTTCGACTTCAGGTTTCAGCGCGTGAAAGATATTGGTTCCCTGACGATCGTAAATATAAAAGTAGCCCGCCTTACCAAAGGTCACTTCGCGAAGTGCGTCTTTGACATTTTGTGTGGCATCGCCGCTCGCTTGCTGCGCGTTTTTTACCACAGTCGCGGCAATTTCAGTGGCTTCGCGAAGTTGCATTTTTCGCTCATCAATCAGCTTGGTTCGAAAAGTGATAATGTTCTCTTCGACCAGCTCGCGCTCGTAATAGGTGGTAATAAACAGCGTGATGAGAATGGATAATACCAAAGGTACAATGGCAAGCACTAAAAGCTTCCCGCGCAGCATTAACTTCAACATACCAGATACCTTGTGTTGATGATGGTTTCGATTTTGCTAAAGTATGGGAGACATCCTGCTCATTTGCCGCACTAAAAGCCCTTTATTTGATATGGGTTGGGAAATATCTTGTAATACTTAATGGTTGCCTAACTTACTTGTTCAAGCTTGTTTTGACTAACCATATGAATTTAATAAAATTTATACTATAAAAGCCGTAAGGTAAAGCAAAGTCAGTGAAATCGAGGGAGTGATGAAACTAAACGCAGACATGGGTGAAAGCTTTGGTGCGTGGACGATGGGAATGGATAGCGCGCTGATGCCGTGGATTGATATGGCCAATATTGCGTGTGGCTTTCATGCCTCTGATCCTGATGTAATGTCGGCCACGGTAGCACTCGCAGTGAAGCACAATGTGAGTATTGGTGCTCATCCTGGCTACGCCGATAAGCAGGGCTTTGGTCGCCGTCATATTGATCATACCCCTGCACAAATTAGTCACCTCGTTCGCTATCAAATTGGCGCGTTACAAGGGATCTGTGCACGCTTTAATGCGAGCCTTGATTATGTGAAGCCTCATGGTGCGCTGTATAACACCATGATGGTGGATAATGATTGCTTTGAGGGGGTGTTGGCTGCGGTGGCTGATACGCTGCCCAATACGCCATTAATGGTACTGGCACTGCCTGATAACCGTCCGCATCGCCAGCTTGCTCAAAAAGCCGGTGTACCGCTGATTTTTGAGGCCTTTGCCGATAGAGCCTATCTAGCGTCAGGGCAATTAGCGCCGCGCGATCAACCGGGCGCTGTGTTAGATGACGCCGACGCGATGATTGCGCAGGTGTTGCAGCTATCTCAACATGGCACGGTGACAACCCTTGAGGGACAAACGCTCTCTCTGTCGCCGGATACGGTGTGTGTGCATGGAGATAACCCACAATCGGTCGAGGCGATAAAACAACTCAGAAAGGCCTTAACACCATGACACTCAAGGTTGAGCAGGTCAGTGAAACCACGGTGATGATCCGGTTGGGTAATGAGATCGATCTTGCCTTAGTCCCACAGTTATTCGCGCTGTGTGAGCGAATCCGCCAACACTTTGGCCGTGGTGTGGTTGAGTTAATTCCTGCCTACACCAGTGTTTTGGTGGAAGTGAATGTTCGCTTACTGTCGCCAGAAAGGGTGAAAACGTGGGTGATGAACCAAGGCGACTCATTGCGAGTCACCCGTGACGCTGGGAGCGGAAAACACGTGTCATTGCCGGTGTATTATCACCCCTCGGTCGGACCCGATCTGGCTGCGGTCGCCGAGTTTGCCGGCGTGAGTGAGCAAGAGGTGATTGCGCGACACAGCCAACGAACTTACACCGTCTGTGCGATTGGTTTCGCGCCCGGCTTTGCCTTTCTTGCGTCGGTAGATGAGACCATAGCCATGCCCCGTCATACCACGCCTCGTCATCAGATCCCCGCCGGCAGTGTGGGCATTGCACAACAGCAAACCGCGGTGTACCCGGCAGCATCGCCCGCAGGCTGGCAAATTATTGGCAATTGTCCCAAGGTACTATTTAATCCCCGTCAATCGCCCATGATGCCGTTTGATGTAGGTGATACCGTCTGTTTTGAGCCGATGTCAGAGTCTGATTACCGCGCGGCAGGAGGTCAACGGTGGCAGGATTAACGGTGCTCGATCCCGGCGTATTGAGCTTGGTGCAAGACTCAGGGCGCTACGGGGTGGGCCAGCTTGGCTTAAGCCAAGGCGGACCGGTCGATTGCCACGCATTTGCTTGGGCGAATTATTTACTCGATAACCCCGTGAATACACCGGTTGTCGAGATAACCATGGGTCAGGCACGTTTTCGTGCTGATCACGTGATGTCGATCGCCATCACCGGCGCAGACATGCAACCTTGTATTAATGGTCAGCGCGTGGGTATGTGGCAGACGTTGACGCTAAATGCGGGTGATGAATTGCGTTTACGCTACGCGCGCCGTGGTTTGCGGGCCTATCTCGCGGTGCGTGGCGGCTGGGCGGTCGATGGCGCATTTGGCAGTGCCGCGACGGTGATGCGCAATCAACTCGGCGGTCTCCATTCCGGATTAAGTGAACAGGCGGGAGGCATGGCGCTCACCAAAGGAGATGTGTTGCCTTGCCGATCGCATGCGCTGTTGCCGAGGGTGCGCGGTGTACCGACACGTTTTATTCCTGACTACAATGCCCTGACTCCACTGGCGCTTGTGCCGGGGTATCAGTTTGATAGCTTCAGCGCCGAGGCGCAAACGGCATTTTTTGATGGCGAATACACGGTCGATCAGCACAGTGATCGTATGGGTGTGCGGCTCAATGGACCGAGCGTTGTCAGCAAGCAACCGGGAATTGTTTCCGAAGGCATTGCGCTCGGGGCCGTGCAAGTGCCCCCAGACGGTCAGCCAATTGTACTACTCAATGATCGGCAAACACTCGGTGGCTATCCTAAGCTTGGCTGTTTAACCCGTGCCAGCTTGAGCATGTTGGCGCAAACGCGACCCGGTCAGGCCGTGCGTTTTTATCCGGCGCGGCTGGCGGATGCATCAGCGCAATGGCAGACGTTTGTGCAGTTTTTTGACTGGTTCTAACCTGCAGAAAAATGGATAGATGAGCCTCTGGAAGACAGAGGCGCATGAAGGGGAGTCACGCAAACAACGGACTAGCGGAAACGACTAATTTGCTCGAGGGCTTTTTCCATTTGCGCAAAGTCAGGTGACGCGTTTTCTATCGGTCGGTTGGTATTATCCATGTATTGATATTGCCCTCCCGCACCGACTTCTAAAATGGTGTCGTCGGTCACTAGCGCATAGCCACTATAATTTGATGATAACACCCAATCTTGCCCGGGGTTGGGTGCAAGTAAGTCATGACCAATCGCGTAGCTGGCCGGATCGGACGTTACGCCCAAATAATGCTTCATCAGGGTGGGCGCAACATCTTGGTGGCTGGTTAGCTGCTTGCCGGTATCGATCTGTTTTACATCGATGCCGGGGCCTATCATCGCGAAAGGCACATGAATTTGTGGGTCAGTAAAGTTACTGTTATGCCCCCAAAAATTCAGTTGGTTGTCATTCATTTCTTGGCCGTGATCGCCAGTGAGCACAATCAAGGTATTATCGAACTCCCCGCTTTGTTTTAGCTCCTCAATGACCTTGGCAACCAAACTATCAACGTAGCGTACGCTGGTCTTATAGCGATTGAAAAACGGTGTCGGATCGGTCTCGTTATTTAGCTTGAGATAGTTAATTTCGTCCAACATCGGTTGATATTTGGGGGTAAAGTCTGCAGGGAAATCATAGCCATGTGGCGCATCGTAAAATAAAAACGAGAAGGTGGGACGGTTGGCCTCACGCTGCTGGTGCCAACGGATCCAATCTTGAGTGAGATCTGCGTCTAGCTCGGCGGGAGAGTCGCCATCAGAGCCATTACGTAAATCGGACACCTTGGTAAACACGGTTTGGTTGAATTCTGGTTTTTCCAATTGCGCGGCGGTAAATATACCCAGTTGATAATCGAGACCCTGCAGGCGGTCCATCAGTACCGGTGATTGTTGATTGGCAAGAAAGCTGTGCCAATAGGTGCCGGGCATGCCATAAAACAGACCAAAAATGCCGGTACGGGTGGCGTTCCCCGTCGCAAGGTGATGTGAATAGGTACGGCCATTTTGTGCCAACGCCCAAAGGTTAGGGGTGTTGTCAGCATTGAAGGTATCCGCACGCCATGAGTCAACCACCAAAAACATGATATTCACCGGCTGCGCAACCTCAGTCGTACTTAGCGGCGAAAGGGGATAGTTAAGGTCGGCTTCGCGATCCACATCCATCGCCTTTTGGCGCGCTAGAGCTTGTTCATCAATCCAGCCGTTTTTACGCATCATACTGTTAGCGGTGGCCGGATAAAAAAGCGGCAAATAACGTTTCACCGTTGTCACGGGCTGATACGCATAGGCTGCGGCCCAAATATGAATCCCGTGGGTGGCGAGCAAGGTAATAAACGTGAGCAGCGCAAATTTTTTGCCGACCTTGTGCTGGAAGGAAAAGCGTGTCCGTGACAGCACAGTCAGTAGCGCCCATTGCGCGGCGACGCAGGCAACCACGCCACCGGTCACCATCAGCCAGGTGATGAGCGGGAAGCTGACAATCTGTCCGGCAAGGATCAGATCCAGCACCATGGCATTGATATGGAATCGGTATTGGGCAAAGACGATGGTATCAATGAAAAGGGTGATCACACCCACTGAGGCTATCAAGGCAAGTAACGGCTGACGCACCTTGATTGGCAGCAGTAACAGCGGGAGTGTCACCAAGCCAACAATAGCGGCAAGTAAGGCCATCTGGCTAAAGGTACTGACCACGATAAAGGTGATACCAAGTGGCTCAGTGGGAAAACTAGGTAGAAACGCAAAGTAGCGGCTGGCTATTGCCATCAATACAAGGGCGTTAATGGCAATAAACCAGCTATGGGTTTGAAGTCGCGATTTAAAAGACATGGTTTCTTATCACAGTTGAGTTAATCAATTGGCAACGTAACGGGCGCGTTGCCAGGTTGTATGACGACGTGTTTTATCGAATAAGTGGGACACCAAAGTGATGCCATAAAATGGTAAGCCAGACCACACCTGCTAAAAGTAAACTGACAAACACCGCCGCAGAGCCGATGTCCTTGGCTCTACCACTGAGTTCATGGCGCTCTACACCCACTCTGTCGACCACGGCTTCAATGGCGGAGTTAAGTAGTTCGACGATAATCACTAACACAATGACGCTGAACATCATCAAGGATTCCGTCAGTGGTAATTGCAGCCAGAGCAATACGACTAGCGCCGCAGCCAATAATACAACTTCTTGACGGATCGCGGCTTCATGGTGATATGCCGCTTTTAATCCAGCCCAAGAATAGCCAGTGGCTTTAATGATACGTATCAGTCCTCGTGGCTTTTCTGAGGGGGATGTATTAGCGCCCATAAATACATTCTCGTAACAATTTGATCGATAGACTGGCATTTTACATTTAACCGAGCCAACTGCATAATCGGCGCGATAACTTAATTGGAATTTGTTATGCCTCTGTTTACTCACGCCCCAGGCTCCCTGTGTTTTTTACGCCTCTCTGCGATTGGCGATGTTTGTCATGCGGTCGCGGCGATTCAAGCCGTGCAGCGCCATTGGCCGCAGACGCAGATCACTTGGGTGGTTGGTAAAGTTGAAGCACAGCTTTTAGCTGGGCTTGATGGAGTGGAGCTGGTGGTGTTTGATAAAAAAGCGGGATTAGCAGGCATGCGTCACGTCTGGCGGCAGCTGAAAGGACGCCGGTTTGATGCGTTAGTGCATATGCAGCTTGCTTTACGCGCGAGCTTATTGACTGTGGGGATCGGTGCGCGCCATCGTGTGGGATTTCACCGCCACCGAGCGAAAGAGGGACAGTGGCTGTTTACCAATAAACGGATACCCGACACCCAATCTTGCCATGTGTTAGATAGCTTTTTCGCCTTCACTCAATATTTGGGTGTGCCGGTTATGTCGCCGCAGTGGCAACTACCACTTTCTGAAGACGATCATGCCTTTGCCAACGCGCAACTGGGTGACAAGCCCACTGTCGTGATCAGTCCTGCCGCGAGTAAAGATGAGCGTAACTGGCTGCCAGAGCGCTACGCCCAATTTGCCGACTACGCGGTCGGTAAAGGGTATCAGGTGGTACTCTGTGGTTCACCGGCGGCGCGTGAAAAAACGCTGGCCGCCCGCATTATTGCCGCTGCTAACGCGCCACTGGTTAATTTAGTGGGACAAACAAGCCTTAAGCAATTAGCCGCGGTGCTCGCACGTGCCGATGCGGTGCTAGCCCCCGATTCCGGCCCCGCGCACATGGCAACCACGCAAGGCACGCCCGTCTTAGGTCTTTACGGCCATAGCAACCCGAAGCGGACCGGCCCTTATAACAATCTCGCGGATGTGGTCAGTGTTTATGAAACCTTTGCTGAACAGCAACATGGCAAGCCCGTTGAACAGCTAGCATGGAGCACGCGGGTGAAAGGCGATCACGTGATGGCTGCCATTGATGCACAGCAGGTGATCGACGCATTTGAAACCATGATGGCGAAGCAATAAAAAAAGGCCCCGTAGGGCCTTTTGTGTATCAATGCCAGTATTAGCTGGCGAGCTGGCGGAGCACGTAGTGAAGAATGCCGCCATGGCGGTAGTAATCCCACTCAACCGCGGTATCGATGCGGACATTGACGTTAAACTCAATGGTTTTATCATCCCRCACGGCACGCACTTTGAGGGTGGACGGTTCGCCGCTAACCTCGTCAAAGTCGAATGCTTCCGTACCATTTAAGCCAAGCGATTCGACGGAGTCACCGTCTTTAAACTGCAACGGAAGCACACCAAAGCCAACCAAGTTAGAACGGTGAATACGTTCAAAACTTTCAGCAATGACGGCTTTAATGCCTAATAGGTTAGTGCCTTTTGCAGCCCAGTCACGACTTGATCCCGTGCCGTACTCTTTACCCGCAAGCACCACAAGTGGTGTCCCCTCGGCTTGATAGCGCTGAGCCGCTTCATAGATACTCATTTGCTCATTGGTGGGCAAATAGGTAGTCATACCGCCTTCGGTGCCCGGCGCCATTTGGTTTTTTAAACGTACGTTGGCAAAGGTACCGCGCACCATGACTTCGTGGTTACCGCGGCGCGAGCCATAGCTGTTGAAATCTTTCGGCTCTACACCTTTAGATTTCAAGTATTCGCCCGCGGGGCTATCTGGCTTAATTGCGCCGGCGGGTGAGATATGGTCAGTAGTAATAGAGTCACCTACTTTGACCACACAGCGCGCCCCCTTGATAGGTTTTATCTCAGGAAGTGCCATGGTCATGCCGTCAAAGTACGTTGGCTTTTTAACGTAGGTTGAATCGGGCCATGAATAGATCTCATCTTGTGGCACTGGTAATTGTTGCCATGCCTCGGTCCCTGCAAACACATCTGCGTATTTGTTTTTATAAAGCCCGTCGGTCATTGCTGCTTGAATGGTGTCTGCCACTTCTTTTGGCGTTGGCCATATATCATTAAGATAGACGGGCTTGCCTTGTTGATCGTTTCCTAGCGGCTCTTTGAGAACATCAATATTCATATTGCCCGCCAGTGCGTAGGCAACGACTAGTGGTGGTGAGGCTAGATAGTTAGCTTTCACATCTTGATGAATACGGCCTTCGAAATTCCGGTTGCCCGATAGCACGCTAGTGGCTAATAAATCCGCGGAACGAATGGCTTCTGCAATTGGCTCAGGCAATGGTCCTGAGTTACCAATACAGGTGGTACAGCCAAAGCCAACGATATTAAAGCCAAGCGCTGCAAGCGGCTCGAGCAGCCCGACGTTTTCTAAATAAGCCGGCACTACTTGTGAGCCAGGGGCGAATGATGTCTTAACCCAAGGCTTAGTATTTAAGCCTAAATCTCGCGCTTTTTGTGCCACTAATCCGGCTGCCACCAGTACGGCAGGATTCGAGGTATTGGTGCAAGAGGTGATCGCAGCAATCACAACCGCGCCGTGCTCAAGGTTGAATGTTTCTCCTTTGTATTCGACCGCCACTTTGCCCTGTTCGCGTAGGCTTGGGTTGTCCACGGCTGTTTGCCCGCCTTCGCTGGCAAAGCTTGCAATCACATTATTCGCCGCTGCTTGCTCTTTTTCTAACAGCTGATCAAACTGACTTTTTGCCTCGGTTAAGGCGATGCGATCTTGTGGCCGTTTCGGACCGGCAAGACTTGGCACCACATCGCCAAGGTCAAGTTGCAAGGTATCGCTGTAATCTGCCACCGGTGCATCATCGTCGCGCCACAAGCCCTGTGCTTTGGCATAGGTTTCGACCAAGGTAATTTGATCCTCGGTACGGCCTGTCAGGCGCATATAACTGAGCGTTTCTTCATCAATCGGGAAAATGCCGCATGTTGCGCCATACTCTGGTGCCATATTGGCAATGGTCGCGCGATCAGCCAACGGCAGTTTCGCGAGGCCCGGGCCATAAAATTCAACAAACTTACCCACCACACCACGTTCACGCAGCATTTGGGTGACGGTGAGTACTAGGTCAGTGGCAGTAGCTGACGCGGGCAATTCGCCTTTTAGCTCAAAGCCGACCACTTCAGGGATCAACATAGTAATAGGCTGCCCAAGCATTGCGGCTTCGGCCTCAATACCGCCAACCCCCCAGCCAAGCACACCGAGCCCGTTAATCATGGTGGTGTGAGAATCTGTACCAACCAGTGTGTCTGGCATGGCTAACTTGTTGCCACCTTTTTCTTCGACGAGTACGCCGGGAGCGAGATATTCGAGATTGACTTGGTGCACGATTCCAGTACCTGGAGGCACGACACGGAAGTTAGAGAATGCTTGTTGGCCCCAACGTAAAAATTGGTAACGCTCCCCGTTACGCTGGAACTCAATCTCGGTATTTTTCTGTAGAGAATCAACGTGGCCGTAGTCATCCACCATAACGGAGTGGTCAATGACCAGGTCAACCGCGCCGAGTGGGTTGATTTTGGCCGGATCACCGTTTAAGTCGCGCATGGCAGCACGCATAGCGGCTAAGTCAACCACGGCAGGCACGCCGGTGAAATCTTGAAGGACAACGCGCGCCGGAGTGAAATTGACCTGATCTTGTCCGGCGTGGTCGGCTTGCCACTGACAAAGCGTACGAATGTCATCCGCAGAGACATTCTTACCGTCTTCTTTACGTAGTAAGTTTTCTAACAGCACTTTTAAACAGTAGGGTAAGCGACTGATATCGAATGGCTCGGGCAATGCATCAAGTCGATAATAATCATAGCTCTCACCGTTGACGTGTAGGGTACGCCGGGTGTTGAAGCTGTCTTGGCTTTTGGAATCAGGTGTATTGCTCACGGGTGCCTCCCCTGGTCGGTTATTGTGAGTAAAAGAAACGGTCATCATGCGTTGCAGGCAACAGTCTCTCTTGGGGATTGCTTATTTTACCTTCATTATTGTAAATGGGGTTTTGTTGAAGTTAAAGGTTCGTTATTACGATACGGTCGATGGTTCTCATTGATCAATCCTTTTGTTTCACAACGTGCGCAAATAGCGCACTCAATGAGAGTATAGAAGGCTCTGCATCAGCGGGCGCTTCCGCTAAAAAGGGCTTATTTGGTATCAATGAACCATACTGATTTATTCTAAATGGCAACTTTTCTTGACAGTAATTAGTCATTCTGCCTATGGAAAATATCGCTATTTTCATCTTTGTTAGCCATTAATGCTAATGTTTTGGAAATGTTAATCATGCATCTGGAGCGTTTCAATCGCTTAACGTTTTTAACTAGTCTAAAATGCTATTTAGGGCTTTTTTGGTCGATAAATCTAGGGGTAAAACTGGAAATAGTAGGGGATTTAATTGATTATTCCATGTAGCGCATTTGTTAAATTTTTTGTCTGACAATTGCATTGCATCACTGTGTGCTTCGGCATGACAAAAGGAGACAGCCATGAATACCTCAACCCTACTCATGCAGCTTAATCAGTTAGATGATCATCATATCAAGCAACTGCAACCTTCATTTAACCGGTTACCTGGCACTTCGCATGCGGATGGTGGATTTCGCCTGCGTCGTTACTCGATCGTTCATGTCTTTGACGGCGGGGTTGAAAAGCTGCCGCCACGACCATTTATGCAAACTTCTGATATCAATGAATTCCAAGGTGATGTGGCACGGACGTTTGAAGATATCGAGCCCGAGACAGTACAAACGCCAGGGTTTCATGCGATGTGCCGAACCTTTCGCGACCTCTATCAACTTAGTGATGATAATGATATCGAAATCCACCAGATTCGTATTCAGGCGGATAATCAATCTGTGCAGGTCGCCCCAGAAGGCGTTCACCAAGACGGCTTTGATCATATCGCCATTGTGAGCATTGGCCGCGATAATATTGATGGCGGTGATTTTCAGGTGTTTCGTCACAAAACTAGCGCACCACTCTTTAGTCTCCCATTGATGCCGGGTGAAATGGCGGCCCTCGATGATCGTGCCCTTTGGCATTATGCTGAACCGATTACTCCCGTTAATCATGCGCAATCAGGCACGATGGATGTATTTGTACTCACAGCAACAAGGAAGTAACGATGATACCGGCAGTTTTTTCTCCCCATGCAGTACGAGGCCATTTTCCTGCATTGACGCAAACTATTGACGGCCAATCCGTTGCTTTTTTTGATGGGCCAGGGGGGGCGCAAGTACCGCAATCTGTACTGGATGCCATGGTGACTTATCTGGGGCACTATAATGCGAACTTGGGGGGACAATTTTTTTCTGGGCATCACACCACTGCAATGATGCAACAGGCACGTGATAGCGCCGCTGCTTTTGTCAATGCGCCATCATCGGACTGTATGGTCTTTGGCCCAAATATGACAACGTTGACGTTTTCGTTAAGTCGCGCAATCAGCCGTGATTGGCAAGCTGGTGATGAGGTGATTGTCTCGGCACTCGATCATTATTCTAATGTCTCTAGCTGGCAGCAGGCCGCACACGATAAAGGAGCGACTGTTAAGCAGGTGCGAGTGGATGAATCCAATTATTCGATCGATATGACGCACCTTGCCAGTCTTATTACGGATAAAACCAAACTGATTGCGGTGACGCTGGCCTCAAATACCACTGGTAGTTTGGTGGATGTAGCAAACGTGGTAGAGATGGCAAGAAAGGTTGGTGCCAAAGTCTATGTCGACGCTGTCCATTACGCTCCGCATTATTTGGTCGATGTACAAGCATTAGGCTGTGACTTTCTTGCCTGTTCGGCGTACAAGTTTTTTGGTCCACATCTGGGTTTTGTATATGTGGCGCCTGAGTGGGTACAGACGTTAAAACCGTACAAAGTCGAGCCAGCCACAAACCAAGGTCCCGGTCGATTTGAAACAGGTACTCAGAGTTTTGAGGCGATTGCCGGATTTATTGCGGTGGTGGAATATCTCGCGCAGTGGGGCGATCCTGATTGTTCACTAAGAGAAAAATTGGCACAAAGCTATCGCCAGTATCAGGCGCATGAACAGCAGTTATCCGCCCATTTTATTGACCTGATGCAGGCCTATCCCAATGTTCACATTTATGGGATCACGGATGATGACCAGTTGGCTTATAGAACCCCAACCTTTGCGATCCGGATTGAAGGCGTCACGCCCGCGGATGTGGCGCAAGCGCTAGGGAAACAACATTTTTGCGTGTGGAATGGCCACTTTTATGCCCAAGGGTTGTGTGAGCAGCTTGATATTTTGGACAAAGGCGGTGTGATCCGTATCGGTATGATGCATTACAACACCGTTGATGAAATTGACCGGCTACACCAAGCCTTATTGCCATTTATTAGCGATTAAGGTTAATCAACCTCTCAAGCGGCCAAAAGAGCCGCTTTTTTTAGTTAAAATTGGCCTCGATTGAGATTTAAGTGTGAATTTATTCACAATGCAACCTTGAAACGTTAGCTCGCTCATAGGCGAATGCCTATCCGTACGTTATGATCACCACTGTTAGCACTGCCCAAGAAGCTGTTCAGAAAGAAATCATTTAAAAAGAAACCAATAATAATTAAGGCGAGACCCATGACTGAAGAACAAAACGCCTTTTGGCATCAATATCTTGCGACTCTTCCCTCTGACCAACGGCCAGCCGATGATCAAGTAGTGGTGGACACCTTAAGTCATCACACGGTGAGAGCGAATGAAGTCGCGACATTAGTGAGCCTAAACAAAAAGAAAGCGCATTGCCGGTTGCGCAGCTCTTTGGAAGAGAAAAGTGCGGTGATCCCGCAAAAAGGACATTATAAGATTGTTCTTAATGGTCACCAGCGACCCGTGTGTATCGTCAAAACCACACAGGTGAGCTATTGTCCGTTTAACCAAGTTAGCGCCGAATTTGCGGCACGTGAAGGCGAGGGAGATGGCTCTTATCAGTGTTGGCACGATGCGCATTGGGGTTACTTCTCCCAGTACGCCAAAACACACGGCCTGCATTTTGATAAGCACTCGGATGTGGTGCTTGAAGAGTTTGAGAAAGTCTATCCGCTCTGAACATAAAAGCCGCGCTGAGCGGCTTTTTTGTGATTGCGAGTTATGGACAGGAACGTTTTTGTTTACTCACTCAAGTCCAAATTCATCTCATCGGCCCATGGCATGTCTGGCAAGGTGTCTAAGTTGGCTTCGTAACGTGATAGTGTGAACTGCCCGTTATTTTGGCTAACGTCGTAAATCTCAACCATCAATGCGCACGCGATATATTCAATAGCTTCTTCGCGGGAATAGCCGGTCATACGCAGACGCATAACTGTCTCGGCGACTTTTTTAGGCTCTTGGTCAGTAATTTGATTCTCGACGACCGTAATCAGATCTTCGATACGCGTACTGGCTTCTTCTTGCATGGTTTTACTCGTTGTTTTTAATCGTGGCGCCATCTTAGGACATCAAACAAGCCCTAGCACGACATTTTTGAAATGCGTAAGGCGTATACGTTTCAATAACCGTGGTTAATATGTTAATGATAACTATTATCGAAAAGTATAGTGAAACAAAAGGATATGACCATGACAAAAACTCGTATCGAAAAAGACAGTATGGGCGATATTGAGGTGCCGGCGGATGCCTTGTATCAAGCGCAGACCCAACGAGCGGTAAACAATTTCTCGGTCAGCGAACTGACCATGCCAGCGGACTTTATTCGCGCGTTAGCTATGGTGAAACATGCAGCGGCAACGGCTAACGAAGAACTAGGCTTACTGGATGGCAACATCGCCCACGCGATTCGCCAAAGTGCCGAAGCCATCATGGATGGTGAGCATTTAGCGCAGTTTCCGGTGGATGTATTTCAGACCGGCTCAGGCACTAGCTCAAACATGAATATGAATGAAGTGCTGGCAACCTTGGCTTCTGAAAAGTGTGATGAAACGGTCAGCCCCAACGATCATGTCAATATGAGCCAAAGCAGTAACGACTCTGTTCCTACGGCTATCCAAATCAGTGCCACTTTGGGCTGTGAAAAAGCCTTACTTCCTGCGTTAGCGCATTTACGTGACGCGTTACAGGAAAAAAAAAGCAAAGTCGGCCATATTGTGAAAACGGGTCGTACCCATTTGATGGATGCGATGCCTGTGACGCTTGGACAGGAGCTGGAGGCTTGGTCGCAGCAAATAGAACATGCGATGGCTCAAGTGACACAAACTTTATCGCCGGTGCGCGCACTGGCACAGGGTGGCACGGCAGTAGGGACAGGAATCAATGCTCATCCATTATTTGCCGAGCGTTTTGCCAAAGCAATCTGTGCGTGTAGCCACTCCTCATTCACGGCGAGCGAGAATCCCTTTTTCGCCATTGGTAGTCAGGATGCGCTGGTGGCACTGCATGGTCAGTTAAAGACCACCGCAGTGGCAACCATGAAACTGAGTAACGATTTACGTTGGATGAACTCGGGCCCACTTGCCGGGCTAGGAGAAATTGAGCTAGAGGGGTTACAGCCGGGATCGTCTATTATGCCGGGGAAAGTGAATCCTGTTATTCCAGAATCCGCTGCTATGGTCGCGGCACAAGTCATGGGCAACGACACCACTGTCACTGTAGCCGGTCAGTCGGGTAATTTTGAATTGAATGTGATGTTACCTGTGATTGCCTCAAACTTACTGCAAAGTATTCATTTACTCGCAGGCTCTAGCCGACTGCTGGCAGATAAAGCCATTCGTAGTTTTAAGGTCAGAGAGGACAATTTGCAAGCTGCACTGTCTCGCAATCCGATTTTAGTGACGGCGCTTAATCCTGTGGTTGGATATTTGAAAGCGGCTGACATCGCGAAAAAAGCGTATCAACAAGGCCGCCCTATTTTGGATGTTGCAGAAGAAGAAACTGATCTAGACCGAGAAAAGCTGGCTGAGTTGCTTGATCCAACCAAACTGACACAAGGCGGTATTGCTGAGTAAAATACGGGGCGAGGCAGACTCGCCCTTTAAAGCATTAATCCATTTTTTTAAGTGCAATGGCATTCATACAAAAACGTAAGCCGGATGGCTCGGGACCATCAGGGAAGACGTGACCCAGGTGAGCATCACAGCTGGCACAGGTGGTTTCAATACGCGTCATGCCATGGGTTGTATCTTTGTGATAGGCAATGGCATTGTCTTGCGCTGGCTGGGTAAACGAGGGCCAACCTGTGCCTGAATCGAACTTTTCGCCGGCATCAAACAGCAAGGTGCCGCAGCACACGCAGCCGTAGAGGCCTGGCTCAAATAGGGTACACATGCCCGAGCTAAACGCGCGTTCTGTGCCCTTTTGGCGTGTCACTCGGAAAGCGTCATCACTGAGTTGTGCTTGCCACTCTTGTTCGGTTTTTTCGACTCGCGACGGCGGTGTGAGATTGCCGTTTTCACTTCGAGCGACGATGTCTTGCCATGTCAGCATGATGTTATTCCTCTTGTTGACCGGACAGGAGTCCGTGCTACAGGCGTCTAGTGTTATGAATCCTGGTGATCGATGCAAGTAGTACGGTTGCTTTTTACTGCTGGGATCAACTTGATAGGGTGCCAATCCCCCATTTTATTTCATCATCGAGATCATCTTTCACTTGATCGCGATAATCTTCCATATGTTGCTCAATCAAGTCATCGGGCTGTGAGAAGAACGCAATATGGAAAATCGCATCCCCTTCATTCACTACAGGGAGAGTATGCTGACCAATGACGATACCACTTTGCTGGGCTTTGATTTCGGTTTCTGTTGTGCCTGCAGGATCACTGATAATGCCAATGACTTGATCGCGGTTGACACTTTGTCCGAGCGCCACGTGACTTCTCAATAAACCATCGGCTTCTGCACGCACCCATTTTGTTGATCGGGCTGTGACGGGCTGATAAGGCGTTTTTCGACGTGTTTGGCGTAACATGCCCAGGTAGCGCATCACACGAATCACCCCTCGTACACCGGCATTAATCGCATAAGGCTCAAAACGAAGCGCCTCACCGGCTTCATAGGTGATCACGGGAATATCAATACGCTCAGCTTCGGCGCGTAGCGATCCTTCACGCAATGCGGCATCGACCACCACAGGCGCGCCAAATGCGGCTGCCATCGCCGCCGCCTCTTGATTCTCCAGATTGGCTCTAATCTGAGGCAGGTTGGTGCGATGAATGGCCGCGGTATGTAAATCGATAACATGGCTACATTGGCGAATCACTTGCTCAAAAAGCTGATACGCCATTCTTCCCGCTATTGATCCTCGCTCTGAGCCGGRGAATGAGCGATTTAAATCTCGGYGGTCAGGGAGATACCGTGATTTGTGAATAAACCCAAACACATTCACAACAGGAATCGCGATTAAGGTGCCATGTAACTTTTTCGGATCGATTTTGGCCATGACTTGACGAACCACTTCAATACCGTTGAGCTCATCTCCGTGGATGGCGGCACAAACAAGCAGCACAGGGCCATTTAACTTACCATGCAGCACTTCAACACTGACGTTAAGCGGTGAATGTGTATACAAACGAGCAATTTCAAGTTCGAGACTTGCTCGCTGACCGGCTTGAATATGTTGTCCACCGATCTCGATGGCGTCGCTTTGTTTAGCCCTTCCCACGTGTGCGCGTCCTCTGAGGTTTGGCATTTTTTTCTATATAATCAATCACTAGTCCGGCAACATCTTTTCCTGTTGCGCGCTCGATGCCTTCTAAACCTGGTGATGAATTGACTTCCATGACCAACGGGCCACGTTCTGAACGTAACAGATCGACGCCCGCGACATTCAGTCCCATGGCTTTGGCTGCCGCCACTGCGGTTCTGCGCTCTGTAGGTGTGATCCGAACGAGGGTCGCGGTCCCGCCACGATGAAGATTCGATCGAAACTCGCCAGGTTGTGCTTGGCGTTTCATCGACGCAATCACCTTATCGCCGATAACAAAGCAGCGAATATCAGCACCGCTTGATTCTCGAATATATTCTTGCACTAAGATATCGGCTTTAAGGCCCATAAATGCTTCGATCACACTTTCTGCGGCCTTTTTGGTCTCGGCGAGCACAACGCCAATACCTTGGGTTCCCTCAAGCAGTTTCACCACCACTGGCGTACCTCCGACCATCGTCAGCAAATCGGCAATATCACCCGGTTTACTGGCAAAACCAGTGTGCGGCATACCGATGCCTTTGCGTGATAGCAGCTGCATAGAACGCAGCTTATCCCGCGAACGTGTGATGGCGACAGACTCGTTCATCGGAAAGACGCCCATCATTTCAAACTGGCGTAAAACAGCACAGCCATAGTAGGTAACGGACGCGCCAATCCGTGGAATAATCGCATCGAACCCACCGAGATCTTCCCCTGCCAAATGAATAGACGGTTGGGTTGAGTTGATACTCATATAGCAGCGTAATGCGTCGATGATCTTGTAATCATGGCCACGTTGTTCGCAGGCTTCGATGAGGCGGCGCGTAGAGTAAAGATTTTTGTTACGCGAAAGAATACCGATTTTCATTGCGCTTGGGGCTCCTTATTTACCGAGGAGGAATGAAGACATGGGATCGACAATGATCTTACCTGCCATTGCGGTGCGTCCCAGTAACATACGAAATCGCATGTTATCGCGTGCGGTGAGTGTCATTTCGATGGGATAACACAAGGTTCCCGCTTTTATCGTTGTTTGTATCACATATCGTAGTTGCTCGTGTCCTCCGGAATCACGTACGAGGCGTCGTGCGAGAACCGGTGCTTCGGCTTGAACGGCGGTTTCGTCATCGCCTTGGTTCGGATGGACCCAGAATCTTACCCACGCCTGGCCGCTTTTCTCGAACTCTTCAATTTTAAACGTGTGTAAACAGGAGGTGCGTGCACCCGTATCGATTTTCGCTTTGATGCGGGCTATATCGAGCTCAGGAAGGCTCACCCATTCGCGCCAACCGACACAGACTTTATCGTTCGATTTTACAGGCATTGTCATCATTACTCGTTGTTATTTAGCCCTTGTCTCACCATAGAAGCGATAATGATTATGCGTGGTAAGAATCAGAAAAATCAGCGATGATATGTGATAACCATCGCATACCAATTGCGGCGATGTCATGGCATTTTGGGGGCGACGGATGATCCTCATCGGGCCTAGCCAATGCGTTTTCCGCCCATGGTTTCGTTATAAAGGAAATACCATGCAAACCAGTGAGAGACAAGAAGTGATTGATGATCTGCTGTCAAAAGTCGATCAAGGTTCGCTTGATGTCGTGCAAGATATTGAGCAAGCACATAGTTTAGATAGCCTTGCGTTATTGTTAGAAGCCTTACCGTTGACCGATCGTGTGGGATTCTGGGAACAACTGTCGTCGTCATTGCAGCTGCCTGTGCTGGCTGAAATGCGAGATGATGCCAGTGAAGCGATTATCCGTGCGGTGGATGATGATCAGTTGCATGCACTATTCGCCAACTTGGATGCTGATACCTTACTTGAGCTGCAAGATGTGCTGACCGAGCCATTACTGGAAGAAGCGCTAGGTCGGATGGATTCAGAGCAAAAGCAACGTTATGCCTCCGCCCAGCAGTATGCAGATAATCAGGTTGGGCATTGGTGTGATCATCAGCCTTTGGTCGTTCCTGCAAAAACGAAAATTAACGTGGTATTACGATGGTTGCGGCGTGTCATGCCAAAGTATTGTGATCACGTATTTGTGGTCGATAGTCGAGGTTTTTGGGTGGGTGCGGTGCCAATCCATCAGTTATTTGGCGCGGATGGACGATTAAAAATTAGTGAGCTGGTTCGAGACCAATTTCCCAGCTTGAATGCGCGCGATGACATCTACGCCAGTGCTGACAAAGTGGCAAACAGTGAAGAGATTGCCCTACCCGTACTCGACGAGGGCGGTCTCTTGATTGGTCGTTTCGATTTGGGCACCGCCTATGAGATGCAGGCCGAGCGTGCCGAAGCGCAAATTATGGCCTCTGCGGGTCTAGATGAAGACGAGGACTTATTCTCGCCGGTGATGAAAAGTGCTCGAAATCGCGCACTATGGCTGGGTATCAACTTAATGACGGCCTTTCTCGCCTCCTGGTTTATCGGTTTGTTTGAAGCTACGCTACAACAAGTGGTGGCGCTGGCGGTATTAATGCCAGTTGTTGCATCCATGGGAGGAATTGCCGGCAGCCAAACGCTCACCTTGATCGTACGTGGTTTAGCACTTGGACAAATTTCTAAGGCCAACTTAAAACCCCTGCTTACGAAAGAGTTTAAAGTCGGCTTATTTAATGGGATTTTATGGGCTGTGGTGATTGGTGTTATTGCAGGATATTGGTTTGATAGTTGGGGCTTAGGTGCGGTGATTGGGAGTGCAATAGTCGCTAATATTATCAGTGCCGCCTTGGCAGGAATATTTATTCCAGTGCTATTAAATAAACTGAAAATTGACCCAGCACTCTCCGGCTCAGTGATCTTAACCACAGTGACGGACATTGTCGGCTTTGTCGCCTTTTTGGGTTTAGGGACACTGTTTCTGCTATAATTTTTTTCGACGATAATTTGCTTTTTTCGACCCCAAAATCTTTCGAAAAAAGTGCTTTCGATCAAAAAAGCGCTCATGAGGGGAATGAGCGCTTCTAGTTGTTACGCGTTGGCCAACGGCACAGAGGTATCTGTTGTCTGTGGCTCTTCCGCTTCCAGTTGTTTACCGTCTGCGATGGGAAGCAGCTTCTCGCAATACAATGTCATAATATCTTCACGGATCAGCTGCTCCAGTTCCGCTGCGCGCTCTGTTGGGCAAAAGAGTCGAACGTGAACAAGCTGTTCGCCTGTTTCGGTGTGCGATAAATATAAATGTGGCTCAGGGCCGGGTAAATCGACGCCCGCATGACGCTCTATCACATGATTGTATCGCCGAGCGATATCCATAAAATCTTCACTATGATCGTCAATACGTGCCAATAACGCGGGAATATGCGGATATAAATTAATATCGCCGCGGATCACCAGATGAAAATGGTGATACACATACCGCT
This sequence comes from Salinivibrio sp. AR647, assembly GCF_001995415.1. Lineage (NCBI taxonomy): Bacteria > Pseudomonadati > Pseudomonadota > Gammaproteobacteria > Vibrionales > Vibrionaceae > Salinivibrio > Salinivibrio sp. AR647. The sequence goes on along the minus strand of NZ_MUFE01000008.1, from coordinate 141,755 downwards.
TCATAAAGTTAAGATTTTTCACCGTGGTGGCAAAGAACAAGCTATTTGGGAGGGTCGCGGTTTTTCCGGTATAGCAATAATGGCCATTATGGGTATCAATTTCTTGAATTTTCGTCGCCATTAAATTGTGTTCGATCACTTCACCGCGTGTATTACCGACTTCAATCCAATCGCCAATACGAAACGAGCGAGAGCTCGCGCGTTGAATTGAACCGGTAAAACATAAAATGATCTCTTTTGAGGCGACGACAACAGCAACGGCGATGGCGGTCAATGATAACGCAAATTCATTGATTTCGGTGTTCCAAAACAGGAATAGAAAGAGTAACAGGGTAGTAAACGCCCCGTTTTTCGTGCGAGACATCCATTTACGCTGATCTTCGCTAAGAAAATTACTGTCACCACGAATGTGGCGTAGGATCAGTCGGCGAACGAGACTGACTACGACAACCACTCCGACGGTGGTTAATAACTTGTTTTCTAACAGTAGTTGGACAATATTGCTTAACTCAGACAAAAAATCTATCTCCATGGTTTCCGTTAACGCCTACCCGAGTGATGGCGCTATTCTGCCCCCAAGTGAACAAAAATAAAACGCATACTTTGCAAATAGTGTTCATTCCGCTGTCCGTCACCAAGATATAAGCTTATGGGTCGTGCGTGTTTGAGCGTCGGGTGTGGTGGTTTGAAGGACATATAAAAGCCCTCATAAAAACAAGGGCTTTGACGGGGGTTTGTGAGTTAAACGGCTTAACTGCCAATGACTCCGCCGTCTTCTTTGGTGATCATGATGACCGAAGAGCGCGGTATAGCGTTGCCACCAGCAGGAAAGTGAGCACCAGGGTGTTGGACGCCGACAAACATAGTGCGTGAATCAGGGGTAAACGTCAGCCCTGTGATCTCACATGAGGTAGGCCCCGTGAGGAAGCGACGAATTTCGCCTGTTTGAGTATCCGCGCATAACATTTGGTTATTGCCCATGCCGGCAAAATCGCCTTCGTTGGAATAATTGCCGTCGGTTTGGATCCAAAGACGTCCGGCGCGATCAAAGCCGATGCCGTCCGGGCTATTAAACATATTGTCTTTGTTGATGTTGTCTGTGCCTGCCATTAAGCCAGATTGCTTTTCAGGATGGCCTGCCATCACAAAAATATCCCACTCAAAGGTGTCACGGGTATGATCGCCTTGAGTAGGAGCCCAACGAATAATATGGCCATAAGGATTCTCCGTGCGGGGGTTAGCGGCATTGAGGGGTTGATTGTCTTTAACGCCGCGGTACTTATTATTGGTTAACGTGCAGAAAACGTGTTTTTTGTCGGCATGCACGGCCACCCATTCTGGGCGGTCCATGGTAGTGGCCCCCACTTGTGTTGCTGCTTCTCGGGCAAAAATGAGCACGCTGGCCTCATCAGGAAAGCCGTTTTCTGGCGTGAGACCGTTTTTGCCAAAGGTCAGCGCTAACCATTCACCTTGGCCGTTTAGCTCGTCGTCGCTGCCAGTAAATTTGGCGACATACAAGGTGCCATTTTCGAGCAAATCACGATTAGCGCTACCTTTACTCGGATCGTATTTTCCCTCAGAGACAAACTTATAAAGGTGTTCGCCACGCTCGTCGTCACCCATGTAAACCACAACATGACCATCGTCATTAACAGTGAGTGCGGCATTCTCGTGTTTAAAGCGCCCTAGTGCACTGCGCTTTTTCGGCGTTGAGTTCGGATCCATAGGATCAATTTCAACCACCCAACCAAAGCGATGTGGCTCGTTGGGATGTTTAGCCACATCGAAGCGTTCGTCATGTTTGTACCAATCATAGCCCCAATCAGAATCGCTGATACCGTAGCGCTGATACGTTTTGCCCAAGGTAACGTTTTTTGCGCTGGCAAAATAGCCGTTAAAGTTCTCTTCGCAGGTCAGGTACGTGCCCCAGGGTGTTTCGCCATTAGCACAATTGTTAAAGGTGCCCAGAATCGTTTTTCCTGAAGGATCGGCGGCGGTTTTGAGTAACGAATGCCCGGCTGCGGGGCCCGTCATGGCCATTTCAGTGTAGGCCGTAATACGACGATTCAAGCGGCCCTCTTGGTTGACGTGCCAGCGGCCATCCATTTTTTTCAACTCAACCAAAGAGACGCCATGCGCCGCTTGTGACTTACGTGCATCATCAGCCGAAATATTTTTACCGCCGTGCTCAAATAAATATTCATCATTGATGTATTCATTATTTACCGCTAATAAAGCACGATCATTGGCGAGAGGGAAAAACGTCATGCCATCATTGTTATCACCAAATTGGAGTGCTTGGGCATCGGCGCCATTTTGTTGGGAAAAAGCAGGTGCGTTAGCGAAAAGAGGATCGCCCCAAGAGACCAGTACGTCAGCTTTATATCCTGAAGGTACGTTCACTGTATCAGTTGTTGATGTTGGGATCGCCTCAAAGCCGAGCAGTTCACTGTGGCTCATTGTATCTGCTACTGCTTTCGCAACTGGATTGGCAGCAAAAAAAGCGACAGCACTGGCCGCTCCGGTGCCTTGTAAAAAACGGCGACGACTTAATGCTGCATCAATAAAGCGGTTGAACTCAGGCTCTGTATCTAATGGACGTTGATCAATATGCTTGCTCACGGCATGGTTCCTTTCTGATCGTGATTAAATAGTTATACTGACCCATCATAAATTGTGGGCGCGATCAAAAGGATGGTGAGCCACTGTTAAAACCTCATGAATCATTGGTTAACTTCTTGAGTCAGCCGGGATCCGTGCGCACAGGATCACGCTTCAACATAGTTCACACTTCACCGCCTGACTGATGTGAGGGCTAGTGCTGGTCAAAGTAATCCTTGCGCCGGATATATTTATCCATGTAATGGTAGGCAATCGGGCGCGTTAACCAACTATAGAGGACGCGCAAGATTCGAAATAAAGAGGGTGTATTGGTATAAATTTTATTCTCGTGTAACCAAAGTAATCGTCCTACATGCCAGTACACGAAGGGAATGGCAGGTAAGAATGTGACCATATCGACATCACAACAGATACGATAGGTACGTGTTGAGAAAGGATATAATTGCTTAAAACGCCACATTCCGGCAGCCGGCTGTCCAAACGTCACGATGCGCTTTATCGCTCCGCCAAATTGATGATTTAGCTTTGCTGCAGCGATAATCGCCATGGCGCCCCCTGATGAATGGCCGATAAAAGAAATATGTTTACCTGCGTGTAAAAAAGGGGTTAACGCAGAGATTAATTTAGTGAGTACTGTCTCTCCTTCAAGCACGGTGTGATCGGCCGCTTGGGCAATATCCGCAAACTGGCTGTCTGTCATGTGTCGGTATTGGCGTTTGTGCGGTTGCCATGACAAACTTTTTTGTGTGAGAAGATAGTGAAACCCCCAATGGACGTGACACTTCTTACCATCGATAGTGATCGTTTTAGGTGTGCACGCACAGTTGACCAACCAATCCCAGGCGGTTTGCGAACCACGAAAGACCACGACCGCGTCATCGTTTTCCCGCCACAGCACCCGGATAATACATCGTCCCCATCGGTCATAAATATCACGCCGACCATGGGGACTGAATCCATACTGGGTGTGATCAAAATAGGTAGGGTAAGAGGCACGACAGAGTATGGCGTATCGCTCATATTGATAGCGTTTTAATCGCTTCATACAAGAGCCTATTTCATGAGTATTGGACTCAGGCTATCGAAAAAACATGACGAAACAGCGAAACCATCAATGAATAGCGCGCTCGATCACCGCGCTAATAATTGTTTAGGAAGGGTTCTAAATGCGTATCATAAGTGAGCGCTTGAATCGGGCCGCGGTGGGTGATTAAAAAGGCAGCATTCGTGCAATTACCAATCCCAATAATAACTTGTACCAACAGCCGTAAATCTCTTAACCAACGTTGCGTCTGCTCTTGACTCCAGTCTTCACGATATAGCCCCATATGATACTCAACCCACCAATAGGCGCCGCGAATAAATGCCTTCATTACCGACTCTGCCGCTAGGATCTGTTCAGCGGTACCAGAAAAGTCAAAATCGGGTGAGATAGGTTTGCCTTGCGTAAACGCGACATAGTTTCGACAGTGGCGAAAGAGCGCGAGCTGAAGTCCAGCTGCAGAATCATAGTGAGGGAGAGACAAGGTCGTGACAGGGAGATGTTTGATCGAACGACGAAACAATGCCGCCGTGCGCTTACCGGGCATCAGATGCTCTATCGCGTAAAATAAATCCAAACTGATAAGCTGATTATTCAAGAGTACTCTTCACTATATTGGCACAACACACTTATCCTGCCTGAATGGGCGGCTCGAGTATACAATATCGTATACTGAATTAAAGCATTAACTGATTCGCTCCCTCAAAGGAAGGCGTTGACAGCGTTGCTCTGATAATTCTCACTTACTCTATGCCATAGCGCGCTTTTAGTGCAGATATCGCCTCTTGCTTATCGGATAGAAACTGATTGAATTCGTCGATGAGCTTGGGATGATGGATGGTGGAAAGCCGTCGAGTCCCTTTTTCATGGGGCAAGGTATCATCAAAGCGTACCGATCCTTTTTTAAAGCCCATTTGGTCAAGATAAAACTGTGCAACAGCGATATTGGCATAGCCGCCATCAATACGACCGCTGACAAGCTTCATCATCAAAGAATCATATTTGTAGCTCTCATTTAAGCGTGTTTGGCCCGAACGGATACGTGATTGATAAAGTTCAGGGGTAAACCCTACGACGGTTCCTAGTCGCTGTAATTGGTCAATAGGTTGGCCATAGTTTTGGTCGATAACCATGACGCCGTCGATATAATCAACCACAGGCTCACTATAAATGACATTGACGCCTTTTTTGATGTCGCGATCCCAATCGGGACTATCTGGATATTTAAGATCAACGACACCATCGACAAAACGGGAAGGAAGGCTTGTGAGTGGTAAAGCTTTGTACACAAAGCGATAGTGATGCGTGTTGGCGAACATATCGAGTAACTCGCGATTAAACCCTGAATAACTGCGATTAGAATAAGCTGAAAAGGGATAATACTGAGAAAAGCTCTGTACGCCTACCACATAAGTCGTTTTGGCATTCACGGATACCGAGACACTCATAATCAGTAATAAAGCCCATAATCTTTTCATCGTTCCTATCCGACTTTCGTTGATTTTCCTCTTGTTATTGTAGACACAGAGACCGCACCTGTCTTTGCGTACTCGGCTGTTATTTTACAACATCGACTTTCACTTATCCTTTTTTTGGCACGCATAGCTGTCGATAAATCATTCGGTTATCGGTCACATTTTGCGCGTAAATATTTGAATGAACATTCGGTATGTTTTATTTTTTCACTTGGACTTTCAAATTTGATCAAATAACGATGAATAAGCATGAAATTGCGTCGCGGGCGATGCGGCAACATATTCTTTCAACCACATTGGAAATCGTTGGTAATGAAGGGCTTGCGGCACTCACAGCAACAAAGTTGGGTAAAAAAGCGGGGATCAGCARAGGCGCGCTCTATCATCACTTTGATAATCTTGATGCAGTAAAATATGCGGCTGTGGATGAGCTCATTTCGATGTTTTTAGCCGTGGCTGAACCGGCTAATTTCGAGGACTTTGAAAGTTATTTAGCGGTGACAGGCGATACCTTATACCTGACCATGCAATGCGAGCCTTATGCGATGAAGGCGATGTATAGCTTCACGACTCAAGCATTATTTGATGGGCAATTTCGTGCGGCAATACAACGTTTTTCTCAGCACGGCTTAACTGAATATACCCGAGCAATTGAGTACTTTTATCAAGGGAAGATTCCGCAGTATCAGATAGATACGGCAATTCGGGTAGTGGACGCTTTCTTTCTCGGGGCGGGCTTACAAAGCTATTTATCGCAAGGCGAGGATCGGTTTCGTCAGAGTTGGGCGTTGTTCTCACAAATGTTATTAACCCAACTTGATGAAAAATAGAGCGCCATCTCTGAGGTGAGGCGCTCTAGTGTGTCAAGCACGGAACTATACTAGCTCAGCGTTGTGATAGACGTTTTGTACGTCGTCGCAATCATTAAGCATGTCGAGGAACTTTTCAAAACGTTCAACATCATCGCCACTGACCTCAGTATCGATTTGAGGGACAAAGGTGATCTCCTCAAGATCAATCGGCGTGTCGCCAAGAAAGTCGCTCAGCGCATTTTTCACTTTGAAAAACTCTGTATGAGGCGCGAAAACCGTAATCACCCCTTCGTCTGCTTCGATGTCGGAGACATCCACATCAGCCATGACCAGGGCTTCCAGCGTGCCTTCTTCATCTGTACCTTGAAATTGAAACACCGCTTGATGTTCAAACATATGAGACACCGCGCCCGGTGTACCAATTTTGGCATCATTTTTGACAAAGCATTGGCGAACATCCATGTAGGTACGGCTGTTGTTGTCGGTTAAACAATCAACAATCACCGCACAGCTACCAGGGCCGAATCCTTCGTATCGAGCTACTTCATAGTTCTCACCACCAGAGCCATTAGCTTTATCAAGTGCCTTGTCAATGACATGCCCAGGCACTTGATCCTTTTTGGCTTTTTCCATCAAGCGGCGCAGTGATAGATTACTCTCTGGATCTGAGCCACCATTTTTAGCACATACGTAAATCTCTTTACCGTATTTTGAGTAAACCTTAATTTTTGCGCCTTGGGTTTTGGCCATTGACGCTTTACGAACTTCAAAACTTCGTCCCATTGGGAATCTCTCTTAATAACGCTTTCGCAGATACGGGGTAATTCTATCAAGAGAGTGTTCCTTTGCACCAGTAAATGCACTGACCTTGGACAAAGTCAGTGCGATAGACACGAATCACACTCTCTTGGCGTCTAAATGGCCCTTGCCTGAGTCACCGGGCTTTGGCTTATTCTTGGCTTAAATGACTGGCATAGAGCTTAGGTCTGCGGTGCTTCAAGTTGGTGACTGAGCCTCGTTCATGCAGCATTTTGAGCTTATCAAGGTCAACATCCGCGAAGATCATCATCTCCGTGTTTGCGTTCGCCTCTGCGAGTGTCGCATCGTGAGGGAAATACACATCAGACGGTGAAAAGACCGCCGACTGGGCATATTGAATATCAACGTTATCGACACGGGGCAAGTTGCCGACACTACCACCAATAGCAACATAACATTCGTTTTCAATTGCGCGAGCTTGAGCGCACAAACGGACTCGAAGATAACCATTTTTGGTATCTGTCCAGAAAGGAACAAATAAAATCTGTACCCCTTGCTCGGCAAGGATCCGCCCTAACTCTGGGAATTCCGCATCATAACAAGTAAGAATGCCAACGCGGCCTGCGTCGGTTTCGATAACTTTTACTGTATCACCGCCATCGATCACCCAGTCTCGTTGCTCATGTGGCGTGATATGGATTTTGTACTGTTCGTCAATGCTGCCGTCTCGATGCATCAGGTAAGACACATTGTAGAGCTTGCCATCTTCGAGGACTGGCATACTCCCTGCGATAATATTGATGTTGTAAGTCACCGCAAGCTGAGAAAAGCGTTGTTTAATGGCTTGGGTAAACTCACTAAGAAAACGTATCGCCTCCACCGAGCGTTTATCTGGTGCAAGCCCCATTAACGGTGCACAGAAAAACTCCGGGAATAGGGCAAAGTCCGATTGATAATTGGCTAAAGAAGAAACAAAAAACTCGGCTTGGTTGAGCAGATCGTCAACGGATAACACGTGGCGCATCTGCCATTGCACAACCCCGAGGCGCACAATGGTTTTATCAATATCGTGCACCGATGATGCGTCTTCCTCATAAAAGAAGTTATCCCACTCCAATAATGTTGCGTAACCTGCGGATTTATCATCTTCGGGCAAATAACGATTCATTAGCCGTTTGACGTCAAAGTCATTAGACAGCTGAAACGAGAGGATAGGATCGTGAATCTCTTTACGTCTTACCTTGTTAATGTAGTCAGTCACTGACACATCGGTATGTTTGTGATAACCAGGAATGCGCCCACCCGCTAGAATTGCCTTTAGATTTAATGCTTGGCAAAGATCTTTGCGCGCCTCATAGAGACGACGTCCCAAGCGGTGCCCGCGGTAGTCCGGATGCACGAACACATCTAACCCGTAAAGCGCATCACCTTTCGCATCATGAAACACTACGCCGTCGTCGGTAATGATATCGCTATAAGTATGAGGGAGAGAAAAACGGTTGTAAGAGACTTTGAGTGTGAGGGCAGCGGCGACGATTTTACCGTTATCTTCAATGCATATCTGGCCATCAGGAAAGGCCGTTACCAGTTGCATGATCGTGCTTTTTGGCCAAGCACCGCCGACATCCGGAAAGACAAGGTCCATCAACTCTGCTAAGGGTTGATAATCGCTAACTTCTATAACACGCAAGTTAAGTAGCGTGGCGGTGTTTTCATCCATTACACGTTCTCCTATTGATAGCTGAGCGACCATTATGACAAAGTTTGATGTCTAAGTTCACGTTTGTTGATTGCTGGATTTTCATCTTTGCAGGCTTACCGCTTCGCTGCGGAGCTCGCTATACAGATAACTGCTGAGTAAAAAGCCAAATAGCCAATAATGCAAAGACGATGGCCATAATTTTGTGTTGATAGCTTTGAATGTGGGTGTTGGTCAGCATCTGCTTACCAAGTTTACCTACGATCGCGACCAGTATGATATTAAACGCAAGGCCGAGTGCATTAAGTAGAAGGCCGAGCGTTAATAGCTGAGTGCTCGATGATGCTTGTATCTGCTGTGAGATAAACTGCGGCAAGAATAAAACAAAAAAGAGTAACGCTTTAGGGTTGAGCAGGTTCGTCATCACGGCACGCTTATAGAGATAGCGCCCCATTTTTTGTTGATACTGTACCGCTTCGCTTTCAGCAGGTGATGCTCTCCACGTATCAATACTCATTTTGAGTAGATACGCTGCACCAACATACTGGAGAACCGTTAACGCAATCGGGGACATTGCAATCACGGCTGAAACGCCAGTGGCCGCTAATACGGTAAGAATCAGTCCAGAGGTAGCGTTGCCTAAACTCGCGGCAACACCGACCCGTCGACCATAGCTAAGACTCGCGCTAATAATCAATAACATATCTGGCCCGGGGACGAATAACAACGCGGCAACGGCTGTTAAGTAAACAGGAAGCAAATTAGGATCGATCATAAACGAAGAACACTTAACCAAATAAAGTGCGGCATTTTACCTTCTATCTAGGCATTATCAATAATGATTAAACATTAGGCTGGTGGTTTATAAGGATAAGCTTGGTCAGCTACGCGAAAAATACGCATAAAAATGCCCCCAGGTAGGAGGCATTTTCAAACTCACAATGTGTTGCTGCTAGGTTATGCAGCACGCACTGTCGGTTTTGGTGCGGGCTTTTCAATAAAGCAAGCGTGTAATGCACAGATAGCGGCATGGTAATACTTATCAAGGACAACGTATTGCACATCCACATCGCGCATTGAAGAGTGAGCCGCTTTAGGGTTGATCTCCGCATCAAGTAGCGCAAGCATCCCTTTACTCATTGTTTGGTTTGAGTCGATACGGCTGCCGATAACAGAAATCAGTGCGACCATTTCACCGGTAATCTTCGCTTTTGGATATAGCTTTTCAACCCGATTGATGACCTTATCTTGGCTCGCGGTCTTACCATCTAAGTAGTAAGTAATGGAGTTAGCGTTCATCTCTTTACTGATTAGCTGAACGTTCTCTTCACGAATGATTTCCATCACGTCGTAACTGACTTGATCACAATGTCCGACCATTGATTGGTCAAAAATGTGTAGCGCAAGCACTTTGTCACGGCCAGCAATGATTTCGATCTCATTGTCCTTTGGACGGTATTTGTGAGAGATCACCGTACCAGCATGCTCAGGTTCAAAGGTATTTTTAACGACCAGTTCAATACCTACAGCGCGCATGCCAGAGGCCGCGTTAGGATGAATCGCTTCCATACCAAGGTTTGCCAGTTGGTCAGCCACATCGTAGTTGCTGAGGCCCATTGGCTGTACACGTTCAGGGCCGACAATACGGGGGTCTGCACTGCTCAAATGGTATTCTTTATGAATCACGGCGCTGCTTGCTTTGGTCAGCACTGCAATTCGGCTAAAGGTCATTTCACTGTAGCCGCGGTCGTAGGTCTTCATCAGACCTTCATCACAGTAGACGTAGCCGGTAACGATGGGCAGCTCATTGCTGAAATCAATGTCGTCCATCGCATTGGCGATGACTGTATTGAGATCACCTTTACCTTCATCCGGATTGTCCCAGCCAGACAGGTCGACAAATCGTGAGTTGATGCCAACACTTTCGAGGAGCAGCGTCGAGTTGTGTGCACTATGTGCTTCACCAATTGATGACAGGAACTCACGGACTTGCGGCAAATAGCTTTCCAGAGAAAACTGCCCATAGTTACAGGTTTCGAGTATGCCTTCGATACAGCTATGCGCTTTTTCCATTCGCTGGCGAATAAAATTATCGGCACGCTCACGAAAAACAGGGTCAGGGAACATGTTGCTATTAATCAATAGCATACGCTGTTCTAGCTCATCCATCGCATCGCGCCATTTTGGGTTGTTCGCGGCGAGTAAGCGATAAATGCCTGGTTTACCCGAACGCTTACACTCCAGCAATGCATCCGTGATGCCAGCGTAAGCAGAAACAACAAAAATTCGGTTATATGGGTTTGACGGGTACAAAAAGATGTTATCCATGACAGCGTCATAGGCTGACATCGACGTACCGCCGATCTTTTCAACGGTATGATTCATGTGAGCTCCTTGTGGGCTTTATGAACAAAAAGGTCGATTGGGTTTACAGGGGCAGCATCCCGCTGCCCCTTGACGGTTAATCGACTAATGGATAAACACCGTTTTCATCGTGTGTCTCTTTCCCTGTGATGGGCGGGTTGAACACACAGGCCATGACCATATCAACACCTTTATTTGCGCGTAGCTGGTGCTCGTCATGTTTATCTAGAATATACAGCGTGCCGGGCTTGATTGGATAAACCTTGCCATCGTCAGTTGTTTCAATCTCACCCTCACCAGACATGCAATAGACTGATTCTAGATGATTTTGATAATGGATATGCGTGTCTGTGTTCGCATAAATGGTGGTGATATGGAATGAAAATCCCATGTTATCATCACGTAGCAACATGCGTACGCTTTCCCAATTTTCTGCGACCACGCGGCGATCACTGTTTTGACATTCTTCTAATGTGCGGACAATCATGATTGTTCCTTATTATTTGTCTATTCGTTATGTCTTTATGATGCTTTTTTGAGCTTCTCTTTCTTGTACTGCTCAACGGACTTAACGAAAATTTGTAAGCCTTTCTCCATTTCAGCTTCACTGACGGTCAGCGGAGAGAAGAATTTAATCACTTCGTCTTCTGGGCCGGCTGTTTCGATGATCATGCCATTATCAAAGCACAAGCTGGTTATGTCGTCGGCAATATCACCGTTCTTACAGGCAATACCCTGCATCAATCCTCGTCCTTTGATGATCTCAAATAAGTCGCTATTTTTAGCAAGCATATCTTGCAGGACTTTGTTGAGCTGATCCGCACGCGCTTGAATATGGGTTTGGAACTGATCATCTAGCCAATAGGTTTCGATGGCTTCGGCAGCGGTCACAAAGGCATGGTTGTTACCACGGAATGTACCGTTATGCTCACCCGGTGCCCATTGATCTAGCTCAGGTTTGAGTAGAACGACTGCCATAGGTAAGCCGTAACCACCAATTGATTTGGACAAGGTCACAATATCAGGGTTGATGCCTGAAGGCTCAAAGCTAAAGAAAGTCCCCGTACGCCCACAACCTGCTTGAATATCATCGACAATCACCAGGATATCGTGTGCTTTACAGATAGTTTGTAAGCGTTGTAACCATTCATTAGATGCGGCATTTAAGCCACCTTCACCTTGAACGACCTCAAGTAATACAGCGGCAGGTTTATCACCACCGGTTAAACCGCTTGAAGCGTCATTAAGCATCGTCTCAAACAAGGTGAGACCATCAACGTTCGCATAGCCGTCATACGGAATACGCGTGACTGAATTATTGACTGGAATACCGCCGCCACCACGATGGTGATGGTTACCTGTCACCGCGAGTGCACCATAAGTACAACCGTGGAAGCCATTAGTAAAAGAAACAATGTTTGAACGCCCAGTTACTTTGCGAGCTAGCTTCATTGCCGCTTCCACAGCGTTGGTACCAGTAGGGCCTGTGAATTGGAACTTGTAGTCCAAACCACGTGGGGCCAAGATGTGATTTTTAAATACTTCGAGAAAGCGTGCTTTCGCCTCTGTATACATGTCTAGGCCGTGTGTAATGCCGTCTTTCTCGATATACTCGATCAGCGCTTTTTTCAGCGTCGGATTATTGTGTCCATAGTTCAGTGAACCAGCGCCGGCTAGAAAATCAAGGTAGCGCTTACCGTCTACGTCAGTCATCCAACAGCCTTTTGCGCTCTCAAATACAACGGGAAAGTTGTTGGCATAACATTGAACATTTGATTCCTGCGACTTAAAGATATCCATAACTCATCCTGTTATTTTTTGAGTGGAATTCGGAAAAGGTATTCGGTGTCGTGCTCACCGTTGAAATGCTCTTGTTCATCAAGGAACACCGAGCGTTGACCACCAGAGCCATAGAGGCGGTCTACCTTTTTAAACAGCGCCCAAGAACCGGCGTTGTCTTCTGTGATTGTGGTTTCGATGAAGTGAACGTTTTGCGCGACTTTGCGAGCCAGTAGCGCCTCAATCATCGATAGGGCAAGCCCCTCACCACGTGCTTTTGGCGACACCGCAACTTGCCAGACGAAAAAGGTATCTGGCTGCTCAGGGCGGATATAACCGGAGATGAAGCCCTGCACATCGCCTTCTCGCTCTGCAACAACACACGTTTCTTTAAAATGCGTCGCCTGTAAAAAATTACAGTAAGCGGAGTTCACGTCCAGCGGCGGGCATTGCGTGATTAGTCGATAAATGTTGCCACCATCGCTGATGGCAGGCTTACGAAACACGAACTGCGTGTTAGATTTTGTCTGTTTACGGTCGAGTACTTCAGAATCCAGCACTGCCGTATCTGTCGTTTTTGATCGCCACATAATGTTTTGTGCTCTAACGAATTCGTTTTATATAATAGGCGATTGATTTGGTTTATCAACCCCGATTTTTTGTGTTTGGCCTGTCAATAATAATTAAGATGTTGATTTATAATAATATTTATATTGTTAAATTTTTTATTAAAGTAAGTGTTTCGAGGCGTAACATTTACTGGCCTAAAGGTGTGGGCAGGTTCCCAATCGATACGATGGCATGCTAAACAGACTGCTTTGGCTGTCTAGTGGATGGTAAGTTGCGGAAGTAGGGCAGACTCACAGCGCTGAGCAAGGCTGTGAGTCGGGACGCAAGTATTAAAGACCTTGTACCAGGAAGTCGCGATATTTCGTGTCTTCGTGAACCACGTGATGAATCCACCAATAGCGTAGAAATTTAAAAAACTCGGAGCGATAGAGCGTGGGATCGGCCTGGCACTGAAGCAGTACATATTGAGCCTGTCGCGCTAGGCGTTGATGGATGGCTGCATGCTCTTTGTATTTGGGGTAGGCGCGTGCTTCAAGAATGTCTTCTTCTAGCAGAAAGTGCGAAGCGATGTAGTCACGGAAACGTTGAGCTAAGGCATCGAAGTCAGCTTTGTCATCATCATCGTGATGGTAAGCAATGGCCTCGTAGGTATCGTTGATAATAGCCAACAATTGCTTATTGCTGTTATCCAATTCTTGATGACCGACTGTGTACTTCTCTTGCCAGCGTATAAATTTGCGATCTTTGGGCTCACTAGAGGGTTGCGGTGATGCCTTTACATCTCCTAGTGTATCAGGCGCTATCGGCGTCTCTTCTACAGGTTCGGTGATGCATTCGATTTGCTGTTGTTCTTCTTCCGTAAACACAACCGCACCATTGTGCTCGAACTCTGTCGATTTGGCCGGGTCAGACTGGTACATCTCGAAATAGAACTGTGGGGGTTTTTTCGCCTTGGTATGTTTGGACAGTTGCTTGACACGATTTTCAAGGTCTTGCTTTTTAACAGGTTTTATCATGAACGCGTCAACATCAAAGCGGATACACTCGCTGATCACGGCTTTAGAAGCGTTTGCGGTCAGAATAATGATGGGTGTGTCGTGGCGTAGATGATAGCGGCCACTTCGCATGAGACGCAACATTTCTAAACCATCGATAGGATCCATTTGTAAATCGGTAATGATAAGGCTCGGCTCGTCATGATAGGCGCGAGATATCGCCTCGGCGCCGTCTGCTGCGGTGATCACTGATTTAATACCGAGTGCCTGTGCCATTAATCCAATCGTGTCTCGGATCATCTCATGATCGTCGACAATCAAGCACGGAGATAGCATACGTCCTCCTGACAATATGATGTACTCACAGCCTAGTGGATAGCAACAAGAGCGTCTACTCGCATAGGGGCTGAATGCGATATCAATGTAGCTTAGTGTAATAACTTTAAATGACAGGTATAAAAAAAGGCGCTCTGATGAGCGCCTTTCTTCTTAAATTTGGTTTGGCTTACAGGCGAACGACGTTCGCAGCCTGTGGGCCTTTTTGACCTTGCTCGATATCGAACTCAACCTGCTGGCCTTCTGCTAGTGTGCGGAAGCCTTCACCAACGATAGCACGGAAGTGAACGAATACGTCTGGACCGTTCTCTTGCTGGATAAAACCGAAACCTTTTTCTTCGTTAAACCACTTAACGGAACCATTAGCTTTGGACATGGTGTCTCCTGAATATATTAACTAGGTGTTGCAGTGACGCGAGTGCCGTTAATCGACTCTATGGGCAAATGTAGCGAATATCTTCAGGACAACTAACTTTCCAGCCTAACGGTGGGGTGTTTCGATGTATCTATATTCAATTGCTGCATAAATTTCCGATTATTAAAGCTTAAAAACAGCTTCAACAGGACTACGCGTTGTTTGCGCGTTAGTTTGCTCATTTTCTGACACTCTATGTCAAGGTGTCAACGGTAATGAGCACCGCCAACCAACACGGTTGAACAGGTCTAAGAGTACACCCAAAAAAAGATAAGGTAAAATCCTTTTTCCAATGATATGGCCATCGTTGCGACAGGCTTTTACAAAAGTGGGATCACGCTCAGAGAGTCATGTCGTTCAATCGAGATAAAAAGAGGGGAAAAAGCGATCTGAGTGAGACGAGTGTCAAATTTACCATCGTTATCTGTCTTTCTACACTGACATTGGCGTATGCTTAAACTTCAGGCATGCAAGCGTTGTCGTCATGTCTGAGCCATTGTCACCCTCTATCAGCGTCGTGTTAGCGACAGTCATAGGATCCCTTAATGGATAACGTTTTTTTTGAAATATCGAGTTTTATTGGCGTATGGATAGTACTGGCGATCTTAGTGATTGTCGTACTGCGCAGTGCCATTACGTTTGTGCCACAAAATACTGCCTATGTGGTTGAAAGGTTTGGTAAGTACTATAAAACGATGGAAGCGGGGCTCAACGTCATTGTTCCCTTTATCGACCGTGTGGCGTATACACGGACTTTGAAAGAACAAGCGTATGATGTGCCTAGTCAGTCTGCGATTACGCGTGACAACATTTCGTTGGGTGTGGACGGTGTACTTTATATCAAAGTGCTTGATCCCTTTAAAGCCTGCTATGGCGTGAATGATTATGTCTATTCCGTCACGCAACTTGCGCAAACCACCATGCGTAGTGAAGTAGGTAAAATGGAGCTGGATAAAACGTTTGAAGAACGTGAAAGCTTGAACATTGCCATTGTCTCGGCCATCAACGAAGCGGCTCAGCCTTGGGGTGTACAAGTGCTTCGTTACGAGATAAAAGATATTGATCCTCCACGGTCGGTGCTCGAAGCAATGGAGCGTCAGATGAAGGCCGAACGTGAGAAACGTGCCGTGATCCTTGAGTCTGAAGGGGCTCGTCAATCAGATATTAACGTGGCAGAGGGTCAGAAGCAGTCACGGGTTTTAGCGGCAGAAGCGGAAAAAGCGGAACAAATTCTGAATGCGGAGGGTGAAGCGCAAGCCATTCTAGCCGTCGCTCAAGCTCAAGCCGAAGCGCTTGAAATTGTCGGGACACGAGCTATCACCGAAGAAGGTCAAAAAGCGATTCAGCTTGATTTAGCAGAGAAAGCAATTCGCGCTAAACAAGCAATTGCCAAAGAGTCATCGGTCGTCTTGTTGCCTGATTCGGGTACGGGAGCTGCGAACGTGGTTGCAGAAGCGATGACCATCATTGAATCGCTTAACAAAACAAAAAGTAGTTAGGGTAAATACGTGAGTCACTATCTTGCAGAGTTAACTATTATCATTGGTTTACTGTTGTTAGCCGCTGAAGTTTGGCTGCTCGGTTTGTCAACAATTGTCTTATTAGCTACCGGTTGTGCTGCGGTTTTAGTTGGGTTACTGGCCATGATCGGGGTCTTGCCCGAAACCGTGACCGCATTGTTTAGTGGTACTGGCATCGGCGCAGGATTACTTACCTTAGCGCTGTGGCGACCGCTTAAACGGTTACAGCATAAAGAACGTAGTCCGGACAATCGTCATAGCGACTTTATTGGACTGACCTTCGTCCTGACTTCACCATTAAGTCGCGAACAACTGTCGTCGGCCAAGTACTCTGGAGTGACATGGCAATTGCAACTTAGTGCTAACGCAGGGGATATTGTCCTGCAGCCTGGTGAGCAAGTGAAAGTGATCGGTGTGGATGTGGGCCGGTTTACTGTTGAGCCCGTTTTATCATCAACTGAGGGTGAAGCAGAAAATTGAGGATTAAAATCGGACGCGCTGAAACGTAAGCGCAGCGTCAATAAAGCGTGACCATAACAAACAAAAAGCTCGGGAAATCTCCCGAGCCTTTTTATGCTTATTGCTTAACTAAACGTGGCTTAGGCTTGCTTTAGTTGCTTTTTCAATTTTTTCAGCTTGCCTTCTTGTTTCGCAACTTTTGCTTTGGTTTTCTTGATCGATTTTTTCAGATCTTTCTTTGATACTTTCGCCATGATTTTCTCTCCTTAAGTATAGATTGCCGAAGCGTTTGCCACTGCAATACAGCTTCAATGCTGTGGTCGGGTGCCGGCAAGTTGCACCGTAAACTGGATGTTATGATTCTTTTTTTGTTTCGTGGTCTTTTAAAAATTGTTTGATAAACCGTCTGACTTCTCGAGCCGCTGAGGTATCAAGCTCGTCACATGTTTGCAGAAACGCATCACGTTGATCACTATTGATTCGTATCAGTAATTGACTGTCTTTTTTGACTTTTTCTTTTTTTGCCATGTCTTTTAGCCTATCGATCAGATATACAATGTATATACACTTACATTGTGTTTCCAGTCAAATAGATAAAAATGTGATCTGTTTAGTGTTCGAACCAAAATGCGGAGTGGATAGTCATCAACCTAAACACGCTTCGCTAACCGCGCTGGCTTAGCGTTTAGCGCGATGACATATCGTTGAATCGATAGGTAGAAAATTACAGTATGGACGTCTAAATGTCTTTACTGCTTGCGGCGAAACGCTTAGGCTAGAGATGTGGGTAACATAGGATGAGTGAGCCATGGAAAAGAAACAGAATCGTACGCAGCTAATCCATGCTGGACGCCAAAAAGGCTATACCTTAGGCGGGGTTAATCCAGTCGTACAGCGCGCTTCTTCAATCATTTTTGATTCATYAGCAGAAAAGAAACACGCGGTTGCAAATCGTCACCAACAAACGCTGTTTTATGGCCGACGAGGTACGACTACTCACTTCTCGCTGCAAGACGCAATGACAGAGCTTGAGCAGGGAACAGGTTGTGCGTTATTTCCGTGTGGCGCGGCGGCGATTGCTAACAGTATTCTCGCATTTGTTAAAACGGGCGATCACATACTGGTATCGGGTTCGGCGTATGAGCCTACTCAGGACTTTTGTGAGAAAATACTGGCCGACATGCAGATCGAGACCGAGTATTTTGACCCACTTGAAGGTGACGAGATTAGTCATCGTATCAAGCCGAATACACGTATCGTGTTCTTAGAGTCACCCGGATCGTACACCATGGAAGTGCACGATACGCCAGCCATTGTGCGAGCGGTTCGCAATCGCGCCCCAGATGCTGTGATCATGATGGATAATACGTGGGCGGCAGGTCGCTTATACCAGCCGTTAACACAGGGTGTCGATATTTCTATTCAGTCTGGCACCAAGTACATTATTGGTCATTCAGATAATATGCTAGGCACCGCCGTCGCCAATGCGCGCTGTTGGCCAACGCTGAGAGAGCGTGCCTACTTGATGGGACAAACCGTTGATCCTGACACTGCCTACCAGGCGGCGCGAGGACTGAGAACGCTCGATGTACGGCTAGCGCAACATCAAGAAAATGCGTTACATGTTGCCAACTGGCTGAATGAGCAGGCTGAAGTGGCGAAAGTGCTTCATCCCGCATTCACTGATTGTCCGGGGCATCGCTATTTTGCCCGTGATTTTAGTGGCAGTAACGGACTGTTCTCATTCGTTTTTAAGGAACGTTTGTCCGATACGCAATTAGAAGCATTCTGCGACTCTATGAAGTATTTTAGCATGGCTTATTCATGGGGAGGTTACGAGTCTTTGTTACTTGCCAATCAACCCGAACAGCTTAATCGGATCCGGCCCGTGGCTAAAGTAAGTTTCAGTGGGACACTCGTTAGACTGCATATTGGTCTCGAACAGGTGGAGGATTTAATCGCTGATCTTGCCGCTGGTTTTGAACGAGTGAATAAGACGTAATCATATCTATTTTCGAAACACCTAGCTCCCGGACAACAGGGCGCTAGGTGATCACGATTCGCTATTTCGCCGTCACGTCTGAAACTGATCGGTCAGCTGGGTTAATGCGCTCGATTGATGGCTAAGCTGACCGCTTACATCACTGGTTGTATCGATAGCATCGGTCAGTGACTGACTGCCATGTTTGAGAGCGCGACGTTGCTCAGTAAGGTGTGCAATTTCTTTGTGTTGAGAATCGAGGGCTGCTTCAACTTCAGCGCTGAGTTGCTCCAGCCCTTGGAAAGTAGTGTGCATTTCACCAAGATAACTTTGTAGTCGGATGCTTGCTTGCTGGTTATCTGCACTGGCCGATTGTGTTTCTGATAATAGATGACTGGCGGTATCGACTTGACCAAGTAAGTCATTGATCCATTCTCGAATATCTCCTGTCGATTGTGCTGTGCGCTGAGATAGATTTCTCACTTCATCCGCGACAACCGCAAATCCACGGCCATGCTCCCCTGCACGTGCCGCTTCTATGGCAGCGTTGAGCGCGAGAAGGTTAGTTTGCTCTGCTATACCTTCAATCACATCCATAACACCGGCAATTTGGTTGCTCGTTTGTTTTAGCGTTGCCATGGTATTTGATACATTTTCAACCACCTTGACGCTGTGCGTTATTGAGGCTTCAGTAGCACGCATTTGGGTCTGAATCTCATCGTTGTCTTGGGATACTTTGCCGATATACTCGCGGGTATCATGAATAGCACTCGCGATTTCCGTGGTTGCGCTTTCCATAACGGTAAGCGATTGCGCGACATCGTTAACGTTTTGCCGTGTTTGCTGATTAATCGTCGCCACTTGCGTGCTTTGTTGGTCTAAGGTATCTGACTGTTGATCAAGCGCTGATGTTCGCGATTGTATATCGGTAACAAAGTGACTGAACTTATCGAGCAAGTTATTTGATGCGCGAGCGACGGCACTGACTTCGTCGTGATACTTGTCAGACAGACGTATTGAAAGATCGGAGCGATTATCAATATCCGTCAGCGAGGTCGCGATATCGTCCAAGCGTACAATGACGGTTTTGCGAAGCCAGGTCATTAAAATAAGTGCAAGGATCAAAGTGGCACCGCTACCGGCATACACAAAATTGGACTGCTGATGCAAGAAGAGGATCAATCCTGAAGCAGATGCCTTAGCATTATCCTGACGCTCTATTAGTTTTTCGCTAATCACTGATAGCATAGGATCAACGGCTGGGTAGAGATCGAAATCCACAAGGCGGCCTGCGTCATAAAAACTTTTACTTTCGACCGTTTTAGCGAGCTTATTAAGGTATTGATCAAACTTCTTTTTTTTATCTTTTTGTTCAGAACGCCAGTTTGAGAGAGAAGGATACTGGGACAACGCCTGCCAGCTTTGCTGATAGCGTTTATGGAGCTTTTCAAACTCAGGCGTAATTTCATTCCAAAACAACACTTGGGCTTTGATCTTTTGTGACAGATTCACTAAGTCTCGGTGATCACGCTCAAGCGCGAGTAATGCCCAGACTTCGGGGAGTTGTTGATTCACATATTCGGCTGAAGCATCCGCTGAGCGAGATGATATCCAAAGCKCGAGACTACCTAATCCTAAGGTCGACGCGATGAAGAGGGTAAAGGCGATCAATAATCGCTGACGTACACTCATATAACTTCCTACCAACTGCGAGTCCTGATATGCGCAGCAGGTTAGGGAGAAAGTGTTTCAATAAAATGACACTTGTCTCACTGTTATGATGACGAGAAGAGATACCTTTTCATTGGAGTGAAAATAATGCGCCCCAATAGGTAGGGCGCATTGATATAATTAGCTCGCTTTTTGGGGCGGGTTTGTGGATAACGTTTCGGTCGCGCTTTTTCCTGTTTCGCTGAGAATGTTGGCAACAGTCTGTCGTGAGAGATGCCCGATAAGCTCTCCATGATCGTCGAAGACGGGCAGTGGCCATTTCGACTCCAAGGTGTCTGGAATCACACTCTCGAGCAAAGAATCTTGATCAATCGCGGGAACATCCTCAAGTAAGCTAGCCTCGATATGGCCACTTGGATCTTTGTCACTCAGCGTTTTTTGGCTCAAGGTACCTTGGTAACCCTCCTCGGTAATGTAGTAGCCATAATTAACTTTTTGATGGCGCATCTGCTGAATGGCATCACCAATTGTGGTCGCACTGATACGACAGATTTGTGGCTGCATCACGGTTTCAACGGTTAGGGCTCGAGCACGGTTGACGTCTTTAACAAATGCTTCGACATAGTCGTCTGCTGGTTGAAGTAGAATATCAACCGGCTCACCCACTTGTACCAGCTTACCGTCCCGTAAAATGGCAATACGATCACCAAGACGTAACGCTTCGTCGAGATCATGGGTAATAAAGATAATCGTTTTATGCAGCTTTTCTTGTAGCTCAATGAGTTGGTCTTGCATCTCACTGCGAATGAGCGGATCCAGTGCAGAAAACGCTTCGTCCATCAATAGGATCTCCGCATCCGTACACAAGGCCCGTGCTAAACCGACGCGTTGCTGTTGCCCACCGGATAACTGGGCAGGGTATTGGTCAGCATAGCCCTCTAAGCCAACCGTAGAGAGCCACTGTTGAGCCTTTTCATCTCGCAGTGCTTTGGCTTCTCCTTGAATGCGAAGACCAAAACCGACGTTTTCTTTGACAGTACGGTGAGGAAGCAAGCCGAATCGCTGGAAAACCATCGACATTTTATGACGACGAAATTGCTGCAACTCTTTTTGTGAGTACTGCATTATATCCGTGCCATCAATGCGAATTTCACCTTCTGTCGGATCGATCAAACGATTGAAATGGCGAATCAGTGTTGATTTTCCTGAGCCAGATAAGCCCATGATGACGAACACTTCACCGCGCCGAATAGACAGATTGATGTCACTAAGTCCGATAGTATGTCCTGTTTCTTGTAGCAATGCGTCTTTGCTTTTACCTGCTTTAACATCGGGCATGAGCTTACGCGGATGGTTGCCAAACACTTTGTAAAGACCGTGAATTTCGATCAAGGTGTTCTGCTCGGAATCAGTCATGATCACCTCCCTTTAAGTGCTGCTGTGATCGCTTGGCATAGCTTTGCGAGACGCGATCGAAAATAATAGCAATCACGACAATCGCGAGGCCATTGAGCAGGCCCAAGGTGAAATATTGGTTAGTGATCGATTTAAGAACGGGTTGACCCAAGCCAGAAACACCGATCATCGAGGCGATCACGACCATGGCGAGTGCCATCATAATCGTTTGATTAATGCCGGCCATAATGGTGGGCATTGCCAGTGGTAGCTGAATCTGAAAAAGGCGCTGAACGCCATTGGCGCCATACGCAGTCGCTGCTTCAAGCACATCTTTATCGACCAGTCTAATCCCAAGGTTCGTTAAGCGGATGACCGGTGGAATGGCGTATATCACGACGGCAATGACCCCCGGAATTTTACCAATGCCCAGTAACATCACGACAGGAATTAAATAGACGAAAGCGGGCATGGTCTGCATGATATCAAGGAGTGGTGTAACCACCGCTTGGGTCCGATTGGACTTCGCCATCGCAATCCCGATAGGTACACCGACACCTATCGCGACAAGCGTACAGACCAAAATGATACTCATGGTGCTCATGGTATCTTCCCACATCCCTAAGTAAGCAATCAGAGTGAAAGAAACAACCACAGCCGCAGGGAGCTTCCAAGAGCGACTGGCGAGATACGCGATACCGGCAAGTACGGCAATCACCAGCCACCAAGGTGTGGCAAGGAGTAAGTCTTCGAACCAAACAAGAAAGTGGAGGAGGGGGTCAAAAAAGGCTTCGATACCTTCGCCATATTCGCGAGAAAAATTCCGATAGGCACCATCCAGTGTTTGTCGGATGGTGAGCAGATCGCGCCTGCTCATTTCTGGCACATCCGTTAGCCATGAAGTCGCCATTGTTATTATTCCTATACTGCTAAAAGAAATTCCGCACAGTGGCAATACTGTGCGGGTTATTGAGTTACAACGCGTCTTTTACCTTGCTCGCCACATCATTTGGCACCCACTGGGTCCAAATGTCTTCATGATTAATTAAGAAATTGATCATCGCGTATTCACCGTCAGCCTGGTTATCTTCCATCCATGCCAGTAATCCATTCATCTGGTCGTTGGTAAAACCACGATTTTCTATATAGGCCATGGCCTCGGGAGCTCGTTTAGCAAAGCGTTCTGTCACGACAGTCTCAACATCAGCGGCTGGATACATTGTTGCTTTCGACGTTATGCACTCGTCAGATGTAATACATGACTTATAGTGCTCGACATCCGTACCCGTTTCGAAATCGACTTTAACCATTTCATATTTGCCTAACACGGCCGTCGGTGCCCAGTAGTAACCAAACCAAGCTTCTTCGCGTTCATAAGCTTTGGCAATGGAGCCGGCTAAGCCAGCACCGGAGCCAGGGTCGACAATTTCAAAGCCACTGTCGGCGAGATCCAACGCTTTAAAATTATTTTCCGAGGTAATTTGGCAGCTCCATCCCGCGGGACATCCGTAAAAGGCTGCTTTTGACGGATCTTCGGGATGAGGGAAAAGATCGGCATTGGCTTTAACGCCCGAAATGGTTTTAAGTTCGGGGTGCTGATCGACCATGTATTTAGGGACCCAAAATCCCTCTTCGCCGCCTTCAACAAAGGCTTGTCCTGCATAGCGTATACGTCCTTCGTCAATACCTCGCTGAAGGCCTTCACGCATGGAGTTACTCCAAAACTCCGGTGCAATATCGGGCTCGCCTTTTTCTATCATGGATGTGCCGGTTGGCATGGTATCACCAGGTACGAGTTCAGCATCACAGCCGTAGCCATGCTCTAAAATAAACTGATCAATGTTGGCAATCAGGCTCGCTGAATTCCAGTTCATATCGGCAATCGTGACGTTGCCACACCCATGATCATCGGCACTGGCCGGGACTGCAGACAGCGTTAATAGGGCTGCAGAGAGTAGTCGTTTGTACATAGTGCTTCCTTTCTCTTTTATACATTCGTCATGAATAATATTAGACCACTAATGAAAATGTTAGCGCCTACTGTGCGATCTATATCTCATAAATACTGGATATTTTAGGAGTATACGTATTCAACCCCTAGATCTTCACGCCCATTACTTAGAGATCTATTTTCTTTCTACTTTATTAACGTTAAAAAAGATCGAAAGTCTGAACCGCCGGCTGCTTGTTGCCACTCAAACAACAAGGCTTCGACCAAAGTGATCCAGGCGCCATGTTGCTGCATCATTGCAATTCCGGTGTGGTAATGAGACGCGTCACAGGATGAGGTTGCATCCGTGACTAGGTGAACGTGATAGTGGGCTCTGAGTAGATCGCAGGCTGTTTGATAAACACAAATATGGGTTTCGATGCCACATAGGATGACTTGTTTACGGTTAAGATCATCGAGTCGTTTTTTAACATCGGGGTTTGCGTAAGCACTAAATGTCTGCTTGGCAATGGGCGTATCCGTTGGGATTAACTCAGCCAAACTCTCAGTGGTCGCGCCGAGCTTATCGGGCAGTTGCTCGACCCACACCACGGGCACATCAAAGTACTGACAGGCACGCATTAGTTGGGCCACCTTTTGGTGTAGTGCTTCGCTGCCTGTTACCTTTTGTGCCAGTTTGCCTTGTACATCAATCAACAAAACGACCGCATTCTCAGTATTGATCATTGTTTTATCCCCCTGTTTTATCACGCAAATAAGCATAGCACCTTCTCGCTATGGCGTTGTCTTTTTGAGCGCTAATACATTTTTCTTACTATTAAGATACTTGATGTCAACTAACATAACAGCTACTGTATCTTTACGTGAAGATACATAGAGAAAGGTTATGCATTATTTTATCGCTATTCTTGCCCCGATTTTTTGGGGCAGTACTTATTCAGCGGTTGCTCTGTTTCTGGGAGATCTTTCCCCTTATTGGATGGCAGTATGGCGAGCATTGCCAGCAGGCCTGTTAATGCTGATGATCAGTCGACGTGGTTTACCTTTAAGTTTGCCGAGAATGCTTGCTGTAAGCTTTTTTAATATCGCGGCTTTCTTTTTACTGCTTTTTATTGCCGCTTATCGGCTACCCGGTGCTATCGCTGGGACTTTAGGCGCGACCTTACCTTTGGTACTGATGCTGCTTCAGTGGTTAACAGAAGGGAAACGACCTCAGCCTAAACTACTTGGGCTGGCGATTTTAGGGCTTTTCGGCGTGGTATTATTATTGAATCCATCTTCCAATATCGATTGGATAGGGGCCGGTGCCATGTTACTTGCCACATTTTTTGTTGCTCAGTCGACATTATGGATGAAGCGCTGGGAAGCGAAAGATATTTTTGGATTAACCGCTTGGCAGTTAGTCCTTGGTGGCATCATGCTTATTCCTTTTGCTTGGCTCTTTGCGGGACCGCCACAGGCGATAACCATGGAGGCCGTACCAGGACTTGCTTGGGTTATTTTACTCAATACTGCTGTCGGTTACTGGGCCTATATTCGCTCGATCACTGTACTTGGCCCAAATCGTCAATCTATCATTATGTTTCTTAATCCGCTTACGGCGGTAACCCTTGGTGTACTGTGGATCAATGAAACGTTACAGCCGTTACAGTGGTTAGGTATTGCGATGATTTTAGCGTCATTGGTGTTGATGAAACTCACGGATAAACGAAAGAGTCAGTCGCCTAAACAAGCCGTTGCTGCCACACCTCGATAGTGGCGACGGAAAGCGAAACGAGAGTATGGATGTTAATACCGATAATGCACGGTCCAAGATACGTAGCTATAGGTGTCATCGGGAGCTTGCTTATAGTCTTTCGTG
Source organism: Salinivibrio sp. AR647 (assembly GCF_001995415.1). Classification (NCBI taxonomy): domain Bacteria; kingdom Pseudomonadati; phylum Pseudomonadota; class Gammaproteobacteria; order Vibrionales; family Vibrionaceae; genus Salinivibrio; species Salinivibrio sp. AR647. The sequence continues at coordinate 116,049 of NZ_MUFE01000008.1, read as the reverse complement.
TGTACAACAACACTGATATCTGTGCCCCAGCGAGGCTGGTAAAATGCTAGCCCGGTAGCGGCACTTGCTTGCCAGTGGGTCATATCGATGTCGGCATTCTCTGGCGGTTTATCGCCATTGATGGTGACGTCATTGGCCCGATATCGGCCTTGCATCGCGGCATAAAAGAATGCGCCCTGTTCGCTTGCGTCGAACAAACGGCTGTCTAAATGGCGGCCTGGCTCGAAGCTAATGCCGCCAAAGGTATTAGCCAGATCAAGACCAATACGATAACTCAATCCTGTAGAGAGTTCGCTGCGGAAGTTACCGATATCGGCACGTCCAGTCACTCCCCATTCTTGGTTCTCGCTACGGTGCAGGAGCTGGTGGCGTTCATAAGCAAACTGCGCCACTGGCGTGTTTTCCACTTGGTAGTCCCATCCTTTTGGGTCGGGCGAGTCGATGAGGTCATGAACGTAAGATTGTCCTTCTTCAGTTTGCGATGCGGGGCCAACCATTCCGAGCATAAATGACCACTTATCGACCCGCTCTGATGTCTGCTGATAAATGCCAGGCTCGATAAAAATCAAACCGGCATAGGGACGTTCATTGGGATGGGGCGTTTCCCATTCAATATCGTTGGGCGTCCACATCATTTGTCCAACATCGATGCTCCAGCTTTGGCGTGCTTGTTCGTTAAGCGGTAGCTGTTGAGCAAACCAACGAATGGGCGTGACAGCGGTGGTGGTGACATCATCGGACCAATCCGCATGCCAGTGCGCATAAACACCACTGGTGTATTGATTATCAACGCCTAACGGACTGTCGTTTTCAATTGTTACACCGACCCCCGCGCTAAAAGCCGCTGTGGGTGCCAGCAGTAGTGTGGGAAACAATAAAATAGCGCCTGAGATCACGCGAGATGGTGTCATTCATATCCTCATTGAGTTGCATCTTTAATGCGAGGCTTTCAGTATGAGTAAAAAATTAGGCTGATACTAGATAAGATAAGTCAATATCTTGTGAAAGTGTTGTCATCCGCCAATCAACGATGAAAAGGAACCGTCAAGATGTCAGTGTTTGTAACCCCTGAATGGCTCGCTCAGCGCCTCGATACCGTCGTTCCTGTCGATGCTAGCTGGTTTATGCCAGATGTATCCCGAGATAGCTTCCAAGAGTGGCGCCAACGGCGTATTCCGGGTGCCGTTTACTTTGATTTCGATAATACAGTCAAAGATCAATCTTCCTCTTTACCTCATATGTTACCGGATGAAACGAGTTTTGCGCGACATATGGGAACGCTAGGTATTGCCTCGCAAGACACGTTAGTGGTCTATGACACGCAAGGCTTATTCTCTGCCGCTCGCGTGTGGTGGATGTGTAAAGTGATGGGCCATCGGGATGTATTTATTCTTGATGGCGGACTACCTGCTTGGATGGCATCAGAGGGGCTGATAGATAATACACCGCCTCAGCCGCGTGTCGAGGCAACTTACCACGCCGATTTTAAAGCGTATCGTTACATTGATGGCGACACGCTGGCCGAAAAGCTGGCCGCAATCAATGTGATTGATGTCCGTCCTGAAACACGATTTTATGCACAGGTGCCAGAGCCTCGAGAAGGTATACGAAGTGGTCATATGCCCGGCGCTATTAACCTACCTTTTAGCGAATTGACGGATCCGCGCGGTTTTGTGATCAGTTCAGACATCGCACGTAACATCGTTTTACCTCACCTCAGTGATACACGTTTGAACGTAGCAAGCTGTGGTTCAGGCGTGACGGCTTGTATCTTAGCCGCGGTGGCCGAGCACTATTTTGCTTATCCGCTTGCGGTGTATGACGGCTCTTGGACGGAGTGGGGTGGCCATCAATCTTGGCCTGTTGTCCGGGAAGATTAAAATCTATGCAAACGCGAAGGCGGTAAGTGGCAAGATTGACTTGATAGTGATCTATGTCACTATCTAGCCGAAGCGCTAATGATATATCGGTACATATAGTAATATTAAGTTACACATTAGGCGGTTTTTTGCGCACAAAAACCGCTAGCGAATGGCAAAGTATTGGAATCTTGCCATGGTTAAAGAGCAGTGAAGCTTTTTACCGATTTTAATCAAATGCGTTAACGATGACACCTAGCCACAAATAGCGGAGTGCCACTTGTCTCAAAATCTTGCCACCGTCAGCCGTCGCGCGCTATTACCCGAGCGTATTGCAAGCCTTATTGATGCTCTATCTAGTGGGGTATACGAACGCGAGCACACTATCAAAATGTGTCTATTGGCCGCACTCGCGGGTGAAAGTGTGTTTTTACTCGGCCCGCCAGGCATTGCCAAAAGCTATATTGCGAAACGTTTGATAGAGGCGTTTGATAACAGCCAATTTTTTGAATATTTAATGACGCGCTTTTCGACCCCGGAAGAAGTGTTTGGCCCGCTTTCGATTCAAGCGCTAAAAGATGAAGGCAAATACGTACGCCTAACCGACGGCTACCTACCCAATGCTGATGTGGTATTTTTGGATGAAATATGGAAAGCTGGACCTGCCATTCTTAACACTCTTTTAACCGTTGTGAATGAACGCACCTTTAAAAACGGTGAGCATGTTTATCCTGTCCCTATGCGGTTGTTAGTGACCGCGTCCAATGAACTGCCTGATCCCGATAGTGGCCTTGATGCGCTCTATGATCGCATGTTACTCCGCGTTTTCGTCAATCGTATCCAAGAGAAGAAAAACTTCAAACTGATGCTTACCGAGCCCAGCCAGGACGAAGTGGCGGTGGCCGATAAGTTGAAAATTAGCTATCAAGAATATCAGGATTGGCAGACCATTATTCCCACCTTGGGTCTGCCGGATGCGATATTCGAAAAACTCTACACACTAAAACAGCGGGTAGAAAATGCCGGTAGTGAACAATCACAATTCGACCCAAGTGAACTTTATGTGTCCGATCGCCGGTGGAAAAAGGCGGTGCGTTTGCTAAAAGCGGCCGCTTTTTTCAATGGTCGTGATGAAGTCGCCCCACTGGACTTATTGTTACTGGAAGACTGCCTATGGCATAGCCCAGAATCGCGTGATGTGGTGAAAACCGTGATGCAGGCATTTGCCAAAGAAGTGCTGTTCGATCAACAAGAAGTGCTTGCCTTGCTCGATGACGTCAAAGTGGCGTTAGAAGATATTGAGCAAGACACAGCTGAGGCGCTGACCTATCGACAAGACACGGCCAACGCTGGGCTCACGCGCAAAGCGATGATTGACTTGAGCCAGTCGCCTCGCTTCACGGTCAACCAAAGTCGAGATTTGGTTCGTTTTGTTCTACTTCGAGCCAACCCATCGGTTTCAGAGCAAGAAAAAGGTGACAGTCGTTGGGTGTATCTTGATGCGGCTGACATTGAGAAAAAGTTGAAAACAGGCAGTACAGACTTGTATGGCTATGTGAATAAAAATAATCACCTGTGCCGGCTCACTTTGGAGTGGGATGCGCAGCACGCCTTAGTAATCAAAGACATTGCTAATCGGCCGGTGCCTATGGCCCTGGTGGGCGTGAACGATCCGAGCGAGGAACAGCTGGCCACATGGACACAACAAACAGATCATGCGCTTGAACAATTGCAGCATGCGCAATTTTTAATTCGTCGCGCGCGCAGTCAGCTCAATGCTGGGTTGCCCCATTTATTTGCGCAACCGGATCTGCTTGAAACCGCGTCAGCGAGTTTGGTCGACGTCGAACATGAGGTCAAAACGCAGATTAATAACCTAGAGCGCCAAGTTAATCGTTTAGCGCGCTTAGGTGAGTTCTTCTCAGGAGCCAGTGATGCTGAGCGCTGAGAGCCTGAACATGGGGTTGATGCTCGCCGAGTCTGGGTTACTGGATGCGGCGATGACAGAGTTGATGTCTCATCCCCAGTTACTTGTGTTGACAGAACGAAGCCCAGCGATTAAGCGAGCAGTAAAAAAACAGCTTCACCGCTGGCGTGGGCAAACAAAGCGCAAACTGGTTCAACAAGGGTTGTCAGCCTCTCTGAAGCAAGAAATTCAATACTACGAGCAGGCCACCGAAAAAACCGCGCGCGCGTTTGAAAAAGACATTGATACTTTACTAAGCCACTTAAAATCTGTTTCTTCTTTCTATCCGCAGGCAGAAAGGCTCGCAGCCCATCAAGCTCAACATGCTGATCCTATGTTTCAGTCGTACTTTTGCAATAAATGGCACGCGCATTTAAAAGCGGAAATACAAAAAAACCAGTCCGACAGTGTTGAAGCACAAAAACAAAAATTACTCGACGATCTCTATCGCCGTATCTCGACCTATCAAAAAATGAATGGCGTGGATCAATCGGGTGATATCAGCAAAGTGGGGCGGCTATGGGATATGGCGGCCAGCTCGCTTTCCCAGCAAGACGTCACCTTACTTAAACGGTTTATTACTTTTTTAGAGAAAAACCCAGAGCTTCAGGCGATTGCCGAACAGTTAGGGCGAATGGCAAACCATGTTGATGCGCAAGGGCCCAGCGAGCAGCCGACGGAAACGCTAAAAACCGTGCCGGAAAAGCAAGTTGATGTCCCTGATGACATCACCGGCATCTGCCAAAGTGATCGTGTTGACCGTCTCTTACCCAATGAGGCGGTATTGCTGGCTGATCCTGCGCTCGAGGTTGTTTTTTATAAACAGCTTGTCGATAAACAACTGCTGAATTATCAAATGACGGGCCAAGCCCATCGCCGGAAAAAAGTAGAGACGTACGCACCCAGTCAATCCAAGCCAGAGCAAAAAAAGGGACCTTTTATCATAGCCATCGATGCTTCAGGCTCGATGAGTGGTTTTCCAGAGCAATGCGCTAAAGCGCTAGCGTATGTATTAATGCGGATTGCCGCGACCGAGCATCGTGATTGTTACGTGATGCTTTTTTCCACTGACCATATCAGCTATGAGCTGACCGGTGAGCGCGGTCTGCAAGAGGCGATGAGCTTTCTTTCGTATCGCTTCCACGGCGGGACAGATATGGCACCTGTGATCGAAAAAGCGCTTAATCTGATGGCCGGTGAACGCTATCAAAACGCCGATCTAGTGGTGGTGTCGGACTTTATTGCTCCTAAGCAGTCCGAGACGATGATCGAAAAGATTGATGCATTGAAGTTAAAGCAAAACCGTTTCCATGCGGTAAGCTTATCCAAATATGGCAACCCTGAATTAATGGCCATGTTCGATCACTGTTGGCGTTACCAGCCCTCATTAGGAGGGCGCCTGATTAATCAGTGGTGGCCGAGCAAAAATAAGCCATAGAATAGATGGCTAGGCGCTTGCATGACAGCAAGCGCCGTAGCAAGTTAACCGAGCAGCAAGCTGTCGTCGGCGAGGGTTTCGCCGCGCACTTTGTTGAACATGTCTAAAAGATGTGGCACGTCCATATTTTTGCGCTCATCACCATGGACATCTAGCACAATGTTACCTTGGTGTAGCATTACGGTTCGATCACCGCATGCCAGTGCGTCTTTCATCGAGTGCGTGACCATCATGGCAGTGAGGTTAAACTCATTGACGATGGTTTTGGTTAAATCAATCACGAACGCGGCCATGCGTGGATCCAGAGCGGCGGTGTGTTCATCGAGCAATAAAAGCTTGCTGTCTGACAGGGTGGCCATCACCAAACTTACGGCCTGACGCTGACCTCCAGACAGCAGACCAATGCTATCCCCTAGTCTATCTTCCAAACCTAACCCCAAAATGGCAATGCGCTCTTGGAACAATTTACGACGTTTACTCCCAAGCGCACGTGACCAACCGCGCCCTTTACCTCGCCGATAAGCCAGCGCCAAGTTTTCTTCGATGGTTAACGACGCGCAGGTACCCGCAAGTGGATCTTGAAATACGCGTGCGGCAAGGGTGGCGCGCTGATGCACAGCCTTCTTGGTCACATTAATATCGTCAATCATAACTTGGCCGCCAATCATCGGCGTTTCACCGGTGACGGCGCCCAGTAAGGTTGATTTGCCTGCGCCATTGGAACCAATGATGGTGACAAACTCGTTTTCGGGAATGGTTAAGCTTACGCCGCGCAGAGCACGGTTTTCGAGGACGGTCCCTGGATTAAACGTGACCTGAATATTGTTCAGCGAGATCATCCTGACACCTCCGCCTGTTTTGCGCGTTTGGACTTTTGATACTGTTGGCGCATTTTGGGAGCGATCAATGCCACGGCAACCAGCACCGCGGTAACCAAGTTGAGATCAGAGGCTTGAAGACCAAACATGCCACTCGATAGTGCAAAGCCGACGGCGAGGCGATATAAAATAGAACCCAGAATCACCGCCACAACGGCGACCCAGACTTTACGTCCAGGCAGTAATGTTTGTCCGAGGATCACGGCGGCGAGACCGACGACAATGGTCCCTACGCCAGAGGTCACATCGGCAAAACTATTGGTTTGCGCAAATAATGCACCGGCAAAGCCAACAAAGGCATTTGAAAGGGCGAGACCAATATAGGTGTACATCGCCGTGCTGCCGCCTTGTGCTTGAACCATTCGCGCATTAACGCCCGTTGCGCGTAACCCCAAGCCAAAATCGCTGGCTAATAAGCGGACCACGAGTAGCCCACTGATAATCACTAATACGCCCACGACTAAGGGACGTAAATAGACGGGGGCAATACCGAGTGATTCAAATGGCGTTAGAATAGTTTCCTCGCCGAGTAAGGCAATATTGGGTCGCCCCATAATACGAATGTTTACCGAAAATGCGGCAATCATGGTCAAAATACTGGCGAGCAAGTTGAGGATGCCGCACTTTACAGTGAGAAAAGCAGTGACTAATCCGGTGATGCCGCCAGCCAAAATCGCCATTGCGGTCGCAAACCATGGGTTGTAACCCGCCACGATCATAGTAGCGGCAACGGCGGCGCCCATCGGGAAACTGCCGTCAACCGTTAAATCAGGAAAATCGAGTACACGAAAAGTGAGATAGACACCTAGCGCAACCAAGCCATAAACTAGGCCGACTTCTAGGGTGCCGAAAAACGCAATTGCCGTCATTTACTACTCCTAGATTGAGCCTAACTACTCTACGATTCGTGAGGCGCGATCCAAGATAGAAGCTGGCACGTCGATCCCCAACTTGTCTGCAGCCGAACGGTTCACGGCTAAGTCAGACCCTTCCGCAACTTTGGCAGGCAGAGATGAAATCGGCTCGCCGTCTAAGATGGCCGCAACATAGTCCGCTGTTTGCACCCCGACGGAGTAATAATCAAAGCCAAGTGCAACGACCGCGCCATTGGGGATATAGGACGTCGATCCACCTAGGACAGGGGTATCTGCTGAGTTTGCAGCGGCCACTAAACCATCAATCGCACTGGCAACAGTATTGTCTGTTGGCGCATAGATAATATCGGATTGGGTGGCAACAACTTGCGCAGCAGATTGCACATCTGCGCTTTTCAATGCCGTGCCTTCGATCACTTTTATCCCGTGCTCTGCTGCCGCGTCTTTTAACAGATCAACCAATGTCACTGCATTCGCTTCACCGGGGTTATAAACCACTCCAATCGTCGACAGGTTGGGAAGCAGCTCTTTGGCCAGCGCCACATGCTGGGCAACAGGAGAAAGATCAGATAAGCCGGTGACGTTACCCGTTGGCGCAGCCATATCTTTCACTAATTTGGCGCCGATAGGATCTGTTACCGCCGTAAAAATGACGGGTACGTCGCGTGTTGCAGCCGCGAGCGCTTGCGCTGATGGTGTCGCGATACCGACTAAGACGTCAGGTTGTTCTCCAACATATTGACGCGCAATCTGCACCGCAATTGCTGGATTACCTTGCGCAGTTTGATATTTAAACGACAAGTTGTCACCTTGGATATATCCTTTCTTCTCCAAGCCATCAAGCAGACCGTTGCGGGTCGCGTCAAGAGCGGGGTGCTCAACGATTTGGGATACGGCGACGCGAGCGGTCTCGGCAAATGCGAATGGTGCATGCCCCAGTGATAGGACCGCTGCACATACAACGGCAGCAATTTTCAGTGTTTTCATGGTGACTCCCTTCTTGTTACTCACACATCCTTGCGCAACCGCGACGATGCAGTTGCGATGTTGTCTATTTGTTATTGTTAGTCGAACAGCGTGCGATGGCACATTTCGTACACTTTTTTAAACCTAGTCGATTTTTGCCAGAGATAACAGCGAACATCGACTAGTAAATTGATATTATTAATCTTGACAGTAGAGAATGTCACTTCTTTTTTGTGATTTCATCATGGTTATCAATAGACGTTATCGCCATATTTGTTAATATTATGTTCGTTTTTGTTCTGTGGTGACCTAAGACGACAAAATAAACAATTATCGTTCGGAGTGAATGCCACAGAGCGCGCTGTTTGTTATATCAAAAATAAGGAAATAAAATTTGGAGGCTCAAGGATGAAGCGTTTGGTTGCGGCGTTGGCGGTAGTGTCGCCAACGGCTTTTGCCGCTACAACAGGCGAAGGACTGGATCTCACCCAGTCATGGGTAGGGTATGTGTCTTTGGCAATCTTTGCGGTTGCTTACAGCCTAGTCATGTTGGAAGAAAAGCTCCACTTAAGAAAATCAAAGCCTGTGTTGTTAGCCGCGGGGCTGATTTGGTTACTGATCGGGTTTGCATATTCACAATGGGGAAATATGGCACCGGCGCATGCCGCGCTTGAGCACAACTTGCTGGAGTACGCAGAGTTGTTGCTTTTCTTGCTGGTGGCAATGACCTATATCTCGGCGATGGAAGAGAGGCGCCTGTTCGATGGATTAAAGGCATGGATCTTAAGTAAAGGCTATGACCTAAGAACCTTGTTTTGGATTACTGGGGTACTTTCTTTCTTCATCTCGCCGATTGCTGATAACCTCACAACCGCACTGCTGATGTGTACCATTGTGTTGAAAATTGGGGGCGACAATCCACGTTTTGTAAACCTCGCGTGTATCAATATTGTGGTTGCAGCGAACGCCGGCGGAGCGTTTAGTCCCTTTGGTGATATCACCACTTTAATGGTTTGGCAGGCGGGCAAGGTTACTTTCACCGAGTTTGGTGCTTTGTTTATTCCATCTGTTGTGAACTACGTGATCCCAGCTTTTATCATGTCACGCTTTATTCCACGCACTCAGCCGGACGTGATGCAAGAATATGTTGAGTTAAAGCGTGGCGCTCGACGAATTATGGTGCTGTTTTTGCTCACGATTGCAACGGCAGTTGCCTTCCACGGCTTGATTCATTTCCCGCCGGTCATGGGCATGATGATGGGCCTCGCGTATTTGCAGTTCTTTGGTTTTTACCTGCGCCGAACGTTACCACGTTCTTTGGCGCGGAAACGGGCGATTGCTGAAGCCAAAAATGATGAAGCCGCGCTGAGTCGTCTCGGTTCAGTGGTCCCGTTTGATGTCTTTCGCCGTATTTCCCATGCAGAGTGGGACACATTGCTGTTCTTTTATGGTGTCGTGATGTGCGTGGGTGGCTTGAGTTTGATTGGTTATCTGTCGCTGGTGTCGAATGTGATGTATTTAGAATGGGATCCGATCTGGGCCAATACACTTGTCGGTGTGCTATCGGCGGTGGTGGACAACATTCCTGTTATGTTTGCGGTATTAACCATGAGCCCTGAGATGTCACACGGTAACTGGCTGTTAGTTACGTTAACAGCGGGTGTGGGGGGGAGCTTGTTGTCTCTTGGCTCTGCGGCCGGTGTCGCGCTGATGGGGCAAGCGCACGGTAAATATACCTTCTTTGGGCACTTAAAATGGGCGCCGGTGATCATGTTGGGCTATATCGCAGCGATTGGTGTGCATTTAGTGCTCAATAGCCACTATTTCCATATTCAATAAGCCCGCGTTCTGTTCTAGAAAAACCTCGTTGTAAGCAAAAAACGCCGGTCTTAAACGACCGGCGTTTTTATCGTCGGTAGCATGGTTGATTGAATGGCCGATACTACGCCGTCAATACAGGGACGCCGTTAATACAGGTACCAGGCCATCAATACAGAGTTAAACCACCATCGTGGGGCAATGTGCCCGCCCTGCCACACGGTGAGACACACTGCCAAGAAACATCCCGTCTTTATCGGAGTGCGTGCCATGTGCGCCCATGACAATCAAATCCACTTCTTTGCTTTTCGCAAACTTGATAATGGTTTTGGAAGGACGCCCGCCTTTGACAAACCCGCGCACACCTTCGCCGCCATTTTCAAGTGCGTGTTGCTTGGCTTGCTCGACAATGTTGCGGGCGTATTCGCTTAAGGTTTGATCTGGGATTTGTAATCGATCGGGGCGAACCATCGACAATGACGCCTCGAACAAGCTGTGATGTTTAAACACGCACAATAAGTAGAGTTCAGCATGGGTGAGTTGCTGCAGCTCAATCGCTTTATCTAACGCATTTAATGCAGAATATGAGCCATCGACGGCTACCAGTATTCGTTTAAACATCAATTACTCCTGTTGTTTAGTTACCCAAACGCGATATCACGTAGGAATAACGCAATCTGCGGGAACATCACCAACAGCGCGGCTGATAGAAGCAGCATCGCGATAAAAGGCCCCGTTCCGCGGATAACTTCCCAATAGGGTTTTTTGAAAATGGCAATGGCCGTGAAAATATCACAACCAAATGGCGGAGTGGCTGAGCCAATCGCTACTTGCAAGGTGATCACAATCCCAACATGGACAGGATCAAGACTAGTCGCTTCTATCGCAGGTGCAAATATGGGCGTTAATACCAAAATCACTACAATCGGATCAACGAACATACAAGCAACGAAAAAGGCRATAGAGATAGATGCCAAGACACCCATCGGCCCCATTTGGCTGATCCCCACGGCCTCGAGAATGGTCTGCGGAATTTGCGCGAATGAAATAATCCAAGAAAATCCATTACCGACGCCGACAAGAATAAAGACCACCGCGGTGATTAAGCCCGTTGACCGTGCAATGATAAACACGTCTTTACGGCTCAATGATCGGAATACGCCAAACTCAAGAATCATGGCATAAAGCACACATACGGCCGCTGCTTCGGTTGGACTAAAGACGCCGCCATAAATACCCCCAACAATGATGAGTGGGAACATCAGTGGCCATAATGCTTTGCGTGTCGCCGTGAGACGTTCGCTCCAACTGGCTTTGGGTTCCGTTGGTACTTTATTGACAGTGGCGTAATACAAACAATAAAGCGAGAAAAAGGTGAGGATCATTAGGCCTGGGCCTATCCCGGCGATAAAGAGTTCAGCAATCGATGTTTCCGAGATCACGCCATAAATAATCATGCCGATACTGGGTGGGATCAAAAAGGCGATATCACTGGCATTGATGATTAAGGCAAGCGAAAACGAATCACTGTAGCCAGCGCGAAGCAATTTAGGGCGTAGGGCTGAGCCTACTGCGACAACGGTGGCTTGGGTAGAACCTGATACCGCACCAAATAAGGTACAAGAGGTCGCGGTGCTGATCGCTAAGCCACCACGAATATGGCCGATAAAGGTCATGACCATATCAATTAAGCGATTCGCTGATTGCCCCCGAGTCATGATATCAGCAGCAAGAATAAACATGGGGACAGCAATTAACGAGGCAGGCCGAATGCCGCCTAACACTTGCTGAATAAAGGTATCCATTTGACCGACACCGCCAAACATCATGTAAAAACCGGTTAAGGCGGCAGCCGTAAGTGGAATCATCATCGGAAAGCCGAGCACGAGCAAGACAATCATGATGAGCATTAAAGTCATGGCCATAGTGGTTGGTGCCTATTTAAACTTCACTTTCAGTCTCAGCGTAACCGTCAAGCACGCCAGCGGAGAGATAAACATCGGGTGATGTGAGATTTTTATAAACGGTGAGTCCGTATTGAATACCGGTGATAGCAAACCCAAGCGGCACCCAAATATAGATCCACCAAATTTCAAAGCCGAGGGCAGGTAAAATACGACCACGATCATAGACAGAGGCAATGTATTGATAAGAAAAATAGGCCAATACCAGCATGATCAGGCCGGTCACGAGCGCGATCGTAGTCATTAGAATTTTTCTGCCTGTGAATGGCAAGGTGTCATAAAGGGCAGACATCCGTATATGGCGGCCATGACGAGCGGCATAACCGATCCCTGCAAAGGTGATCAATATAATTAAAATGCGATTAATTTCGCCTGAAAAAAATAACCCTTGTCCAAAGCCAAAGCGTGCAATGACGTTGACACAGGTATTTAGGGCCATTAAGAGCACACCGGCAGCCAACATAAAGGATTCGATTTTACAAATCAGGGTATCCAGTTTGCCAAGGAGGCCAGGTAGCTCGGAGTGATACTTGAGAGAGTCGGAATCGGTCATTGCGTATTCCTCAAATAAACAGGCACCGCGTGGGGCGGTGCCTGTACGACTGACAACTAGTTAGTAACGGCTTCCAAGTCTTTCTTAAACTGGTTAAGAAGTGCTTTACCGCTTTCACCGGTCATTTCATAGAAGGTTTCTTCCACTTGTGGTGCACGTGCTTTAAATTTCTCGATCTGTGCATCGGTCAAGCGTGTCACGGTCACCTCGTCACTTGCCGACTGAATTTTATCGAGCGATTTCTCTGCAAGACCACGGATGTGTTGAACCGTTTCGTTAAACGCATAATCAGCGGCATCACGGATCATTGCTTGATCATCAGAAGACAAACCATCAAAGAACTCTTTGTTCGCCATTGATGCAGTGGTGAACCAACCATGGTGTGTGAAGATTAAGTTAGGTGATACTTCGTACAAACCGCCTGATTCAATCCAGAAAATCGGGTTTTCTTGGCCTTGAATCATGTTGGTTTGTAGCGCGCCGTATACCTCACCCCACGGTAATGGCGTTGGCGTTGCACCAAACGCTTCGTAGGTAGATGACAGCAGTGGATTAGTCATCACACGAATTTTCTTCCCTTCCAGGTCTGCAGGTTCGGTGACAGGCTCGTCTGCCGTCATCACCATTTCACCCTCTGGATACATCTTGAGCAGTTCTAGGCCTTGCTCTTCGTACAGCTCAGGGAAGTTTTCATTGACCGCTTTACTCTGGCGGAAGAACTCTACCACAGTGTCCATTTCAGTTGGCATCAGATAAGGGATAAAGAAGATTTGTGCTTCAGGGATTAACGAACCAGTAAAGCCGGGTGATTGGTTAACAAATTGCAAGATGCCCGCTTGGGTTTGCTCCATGATATCGTCAGACTCGCCGAGCTCGCCAAAGCGATAAATTTGCAATGAATGTTCTGAGTTATCTTCAATGTACTCCTTAAATTTGTGTGCATAGACGTCCTGCACGTCACCTTCGTACTCCTCGTGGGCATAACGCCAAGTGTCGGCATTGGCCATGGCTGAGAAGCCTAATGCGGCGGCAACGCATGAAATTGCAGTCAATTGCTTAAGGTGGCTATAAATGGACATCATGTCCCTCCGATATGTGGATTAGCTTTCAATCGTGGTGAACGAGAGTGTGATTAAGATCCTTTTCTCAGTGAGTGAGGTGGCAGTTCTCGCCTCTCTCTCCTATACCCGTAAAAGCATCTGCCAATGTTTTTACACAAATAACAGACAATACAAACAGCTTAACCATCAGAGGTATAATTATTAAAGTCAGATGAATATCAACGTGTCAGCAGTGTGACACAGATCTCTTTTTTATGCTTTTTATGACGATAAACGCTGCTTTCTCTAATGTGTTTTTTCCACCAAAATGCGATCAAATCAGCGTTTTAAGGGGTGTTAGTGCGATAGCGATAGATAGCAATCAAAAGCAGTCGGGAATGACGAAATTGGATAGAGCTGGCATTAAAAAGGCCGGGGGAGGGAGTTTTTTTCTAGTTTATGTTTCCACCTCTAATGAATATGTGCTGATTTTTGTGCTAATCCTCATCTTCGCCGATATCATTGCCTGGGTTCCCTCCGTGTAAGTCGGCTCTGGTCGCCTTACAATTTTTGTTATCCAGCGGAAGAAATCCGATATACTAAGCGGCTTTAATTTTACGAGACGTCCTGATGGCCAAAAAAGCAGCAGCCCTTCATATATTGGTGAAAGACAAATCGCAAGCAACTTCTTTGCTAGACCAGCTTAGAAAAGGTGCAAACTTCCAAACGCTCGCGAAGAAGTACTCGCAATGCCCCTCGGGTAAGCGAGGCGGTGATCTAGGCGAATTTCGTCGCGGTGACATGGCACCACCTTTTGATAAAGCCGTATTCAGTGGTGAGTTATTGCGTCCGCTTGGGCCGATAAAAACCAAATTCGGCTGGCACATTATCAAAGTCTTGTATCGCAACTAATCCTATCGCTCACGATCTATGGATAGCATCGGCGCGAAGACGCTGRAACTGTCATAAAGATTAACCGCCAGAAATTGAAGCCGCGCACATTGATTGCCGGTAAACGGCCACGGATTAAGTGGTAAAGTTAAAGCACGCCCTAATTAACGTATCTCTGATGTTCAAACTTGATGCTCCGACACTGCTCATTACTCTGACTGCAATCCAATGGCTGCTAGCGGGTTTTCTATTGGTACAAAACCGCAAAGAACCAGGGATTAACGGAAGGGCACTCTCGCTTTTTATTCATGGCTTTAGCAACCTATTCTTGTTTACCCGTCCTCACCTTCACCCTTATTTAGGGATCGTTTTTTACAATGCCTGTGTGATGGTGTCATTTTCGTTCAGCCACTGGGCGTTGGGGCAAATTTTTGCGCGCGACGTACCGCGTTGGCAGTTGGTGCTACCTGTTATTCTGTCTGTTGTATCGATGTCGTCATACCTTGATGACATCGGGAGTCGTGTGGTTTACGCGAGTTTGATCGTCAGTATGCAGTTAGGGCTGATGACACACACCATCGTGAGTAGTACGAACATAGGGGGCCAGCGTTTAAAGCGTTGGCTCATCATGGTGATGGGTGGATTCAGTGTTGCCTATGTAGGCAGGGCGACATTTGCACATCTCTATCCTGATCTATTTACGCAACTACTGGGCACCTCGCTATTACAAGCAGGGCTGATTTTGTCGGGCATCGCCTATAGCGTGATCAATACCCTGATTATCTTTCTTTATAAGCTGGAGCGCGTGCACGAGAAACTCCACCGCGAAGCGACCCGAGACAGTTTAACGGGACTGTTAAATCGCCGTGCTTTTCTGACTAAAGCAAAAAAGCGCGTGGATGACAGCGCGTTTCCCATTAGTGTGCTGATGATTGATCTGGACGATTTTAAAGCGATTAATGACTCATTCGGCCACTCGGTGGGAGACAAAGTACTGATGCACTGCGCAGATGTTTTCGAGCAAGTGATTGATGAGCAAGGTGTGGTTGGGCGTTTGGGGGGAGAGGAGTTCGCGGTCGTGCTGCCTTACTGTGACAGTGCTAGAGCGCAGCAGCTGTCTGATGAATTACTGCAAACGATTCGAAGTAATCGTTTGGCGCTTGAGATAGCCCTTTCGGCGAGCATAGGCGTCACCACCACCGATGAGGCGCTTGATATTGATAGCTTGTTGGCGCAAGCCGATGATGCGCTTTATCGTGCCAAGTATGAAGGTAAAAACACCGATAAAGTCTATAATTCCACGGTTTATCGTTTGGCAAATGTCGGTTGCGAACCGGCTTGAAGAACCATCCAATTTCTCTCCTCACTGCGATGACATCCGTATATAGACTAACGAGGGTTGCTTAATCCTTAGCTAAACACTGACTACGCCTCGCTTATCATCCTCATAGATGCGGCCAAAGGAGGAGGGCGGCGTGTGTATAGCGTTTATAATTTTGACTATTGAATTCGCCCATCAACAACAGGGTCACGGTCGATGCCTAAACGCGATGAAAAGAGAAACATGAATGGCTTACAAGGCTCCCAATCATCAGGAGCCAATGTTATCTTGCATGCTTTTGATTGGAAGTACGCAGATATTGCCCAACGCGCGGCAGAGATCAGCGCGCTAGGATATGGCTCGGTGCTGGTGTCCCCTCCGATGAAAAGCGAGCAAGATGAACGCTGGTGGCTAAGGTACCAGCCGCAAGATTATCGTGTAATTGAAAATGCGCTCGGAAACACCACGGACTTTAAAGCGATGGTTGCAGCGTTAAACCGTGTTGGTGTGTTTACGTACGTCGATGTGGTTTTCAATCATATGGCCAATGAGGCGCATGCTCGCACTGACTTGAATTATCCAAGCCAAACGGTGATGGTAACCTATCAAACCCATGAAGAACGCTATCGCGAACTGACATTATTTGGCGACTTATCTCAGCCACTGTTTACTGAGCAGGACTTCGTCGATGCGTTTGGCATACAAGATTGGAAAGACACCTGGCAAGTACAAAACGGGCGCATTAGTGGCGGACCTAGCGATCCGGGGTTGCCGACACTGCGGGTGTGTGATCATGTGATCGCGCAGCAACGTGCCTATCTTAAGGCGTTAAAAGCAATTGGCGTGAAAGGTTTTCGGATTGATGCGGCCAAGCACATGACCTTAGAGCACCTCAAACGCGTGTGGACCGATGATATTACCCATGATGCGCATATTTTTGGCGAAATCATCACAGACGGTGGCGCAAGCAAAGAAGAGTATGAACTCTTTCTGGCTCCCTATTTACAAGAAACATGTTTAGGTGCCTACGACTTTCCGCTGTTCTCAACGCTTTATCAGGCTTTTTCCAACGCAGGCAGCCTCAAATCTTTGATTGACCCTTACTGCTTTGGCCAAGCGTTATCACGAGGGCGTGCAATTACTTTTGCCATTACCCATGACATTCCCAACAATGATGTTTTCTTGGATTTGGTGATGGACGAAGCGAGCGAGTGGTTGGCTTATGCATATATCTTGGGGCGCGATGGTGGCGTGCCACTGATTTATACCGATCTTGATACCAGTGGTATCAAAGGGGGAGACGGCCAACCACGTTGGCAAAATGCGTGGAAAGATCCAAAGATGGTGCAAATGATCGCCTTCCATAATTTGACCCATGGTGAGCCCATGCGTGTCTTGGAAGCGACCGATGATCGGTTGGTGATAAAGCGGGGAGACGCAGGAATATTGGTGTTAAATAAATCACTCAATCCTCAATCACTCTCAGTGACGCTGGAAAATGATTGGACTGATCTGCTGACGGGCGTCACGGTCTCGAGCGAGCAACATATTGATGTTGCAGCCCAATCGGCGATGATGCTTGTGCCGGCGTAATGCTGTTGCGAGCTGCCGTTCTTTGCACCTACGGTGGGTGTCGATGATTAAACCCCACACGGCTAAAACGCGGTAATTTGCTGTTTAAAGCTAAAAACAATGATGTTTGCACTCAGGACGCATTAGACTGTGAGTCGTTTGGCGGACGATAAAAAGAACATTATTGATTGGAACTTGCTTGATGCCCTCAGGTCATTAATAGGATGCTTGTTTGTTAAATTACTGTTATGGCTAAATAAACCTGAAGGAAAAGTATGTCCCGACACATTTTACTCACCGGAGCACTGGCGGTGTCTTTGCTCTCAGGGTGCAGTTTTCAAGGAGAGTCACACGTGAAAGCTTCCAGCCCAGGCGAACTGAGTGCGCCTGTCGCGAAAAAAATCCCTCATGAAATGATCATTCACGGCGACACGCGCGTGGATAACTACTATTGGATGCGTGATGATGCACGCCAAGATCCTGATGTGATCGCCCATCTTAATCAAGAAAACGCCTACGCCGATCAGGTGCTCGCACACACTGAGCCAATGCAGGACAAGCTATTCGATGAAATCAAAGGGCGTATCGTCAAAGACGATGCCTCGGTTCCCGTCAAAAAAGGCAGTTATTTCTATTCCAGTGAAGTGGAAGGCGACGATGAATATCGCACCTATGTGCGTGCGAAAGACTTTGCGGGCACCGACAAAACGGTGATTTTGGATGTCAACGCGCTCGCGAAAGGGCATGAGTTTTACAGCATTGGCCAACTGAGCGTCAGTCCAAACGAAAACCTATTAGCTTATGGGGAAGATACCCTCAGCCGCCGCGTTTATAGCATTCAAGTCAAAGACCTCACCACCGGTGAGTACCTCGATGATAAGGTCGAAGGCGCCTCGAGCAGTATTGTGTGGCAGAACGACAACCAAGCCTTCTACTACATCAAAAAAGATCCGCAAACCTTGCTGGGATATCAGGTGTATCGCCACCGTTTGGGCACCCCACAATCCGCTGATACGTTAATATACGAAGAAACGGATACCAGCTACTACACCGGCTTGAGCAAAAGCAAAGACGGTGAGCAAATCTTTATTTGGCACGCCAGCACCGAAACCAGCGGCGTATCGCTCGTGGATGCCAATGATCCGAATGCTACTGCCCAAGCGTTTTATCCGCGAGAAACCGGCATCGAATATGAAGTGGCGAAGCGTGGCGAGTGGTATTACATCTATACCAACTACCAAGCGGTCAACTTCCGCTTGATGAAGGTACACCAAAGCGAGCGTGACGATCGCAGCCAATGGCAAGATGTGATCGCGCCAAATGATAAAGTGCAGCTGGTTGATTTCACCTTGTTCGACAACCACTTGGTCTACGAGCAGCGCGAAAATGGCTTGCCGCGTACCACGGTGCGTAACCTCACCACTGGAGAGGAATATCAGCTCACGTTCGACGACTCGGCCTATGCGTCTTACCTGACCGGCAATGCGGAAATGGACAATTCTGCGGTGCGCGTGTACTACACCAGCTTGACCACACCGGGCACCTACTACGAGTTTGATTTGGCGTCGGGCGAGCGTGAAATGCTCAAACAAAACCAAGTGCTGGGTGAGTTTAATCCGGACAACTACCAGTCAGAGCGGGTGATGATCACCGCGCGTGATGGTGCGCAGGTGCCTGTGTCTTTGGTGTATCGTAAAGACCGCTTCAAAAAAGATGGTACCAACCCGATTTATCAATACGGTTACGGCTCATACGGCGCCACCATGGAGCCCACGTTCTCCACCACGCGTTTAAGCCTGTTGGATCGCGGCTTTGTGTTTGCGATTGCGCATATTCGCGGTTCTGAAATGCTAGGACGCCCTTGGTATGACGACGGTAAAAAGCTGACCAAAAAGAACACTTTTAACGACTTTATTGATGTGACCCAAGCGCTCACCGCGCAAGGCTATGGCGATAAAGACAAGGTGTTTGCCGTCGGCGGCTCAGCAGGTGGCTTGCTAATGGGGGCAATCATCAACCAAGCGCCAGAGTTGTATTTAGGAGTGGCCGCGCATGTGCCGTTTGTGGATATTGTCACCACCATGTTGGATGAGTCAATTCCACTGACCACCAACGAGTATGACGAGTGGGGCAACCCCAACGACAAAACCTACTACGAGTACATGCTTAGCTATTCACCGTACGACAATGTCACCGCGCAAGACTACCCCAACTTGTTGGTCACCACAGGCTTGCATGACTCACAAGTGCAGTACTTTGAGCCGATGAAATGGGTCGCGAAACTGCGTGAGCTGAAAACCGACAACCATACGCTGGTGTTTAAAACCGACATGGAAGCCGGCCACGGCGGCGCATCGGGGCGCTTTAAGCGGATTAAAGAAGATGCATTGGAATATGCCTTCTTCTTCGACTTGCTCGATAAGCAAGCAAAATAATCAAAGGGTAACCCCCTTAAACGAGAAAAGCGCCGATATCGGCGCTTTTTTTATGCGGGTAGAGACGCGATAAGCACGCTCACTGCAGGTGAAAAAAGGTGTTTAGGCCTACTGATTATTCTCCGCATCTTCGCGCTTGATCACTTTGTGGCCTTCTTCAGTCACGCCATTTTTCCAATAGCTGCTGATGTAGATAAATTCACGCTCGACGTCATGGTCATTGCGGAAATATTGGCGCATTGCGCGCATGCTTTCAAATTCACAGGCACACCACACGGACACTTGCCCGGCTAACCAAGGCTGTGCTTTTACCGTTTCGGCCAATGTCGGGGTGGTTAGCCAAATAATCTCCATGCCTGCGGGGGCGTCGAGTGGTTGGGCATCTTCCGCGGTATCGAGCTGGATCACCGCATAGCCTTTGGCATCGCGAGGTAGGGTTTTGATCTTGGCTGATAGTGCCGGTAACGCGGTCATGTCGGCAACCATAAAGAACCAATCCGCGTCGCGATTAATCGGCGCAATCGTTCCAGGGCCGGCAATGTTAATGGTATCACCCACTTGGGCATTCAGTGCCCAGCGCGCGGCAAAGCCACAGTCGGTTCGTTCGATTTGGTGGCGAACCATATCCACTTCAATTTGCTGCTGGCCAGGCATAAAGCGGCGAATGGTGTAGGTGCGCATCACGGGGCGCTCGCCTTCAGCTACTCCGCTCAGATCCGTGCTGCCCGCTTTATCAAACAGTAACTTGATGTAGCCGCCTTCACAGTCAGCGGGGAACGCCGCGAAAGCGTCGCTTTGTAAGGTCAAACGTTGCATATTGGGTGTGACGGTTTGGGTATCAATAACGTGCGTGAGGTGATAGTTCGGCTGTTTCATGTTTTCTGACTTAAAATCATTATCATTTACAATTAATCATACCATCTGGATGCGAGATGTGTAAGTGCTTTACATTGTTTTACGCTTCTTAGCTAGGCAATGCCGTGAGAAGTGAGTAATATAATGGCGCATTATTATTACTAAAAAACAATCACATGGAGCAAAAATGAAGAAAGTCATACTTATGGGCGCGGTGGCGGTGTTGCTGTCGCTGAATGTCTCAGCCTCTGAGCTCAAGCCGATCATGAAAGAAATGAAAATGACCTTCAAAGAGGCGGCGAGCGCACAAAGCATCGAAGCGATGCAAGCACCGGTCGCCAAACTGGAAACCCTGATCGCGCAAGCCAAAGCGGGCAGCTATCCACCGGAAAAAGCAGAGACCTTCATGGAAGGGTTCGATAAACTGGCGGTGACGGTAGAGGGAATTGATGCCGCGCTGAGCGAAGGCGACCTCGATAAGGCACAACAGGGCATGCGCCAAATCGATGCCTTGCGTGAAGAGTATCACGACAAACGCAACCCAAGCATTTGGCAGCGTTTGTTCGGTTAACAGCCGAATAATAGGAATATAACGACAGCAGGTGCATGATGGCGACTCAAAAAACGATTTTGCGTTATCCCTCGCTGTCGGTGGCGTCTGCGTTCGATAAAGAGCAGGCGCTGATCCGTCGGATAGAGCAGGGCGAGTTCAACGAGGCATTACTGCTTTGGCAGCCAGACGCCCAAACCTTGGTGCTGCCGGCGGGCCAAAAATGGCCACAAACCCCTGAATTACGCCGCGCATTATCGTCGTTAGGGTGGCAAGTACAGAGCCGCCGAACTGGCGGTGCGCCGGTGCCACAACTGCCCGGCGTGATTAACGTGTCTTATCTGACGGTGTGGCCGGCTAACACGCCGTATCATATCCAGACGGCTTACCAGTATTTTTGTACCATTTTACAGTATTTTTTCCATCAGTTAGGCATTTCGACCACGGTGGGTGATACGCCCAGATCGTATTGTGATGGTGACTACAACCTCAATATTGCCGGCAAAAAAGTGGTGGGAACCGCTCAACGTATTCTGCGTTTAGGCGCGGGTGCAGGCATGGGCGCAGCCAAACAAACGGTGATGCTGGCGCAGGCTTGCCTGCTGATTGATGCCGATTGCCAACATATTGTTGCCCCTGTATCGCTGTGTAATCGGCTTTGTGGTCACTCCGATCGCATTGAGGCCGAGGTGCATACCCCTTTAGCTGCGCACTTAGATGAACTGCCGGCAACCGAGCAGCTGTTTCAGTTGTTGACTCAAGCGTTTATGGCGCGCCCGCCACTCGTGGTGGGCAAGGCTTGAGGCCGCGGCTCAATATAGTATGCTTTAGCACAGTCATGCCTAAAACAAATCCCAAGGAGTGAGGAATGCGCGTCCATCTTGTTATTCACGAGGCGTTTGAAGGCCCGGGAGCCATTTTAGATTGGTGTGACGAGCGTGCCTATCATGTGACCACCAGTCATTTGTATCGGGGCGAGCCGTTGCCGGAAACCGGTGAAGGCATTGATCTGCTGGTGGTACTCGGCGGGCCGCAAAGTCCAGATACGCCACAGTCTGAATACCCACATTTTGATAGCCCGCGCGAGCAAGCACTTATAAACCAGTGCATTGAACAAGGCAGTGCAGTATTAGGGATTTGCCTCGGCGCGCAACTGATTGGTGAGGCATTGGGCGCGTCGTATCAGAAAAGCCCCGAGCCAGAGATTGGTTATTTCCCCATCCAGTTAACCGAAGATGGCCACATCGACGAGCACATTCCGCACTTCGCGCCGCAAGAAATTGTGGGCCATTGGCACCATGATATGCCGGGGCTGACACCCAATAGTCGTGTACTGGCTAGCAGCGAAGGCTGTCCGCGCCAGATCGTGAAGTACGGACCACGGGTATATGGCTTTCAATGCCACCTTGAATTGACACCTCTGGCGGTTGAAGGCTTATTGCACGCCGCCTATCCAGAGGGCGAGGTCGCTAACAAGCGCTTTATTCAAGACCCTGCCTCCATTCGCGCCTTTGATACGGCACCGATGAATGCGCATTTGTTTGCCTTTCTCGATAGCGTGCTGACCGACAACGATCTCGTCACTGAGTGGCTGTTTTAAGCGATTAGGTTAGGAGCACGGTAACCGTAACTGTGCTCCGCTGCTAGGCGTCATTGTTTGAGCTTCATCGTCTGAGCGCCATCTAACGCGTGTTAGTGCAACATGCCTTCACACACGGTAGTGGCATCATCATCCAATAAACTCAACTCAATAGCTATCTTCATCGCTGCTACCACATCACCCACCGGCATGCTCGGGGCGCGGTGTTTGCACGCTTGTGCTGGGCTGTAGGGAATATGAATAAAGCCGGCGCGTACCTCGGTGTGATGAGCCAGCGCATGCATCAAGCCATAAAACACGTGGTTACACACAAAGGTGCCCGCGGTGTAAGACATACTGGCAGGATGATGGGCTTCGTTTAATGCGTTCACTAAACGGTTGAGGGGTAAGGTAGAAAAATAGGCGTTGGGCCCAGATGGCACCACCGGCGTGCCATGCGGCTGCTTACCGGCGTTGTCCGGGATGGGCGCGTTCTGATAATTGATCGCTACCTTCTCTAAGCTTATGTCGGCGCGGCCACCGGCTTGGCCAAGGGCGATCACCATCACCGGACTGAGTGATTCTAGCGCGCTGTGTAACGTCGGTAAGCTATCGTCAAAGGTGCAGGGCAGGCGCACGGCTTTAACGATGCACTCCTCATTGGGCTGCCAGCCTTCTAATGCTTGTGCCACTTGCCAAGATGGGTTTTCACTCTCGCCGCCGAACGGTTCAAATCCGGTTATCAATATCGTGTGCATCCAATGCCTCGCGTAAAAAAGCGGTAGAGCTTTACTCTACCGCAGGTTTCCAAGCCAATCACGCAAAGGACGTACGCAAAGGAAGATTTATTCAAACAGGTAGAGGTAATTCTCATAACCTGCCTCGGCCATTTTATCGACGGGCACAAAGCGCATTGCGGCTGAGTTCATGCAATAACGTAAGCCGGTGGGTGCGGGACCATCCTCAAACACATGGCCAAGGTGCGAATCCGCCACCTTACTACGCACCTCGGTGCGACTGAAAAACAGCGAGTTGTCCGGTTTGGTAACCACATACTGCTTATCGATGGGCTGCGTAAAGCTTGGCCAGCCGGTACCGGATTTGTATTTATGGGTGGAGGAGAACAGCGGCTCGCCCGAAACGATATCGACATAAATACCGACTTGCTTGTTGTCCCAATACGGGTTTTGGAACGCGGGTTCAGTGCCATCTTCTTGGGTGACTTCGTACTCTATGTCTGACAACATCGCGCGGATTTTTTCATCCGAGGGGCGCGAGTAGCGGTTATTCGTTGATGTCTTATCCTCCGCTTTTTGCGCATCGATCATTTCTCGCAAGGTGACCGGGTTGTCTTTGCGATCGTCACCAAAAATCTCGTCCAGATACTGATCGCGACCCGATGCGTAGCGATAATAGCTGTAACGTACGCTGTGGTTTTTATAATAATCCTGATGATAACTTTCTGCTGGCCAGAATTTCTCGAATGGGATCAACTCGGTTTTGAGCGGCTTTATGAACACGCCTAACGCGCCAATTTCCGCCATAAAATCGGCAGCAATTTGTTTTTGCGTTTCAGATCGATAAAAGATCGCGGGGCGATACTGCGGGCCGCGGTCAACGAACGAGCCTTGGTCATCGGTGGGGTCAATATGACGGAAGAACTGGTCTAACACCTGCTCATAACTCACCAAGTTGGGATCGTAGGTGACATCAATTACCTCGATATGCCCGCTGGTGCCGGACGAGACCTCTTTATAGGTTGGATTTTCAAGCTCACCGCCTGAGTAGCCAGACACCACATCAATCACGCCGTCGAGCTTTTCAAGATCAGATTCTGTACACCAAAAGCAACCGCCGGCAAGGGTCGCTTTTTGGTAGCCTTGGTCTGTAGTGGCGGTATCTTTCACCGCCGCATAACTTGCTATCGATAGCAAACTGAATACTGTGAACGCGATGACTCGCCAAATTGACTTACGCTGTTTCATTATTGCCTCGTTATCAGAGTTTGTCCGTGTAAGACCTGCTTACTGCGCAGAAACTTTCATCAACTCACTCATTTTTTATTGATAGCAATAGATAGCGTACAAAGTCATACAAGGATCAATAAGGCGGTTAGGATCACCAAAGCAACTGGCCTAACACAGGTGCAAGTAACACAGTGACCATGCCGGCAATCATCATCACCACGCTAGATACTACTCCTTCTTCGTGACCAATTTGATACGCTTTAGCGGTACCGGCACCGTGGGCCGATGCACCCAAACTGGCGCCGCGTCCCAAGCGTGATCGAATCGCAATCACGGTCAAAATACTTTCACCGATTGCCATCCCAATTACGCCAGTGAGAACCACAAACAGCGCGGTGAGATCGCTTTGCCCGCCAATCGCTTTGGTGGCTTCCACGGCAAAAGGGGTAGTAATTGAGCGCATCGCCAAACTGCGTTGCAGCAGTTCAGACAGCTCAAACACCCGCGCTAACACCACAGTACTGGTAATCGCGACCAGCACCGATACAGTCACACCGATTGACAGTGACAACCAATGGCGGCGGATGAGCGCGCGGTTATCATACACAGGGATCGCAAACGCCACAGTCGCCGGGCCCAGCAGCCACAGCAGCCAGTAAGATTGCGCCATGTAGTCTTGATACGGGATCTTAAACCCAACCACCACCGCGACAATCAGCAAGGGCGCGAGCAACAATGGCATCACCAGAATGGAGGGGTGGCGGCGATACAGCCATTTGCTCATGTAATAAAAGCCAAGGGTCATTAAAAAGCAGGTAACGCTCAATAGCGAGGCATGAAGCCAAGTCGGTAAAGCAGACATCATGGCTTAGCACTCCGGTTTTAGATCAGGGTGGTGCGCGTGGTGGTTACTGCGGCGGCGTGCCATTTTAACCTCAAAACGATACACTTTATCGACCACCCAAGCGGTTGACGCAATCACCATCGCGGTACTTAGAATCAGGACAACCATGATCTTACCGCCTTCTTGCAGCAATAAATCTTGGTAGTTGACCACCGCCACCACCGCCGGCACAAAAAACAGTAACATCTCGGCTAACAGCCAGGCTGCCCCGCGACGCAACCAATCGGCACGGACAATTTTCAACATTAATGCGCCTAATAACAGCAACATACCGGTGAGGTTGGCCGGTAGTGGAATAGCAAAGGTGGTGACCAACCAATCAGACAAGAACCAAATGCCAGCAAGGACAAAGACTTGTAGTAGGGTAAGTAAGGCGTTTTTAATCAATTGCATCGAAGGCGTGCCAAGAATCTGTGAGATGGCTCATAGTTTACGTCTTAGCAGAGAGTGAATAAAGTGACTTTTTTTTATTTAAACTATGCCAAAATGGCATGGTTGACGATTAGCTTTTAAGGGCCGTTTATGGATATTCGTGCGTTGCGCTATTTTATTGCTTTGGTGGAAAAGCAGAGCTTTACTGCCGCATCGGCGTCATTGCATGTGACGCAACCGACAATCAGTAAAATGGTGCGTAACCTTGAGCAAGATGTGGGTCAGCCATTGTTGCACCGAGAGGGAAGGCGGTTTTGGTTAACCGATGCTGGAGAGGTGGTGTATCAGCGTGCGCAGAGCATTATTGCTGAGTTCGAGCAGCTAAATACCGAGCTCGACGATCTCAACCAACTGGCGCGCGGCCAGCTTAGATTAGGGATGCCACCGATGATAGGGCCGCTGTATGCCAATGTGCTGCGTGAGTACCGCCAACGCTACCCAAATGTCGCGCTCAGTATTGTCGAATACGGAGGGCGGCGCACCGAACAAGCGCTGATCAATGGTGAGATTGATGTGGCAATCACCATGCTCACCGACACCCAGCCTGAGTGCTTGCAAAGCTTACCCTTACAAACTCACCCCATCTATGCAGTGCTGCCTAATCAAGCCGCGTGGCGTGCGCAAAAAAGCCTGACGTGGCAGGCAGTCAAAGACGAGCCGTTTTATCTATATAGCGCTGAATTTACTCTAAGCGATCGGATTATTGCCCGTTGTGAAGAGCACTGTTATCAGCCCACCATTGCCGCGCGTAGCAGTCAGTGGGACTTTTTAGCCGCCTTAGTGAAAAGTGGTGCTGGGGTAGCGTTTTTACCCGCGCCCTTGTGCCAGCGCCTCAGCGCCAGCTTGGAAGACAGTGAGTTATTACTAGTGAAACCGATAAGCCCGGCGATTGAATGGCAACTGGGGTTAGTCTGGCACGGCGAGCGCTATGTCTCACGCACCGCCGAGGCTTGGATGCAGTTGTGTCAGTCGACAGAGGTGCATCGATAGACTCAGCGCTTTGATCTACAACGCCTTTTAGTACGCAATATGGTGGGGATCTTAAATTCGATGCATAGAGACAGCGTGATGTGGGACGAAGAAACTCGCTAAAATTTAGTGATTGACGACATACTCGTTATAACACAGTTTTACACGTCATCTTCCGACAACATTTGACGACAATTACGAACTGTTAGTACGCGGATCTCATGGCTTAAGCTATAGATAATACGATAGTGACCAAAAATTATTTCACGATAGTTATTAGTATTGGGCATTTCAGGAACAAAGCGCCCCATTTCAGGCATACTTCCAAGTAGTTCAGTTTTGTCAAAAACTTCGTTTACCCACTTTTCCGCCGCAGGTGGATTATCCAAAGAAATAAATTCCGCTGCATCGCCTAATTTCTGAAGCGCTAATGGAGACCAAACTACTTTCATTTCTTAATGCGCCCCAGTACTTGAGCACGAGCATCATCATTTGAAACACCAAGGCCTGAAGCTAATTGAGCTTCAGCTGTACGCATTTCTTCCAGTAACTCGATCTTCTCTTGCATTGCTTCATACTCTGCAACATCGAGAACAACAGCTACACCTTTGCCATGCTGTGTGATGACCAATGGACGGCGAGTCTCATTGATTTGTTTGATGTAAGAAGCTACACCTGCACGAAATTCAGATAACGGCTGAATATCTTGATCGAAATGAATACGACTCATATTGAACTCCAAAAATAGTACAAAATAACGTACAAATTATAGTTCAGTTAACCGTTTTGAGCAAGGAGTTGGAGTTGATTCTGTGTTAATGGGCATTGGCTATGACCACATCTGTACGATATAAAAATGCCAGAAGACCTGCAGATAACAAGCACAAGGTTAGGTGCGGACGAAAAGTAGTCTCGCGTAATACTTTGCCACCGAATGAAGCTTTCTTTATCTTCTGCAGCCACTTACTCGCTCCTCCCCCTTGACATTGTATTAGCGCGCATTGGCGATCTCCCAAAACCGTTATACGCACTGTTTTCTACCTAACTGTCTGTTACCAGGAGAATTTATCACCTCTAATGGATACTGCTC
Source organism: Salinivibrio sp. AR647 (assembly GCF_001995415.1). Classification (NCBI taxonomy): domain Bacteria; kingdom Pseudomonadati; phylum Pseudomonadota; class Gammaproteobacteria; order Vibrionales; family Vibrionaceae; genus Salinivibrio; species Salinivibrio sp. AR647. The sequence goes on along the minus strand of NZ_MUFE01000008.1, from coordinate 88,127 downwards.
TTCCGCGAAAGTGTGCCCGCCGCGTATCTCTGCTCCAGTATTCACACTATCCCCAAGCGTTAATATGTAACCGATTAACTAATCGACGCTTTTAATCATCCATTCTGGGAAAGTGTGCACCTGTCACGGATAAAAACGACCGCTTTGCGTTTATCTGGCCGATACACAGGTTAACCATCCTGTGTTTTTCCATGCTACCGCCAGTTAGTTGTCGGCACCTAACACGCTATTGAGTGGGTAGATTTGGGATTAGTCTATCAAGGGCTGTTTTGTTTTTCGTGCGCTATTGTCCAAAGTGTTAGGTAAGCCATATTTTGTGAGGTGGGTGCAAGAAGTTGGTTAGAACACAAGGAGCGAATTGGGTTGGTGGGGTGAAGTGCGCGATTAGAACGACTTTAGTATGTCCGTTTTGGCGGCGATAGTCAGCGTAAATGGCTTCATTGTGTGTCTTCGGCATCGATTTCGTGGATAAAGTTATCGATGTCATACTCCGCATCGCCACTCTGTTCGCCCTCCACGAGAAGTTGACGCAGTGTATGCAGTTTTGTCTCTTGGTTTTCGAGTAAACGCAGTGCGGCGCGAACGACTTCACTTGTCGAGCTGTAACGCCCCGTTTCGATTTGGCTAGCGATAAAGCCATCGAAGTGTTCACCTAGGGTAATACTTGTATTCTTTGCCATGGTTAGAGCTCGTTGATACCAATGTATACCTAATAATGGTATTTGGCGTGCGTGAAGGCAAGATGACGGCCATGGGCGATAAAACCTATGCGACGAGCAATGTGCGCGAGCTCTTCTCGCGCACTGCTGAGGATGGGGTGTTGCTGTATCCGTCGCGAAGCCGATTAGTGCGATTGCGCTGAATGGGTGGTGGCAGAGCGCGTTGCTTTTGTGGTTTGGCGCGTCGGTTGCGGGCGCTTTTGGTTGCGGTGGATTTGATATTGTTGCCATGCAAAGGTCACCACAAAACAGCCTGTGAGTAGCAATACAATGGTCGGGCCTGGCGCGCTGTCGAGGTAAAACGAGAGGGTGACGCCGCCTACGGCGGTGACCAAGGCAATTGCACAGGCAATCCATAACATGCGGCTAAATTGTTTGCTGAGCATAAAGGCGGTGACGCCCGGTGCAATCAACATCGCTACCACTAAGATAATCCCCACGGCATGTAAGCCCGCCACAATGGTGGCAATCATCACCGAGAGCAGGAGCCAGTGAAGCTTTTGTACGGGGAGTCCGAGCACGCTGGCTTGTGCAGGGTCGAACGAGAGCAGCATTAAATCTCGCCCTTTAAGCAGCACCAGCGCAAGCACGACTAAGCCAGTGATGGCGGCGGTGAGCAGCTGTTGGTGGTTAATCCCCAACAGGTTGCCAAATAGAATATGATCAAGGTGCAAATCAGACGGGAATTGGCCTTGCAAAATCAGCCCCAGCGCGAAAAAGCCAGAAAACACAATCCCCAGTAAGGTGTCTTCTTTCACACGGCTATTTTGTTTGAGCCAATGCACACTGGTGGCGCATGCGGAGCCCGCGGCAAAAGCGCCGACAATCAGCGGCAGGCCAAACAAGTTTGCTAGCACCAATCCCGGCAGCACCGCGTGTGCCACGGCATCGCCAATCAATGACCAGCCTTTTAACACCAAATAGCATGAAAGCAGCGCGCAGGGTAGTGCCACCAAGACGGCCATTAGCAGAGCATCTTGCATAAAAGTCAGTTGATACGGATTCATTGCAGTGCCTCCTGACGTTTGGCGCGCCGCGCGAGGATCCCGTGTTTGGGGCCGAACACAAAGGCAGCTAAGAAGAGTCCCACTTGGGCCAACACAATCAGTGCGCCGGCGTTAAGGTTAGCGAAATAGCTGATGTACACCCCAAATAGCGAGGTGAGTGTGCCAATGACACCGCTCAGTACCAACACGGGCCCGAAGCGATCGCTCAGTAAATAGGCGGTGGCGCCGGGGGCGATCACTAAGCAAATCACCAAAAAGGCACCGACACTTTTAAGAGCCGCCATGGTGCAAGCACTGAGCAGCGCAAAAAACAGCACTTTAAGCCCCACCACAGGTAAACCAATGCAGCGGGCGTGGCTTTCATCGAAAAAGGTCAGCATAAAATCACGCCATTTCACTGCCAGCACGGTGAGGCTCACCAAGGCAATGATCAGCATTTGCATCGCATCGAGCGGGGCAATGGCGAGCAAGTTGCCCAGCATAATTTGTTGAATATCGACCGCGACGGGCGAAATCGAGACCAAAAAGAGGCCGAAGGCGAAAAAGCTCGAGAAGATTAAACCGATGATCGCATCTTGTTTTATCTGGCTACGTTGGTGCAAAAACAGCATCACGCTCGCGGCCATGCCGCCGGCAACAAAGGCGCCGAGTGAAAAGGGCAAGCCCAGCATATAAGCGCCGGCAACGCCCGGTACAATCGCATGGGAGAGGGCATCGCCCATCAGCGACCAACCTTTGAGCATCAAAAAAGCCGAGAGCAAGCCGCACACGCCGCCAATCAAGGTGGTGACCAGCAATGCTTTTTGCATGTATTGATAGGCGAGGGGATCGAGTAAGCTCATTCGCGCCGCTCCTGCGCGCTTTGTTCGCGCTTGCCGTACACCACCAAAGGTCGTTCATCGTCGGAAATGACCGATAGCTCGCGCGGATCGGCATCTTGGTGGAGTTTCTCACTGGGCATCACATACTGGCGCAGTTTGCCGCCAAAAATGGCACTCAGGTTCTCGGTGGTAAACACATGCTCGGTGTGCCCGCCTGCCACCACCGCGCGATTGACCAGCACGGTGCGATCGCAAAAGTCGGGCACGGTGCCAAGGTTATGGGTGGCAATTAAAATGGTTTTGCCTTCGTCTTTGAGCTCGAGCAGCAAACGCATAATCGACTCTTCACTGGTGACATCTACGCCAGTAAAGGGCTCATCCAGTAAAATCAGCGGGCTGTGCTGAGCCAGCGCGCGGGCGAGAAAGACGCGCTTTTTCTGTCCGCCGGACAGTTCGCCAATTTGGCGCTGGCGAAAGGCTGTCATATCCACCCGGGCCAAGGCCTCATCCACCGCTTGATGATCCGCCGCTTTGGGGCGACGCATAAATGACATCTTGCCGTAGCGGCCCATCATCACTACATCTTTTACTAACACGGGGAATGACCAATCGATTTCTTCGGATTGAGGCACATAAGCGACCAAGCCTGCTTTTTGCGCTTGCTTAATGGGAGTGCCGTTCACCGCAATGCTGCCACTGCCGGGATTCACAAACCCCATGATCGCTTTAAATAAGGTGGATTTGCCGCTGCCATTGGCACCCACCAAGGCAGTGATGGTTTGCGCTGGCAGCGAGAAGCTGGCGTGCTCAAGGGCACACAGGCCGTTTCGATAGACGACACGCACCTCGTTGACATCTAACACACTGGGCGTGCCATCGGTTAAATCATAGTGCGTCATGGCGCAACCCCGCTAACACGGTTTCTGTGGTCACTGTCAGTAAGGATAGATAATCAGGCACCGGTCCGTCAGCTTGACTGAGCGAATCGACATATAAAATGCCGCCATAGCGCGCGTCGGTTTCCACGGCGACTTGTTTGGCAGGCGCATCAGACACGGTACTTTCGGAGAACACAGCACGCACTTGGTGTTCTCGCACGGTATCAATCAGCGCGCGAACTTGTTGTGGTGTGCCCTGACGCTCAGCGTTAATAGGCCATAAATAGGCTTCGTTGAGGTTCAAATCTCGCGCCAGATAGGAAAAAGCGCCTTCACTGCTTACTAGCCAACGCTGGGATTCAGGGACAGCGGATAGCGCGTCTTGCGCACGCGCGAACACAGCTTGAATTTTTGCCTTATAGGCCTTGGCATTGGCTTGATAATGAGCTTGATTGGCAGGGTCGTATTTAATCAGAGCTTGCGCAATGTTATCAACGTATTGCATTGCATCAGAAGGAGACATCCACGCGTGCGGGTTGGGTTTGCCACGATACGGGCCCGAGGCAATCACAATTGGCGCCACTCCCTCAGATAAGATCACATTCGGTACCTTATCAATGTGCTGGAAAAAACGTTCGAACCAGCGCTCTAAGCCTAATCCGTTCCACATCACCACATCCGCATCTTGCGCGCGCAGAATATCTCCTGGAGTGGGTTGGTAATTGTGGATCTCCGCGCCGGGTTTAGTGAGCGACACTACCTCGGCATGCTCGCCCGCTACGTTGCCAGCCATATCCGCGAGAATGGTAAAGCTGGTCACCACTTTTAACTTGTCCGCGTGTTTTAATTGGTCGGCGTGCGCCATCGGAGAGAGCAAGAGCGCCGCAATAATTAGCAGGTGTTTTCTCATAAGCGTTAATCTCGTTCATTATGCATGTGACTACGGCGCGATATCGCCAGCCGATCATACTTTAAAGATAACGGTTATGATAATCATTCTCAAGTGGGTGTTGGTAAAAAGGGCACACGAGGCGCCCTGTCGTCACGTTTCCTGTGATCTTTTACTAATCACGAATGGTGTCGTAGCGCGCCCATTCCATAATGGTCCAATCTTTCTTCTGCGCGTGCAGGCTTAAGTGCGGGTCGGGATTGACGGCAAAGGCGCTGTCGACTTGCTCAAGCAAGGGGACATCCCAGTGCGAGTCACTGTAACCATATGTGTGGCCGACAGTGTCATGACGGTCAGATAGCCATGCCTGCATGTAGTCGTGCTTGCCACGATAATCACGCACGCAATGCGATATGCTGCCCGTATATACGCCATTTAATGTTTCAAGCTCAATCGCAATCACGGTATCGAGTTTGAGCAGTTTGCCAATCGGACGCGCTAGGTGGGCGGCGGTGTTGGAAACTAACACACAGTGATCGCCGCGGTTGCGATGCCACTCGATACGCGCTAATGCTTGTGGTACCACCACGGGAGCGACGTGCTGATCGATAAAGTCGGTGGCCCAAGCAGCCACGGTTTGAATCGATTTTCCTTTTACCGGGATCAGCTGCACTTGCATATATTGCTCAAGGTTGATGCGGCCTTTTTTAAAATCCAAATACGCCCGCTTCTCTTGCTCGACCACGTTTTGCGGGGCGAGATTGCACTGGCAAAGGTATTCCAGCCACGCTTGTTTGGTGTCGGTAGCGACCAGGGTTTCGTCTAAGTCGAAGAATGCAATGTTAATAGGTAATGTCATAGCTAAACTAATTTTTCTGTATTATTGCCGCCATCGTAACTAGAGACTATGACGAAAAGGTTTCAGTGTTGATGCGACAAAAAAGCCTTGGCATGTGGCCAAGGCTTTTTTAGTTTACTGAGTCTAGCAAGTTACTGGCGAATGCCTTCTACGTGCAGCTCCATATCAACGTATGTGGCAGGGCCCATAGTGGGAATACCAAAGTCTTCTAGCTCCAGGCGGGTGTTACCCATAAAGCCAGCGCGGTAGTTGCCCCAAGGATCTTCACCGTGACCGACGAGTTCAGCGTCGATTTCAATTGGCTTGGTTTGGCCATGCAAAGTGAGATCGCCTGCAATGGTCATTGAGCCGTCGCCGTTGTCGGTTACGTTGGTGCTTTCAAAGGACGCTTGGCCATATTCGCCTACATCCAAGAAGTCACCGCTACGAATGTGCTTATCACGCTCAGCGTGGTTAGAATCAATACTGGTTGTATCAATCGTCACCGACACACTTGATGCGCCAATGTTATCTGGGTCGAATTCAAACTGGCCGTCAAACGTATTAAAACGACCTTTGGTAAAGCTGTAACCTAGGTGTGGCACTTTGAAGTTGACCGAGGCATGTGCGCCTTTGGTGTCAATCATATAAGTGTCTGCCAGTGCAGGCCCAGATAAGAGTGTCGCGGCGCTCATTCCCATGGCTAACATGAGTTTTTTCATTTCGGGTTTCCTCCGATCATCTTCCGTAACGTATTGTCTTTATCTTTAAAATGGTGTTTAAGTGCCATAATGGCATGGCCTGCTGCTAACACAATCAAGGTGATGGCGACGTAGTAGTGTATATCGCCAGCAATGTCTGATTGATTGGGAAACAGCTCCCCTGCGCTCGGCACGGTAAACCAGGTGAATACTTCAATCCCACGTCCGTCTGAGGTTGAGATCAAGTATCCAGAGACAAACAGTGTGGCAAGGAGCAGGTAAATAGTATGATGGCCTGCTGTTGCCGCTTTACGTTCCCAAGCCTTACCTTCAACGGTGGGCATAGTGTGTGTTGCTTTCCACACAAGTCGACCAACAGTCGTTATCGCCAGTAATATGCCTATCGATTTGTGCCAGTGTGGCGCAGTTTGATACCAACTACTGTAGTAGCTCAAGTCGACCATCCACAATCCGACAGCGAAAAGGCCAACGATAACGAGACTCGATAGCCAGTGTAGCGTACGCATAACGCGATCGTAGCTATTTTTCGGTGTCATTTGTTCCCGCTCCCAATTACTAATCCAACACAGTATATAAGGTGAACGGCAATATAGAAGCTGTTCACCTTGAACATGATGTTCGAATAATTCTAACGAACTCTGTGCGGTGTTACGACTCGCTAGCGGTCCAGCTTAGGCTTAATGAGACAGAGTCGGCAAATCTGAGTGCATGCGGCTTATCAATGGTCACTTGTGCGTAGCGCACCCAGTGATGATCACGTGTAATCTCTAAAACACCCGCAACCAGCTTTTCGAGTAAGAGAAAACGTCCGTTCTCAACATAGTCAATAATCGCTTTGGTTATATCTTTGTAATTGAGTGCATCATCAACGTTGTCTTCTTCACACGCCTTGTGGCCTGGATAATGAATCTCGACATTGATGACTACGTCTTGTTTTTTCTCCTGCTCGTCAGGATTAAACCCAATGTAAGTACGTAGGCGCAGGTTGGTTATTTTAATCACAGCGTCGTTCATAGTCGTTTCCTGGTCACGAAAGTTAGATAAGATGGCGGCCGCCATCAAGTTTGATGGATTGGCCAGTCATATGTTGACTCGCAAGGATAAATTCGCATGCATTCACCACTTCTTGCTCACCGGGGACCGATCTTAATAGTGACTTACGGCGTGCTTTTTCTCGATAGGCTTCATCATCGCCATCATTAAACATGATTAATGCTGGTGAAATACTGTTCACTTTGATTGATGGTGCCATTTTCTGTGCAAACGAGAGGGTAAGATTTTCGAGCGCAGCTTTGCTGGTAGCATAAGCGGTGTGTTTGGCACTGCCTTTTTGCGCGACATAATCGGTGAGATGGATAATATCACCCTGTTGCATCCAGCGAGGCGCGGCCATATTGATGAGATAAGGTGTTTTTGCATGGATTTGCATCATGTTATCAAACAGCGATGCAATATCTTGGCTGTGTTTCTCACTGTCCCAAGATGACGCATTGTGGATCAATGTATCGAAAGTGGGATTTAAAGCATCAATGTGGTCAATGAAGGAATAAACGCCCTCATCCGTTGAGAAGTCTGCGTGCAAACAACGCGCGCCCCGCGCCCTTAAATCGGCCACTTGAGGGCGCTCGGAACGATAAGATAACGTTACCTGGTGACCCTGATTGAGAAAGTGGCAGGCGAGTGCGTAGCCAATGCGCTGTCCGGCGCCAGTAATCAATATATGCTTTTTTGTCACGCGTGTCCCTTTGCATTTATGTATGAATGGCATCAATAACAAGGATTAACGGTTCTATTACGTTTCATGCACTTATCGCGATCAAAGATAGCGTTATATTGCACATAACGATAGCATTTACCCAGTTAACTCGCTGATTTCGTGCCATAAGCAACAAAATTGACACCCGATGTCGTGTTTGAAGAAGGGAAAAAAGATGAAAATTTGCCAATGGGCGCAGTACAGTGAATCTGAACGTGTGTATCACGATACCGAGTGGGGCGTACCGACATTTGATGATCAAGCGATCTTTGAGTTCATTTGTTTAGAGGGCGCGCAAGCAGGATTAAATTGGCGGCTAATACTGGAAAAACGGCAGGCTTATCGTGACGCTTTCTCTCACTTCGATTTTTATCAGCTTGCCGCGGTGGCTGAACCAAATATTGCTGAGATCATGGCCAACCATGAGATTGTCCGTAATCGACTGAAGGTGGCCTCTGTGTTTACCAATGCCAAGGCTGCAGTAACGCTGGTGGAACAGTACGGATCATTGGCTAGAGCGATTTGGCAGTTTACCGACGGTGTGCCCATTGTAAACCATCACCAATCGGATGCCGATGTCGCCACGGCGACGGACGAGTCACGCGCCATGAGCCGTTTTTTGAAAAAGCGCGGCTTTAAATTTGTGGGAGAAACCATTTGTTATTCGTTGATGCAAGCGCTGGGCATGGTCAATGATCATGTCGTCACGTGTCCGCGGTATCAACCCTGTTGCGAACTGGCCGATTCGGTGAAAGCGCACACTCAGAAGTAACGGCGGAATTGCCAGAATCGCGCTTGCCAGTAAGGATTATCAATTCGTGACACTGTCACGCCCTTGGAAGCTGACGCATGCATAAATCGCTGCTCGCCAAGGTAAACACCAACATGACGCAAGCCTGGGCGGATATGAAAGAACACCAGGTCGCCTTGTCGTGCGGATTGATAGTCAATGGCATAGCCGGTTTTTGCTTGGCCGTGGGTGGTGCGCGGTAGTGGCGTGGCGAGCGCTTCTTGATAGACGCGTTGCGTATACGCTGAGCAATCGATGCCTTGGCGTGAGGTGCCTCCCCACCGATAAGGGGTGCCTTGCCACTGACGATAAAGTTGGGTAAGTACTTGGTCTAGCGCTTGATCGCTAATCGTTTTGTCCGAACTAGGCATGCCAGCTGTCGTTGCGGCGTCACGCTGCGTTGCACAGCCTGCCTGCAATAGGGCAATAAGCCCCAATATCATTACTTGTCTAGTGAATTGAGTAAGCGTCAGCGTTTTCATAAATACGGCTCACCTAATCATACCGCAAAGTTAGAGCTAGTATATCGCCATTATCATCCGCTGATGTAAAGACTAATCACACGTTATACCTCATCCTTGAGTTTGCACTAGAAAAGTGCAAGTACAATTTTGCTAGATGTTTTTTATTCTTTTTTTCATCACGATGCCTTTGGTTTCTTCGCCTTTTAAGTACTTAAAGCGTTTTTTTCTCTGAATTCTTCTCTTGAACAAAATAAAGAGAAGCGTCCCTTTTTTGGTGCGCTCTTGCACTATTTACTCTTTTATCATTATTACCCATGCTGTTTTCACGTTGTTTAAGTCATCAATGCAGATAAATCAATTGTTTTTTGTTTTCTGTAACGACGATTGTCTTGCTTGGTATAGGGCGACACGTGATGAGACAGCGATCATAGGATGAATGTCATTGGTTTAAAAAACCTCATGGAGGATACATGAAAGGAAAACTTCAGACGATCAGTGCAGTAATGCTGACAGCGGCAGCGCTGTCGACAAATGTCTTTGCTGCTGAATCCGGTTCAACCTTGGATAAGGTTAAATCACAAGGCTATTTGACCTGTGGTGTGAGCACGGGGTTGCCAGGTTTTTCAAACCCTGACTCTGACGGTGAGTGGAAAGGGATTGATGTGGCGTATTGTCAAGCCGTAGCGGCAGCTGTATTGGAAGACAAGGAAAAAGTGAAGTTTGTGCCTTTAACGGCCAAAGAACGGTTCACGGCATTGCAATCGGGCGAAGTGGATGTCTTATCGCGCAATACCACGTGGACATTGCATCGTGATACGGCGCTTGGCCTAAATTTTGTCGGTACCACGTTTTACGATGGTCAGGGCTTTATGGTTTCGAAAGAGCTGGGAGTGGAAAATGCCAGTCAGTTAGACGGTGCATCGATTTGTATTCAATCCGGTACCACTACGGAATTAAACATTGCTGACTATTTCCGCAAAAATGGTATGTCTTTTAACCCTGTTGTTTTTGATACCGCGTCGCAAACGGCTGCTGGTTTTGATTCCGGGCGTTGTGATGTTCTTACATCAGACACGTCACAGCTTTATGCGCTGCGCTTGAATTTGAAAGATCCCTCGTCTGCGGTTGTACTGCCGGACATTATTTCAAAAGAGCCACTTGGGCCTGTGGTCAGGCAGGGTGATGATGCCTGGTTTAATGTCGCTAAGTGGGTATTGTTCTCGCTGATCAATGCGGAAGAGTATGGGATAACCTCTGAGAACGCCGATGACATGTTGAAATCGAATGACCCGAACATTCAGCGGATTCTCGGTGTTGATGGCCCTAAAGGAAAGTCGCTCGGTTTACCGGACATGTGGGGTTACAACGTTGTTAAACAGGTGGGCAACTATGGAGAGTTGTTTGAGTCGCAAGTGGGTTCCGGTTCACCATTAAACATTTCACGTGGCGTGAACGCACTGTGGAGTGATGGTGGCTTCATGTATGCGCCACCGATTCGTTAAGTAGAAACCTAATACTGGATGCGAAAGAGCGATGTACTATCGCTCTTTTTAGCGATGTTTAAGTAAGTTGGTAGGTTATCGAAACATGAGCACGCCATTTATTTCAGAACAGAACGCTCAGAAGACGAGCATAATCTATAGCCCCGCTTTCCGATCAATACTTTTTCAAGTCCTATCCCTGATCGCTATCGTGGCATTTCTCTATTCAATTGTTAGTAATACGCAAGCCAACTTGGAGGCGAGAGGGATCACCACAGGGTTCGACTTTTTATCAGAAAAAGCGGGCTTTAATATCTCGATGTCATTGATTGAATACAGTGGCAGTGACACCTATGGTAGAACGTTTTTTGTCGGTTTGCTAAATACCGTCTTAGTTTCTTTTCTCGGTATTGTACTGGCTTCAGTACTTGGGTTCATTATTGGTGTGGCCCGCTTGTCTTCCAACTGGCTAATAAAGAAGATCGCGTCTGCCTATATCGAGATATTTAGGAATATTCCTTTACTACTGCAAATATTTTTCTGGTATTTCGCGGTGCTACAAACCTTGCCATCTCCTCGTAATAGCTTGAGTCTGGGAGAAGCCATTTTTCTCAATGTACGAGGTTTGTATGTTCCCTCTATTGGTTTTAACTCCGAAGGGTATTTTTTGCTTGGTACCCTTATTCTAGGTGTGTGCTTTACCTTTGTTGCGCATTTGTGGGGGAAAACCTATCAAGCACATACAGGGAAGCAAGTGTCAATGGGGCGCGTCGCGTTGATGTTTTGTATCGCCGTTCCCGCTGTTGTATTCCTTTTTAGTAGTAGCCCGGTCACGGTGAATATGCCGGTGTTAAAGGGGTTTAACTTTTCTGGTGGTATCACAGTGATCCCCGAATTAGTGGCCTTGTTACTCGCTTTGAGTATTTATACCGCAGCGTTTATTGCAGAGATCGTACGCTCTGGCATTAACTCAGTGAGCGATGGGCAAAAGGAAGCGGCGCTGTCTTTAGGTATTGGCCCTGTGAAGACCTTAAAGCTTATTGTGATCCCTCAGGCGATGCGGGTCATTGTTCCTCCATTAACCAGTCAATATTTAAACCTGACGAAAAACTCTTCACTGGCGATGGCAATCGGGTATCCAGATTTGGTGTCTGTATTTGCCGGAACAACTTTAAACCAAACTGGGCAAGCGATAGAGATCATTGCAATGACAATGGCCGTTTATCTCACACTCAGCCTTGCCACATCGCTGGTCATGAATGTGTACAACAAGAAAGTTATGTTGACGGAAAGGTAGTGGTATCAGGATGAAAAAATATCATTTTAAGGAAGATGAAGCGCCACCTATCGATAATCATGGTGTTTTTTATTGGGCGAAGGAAAACCTCTTTAACAGTCCTTTAAATGTGGTGCTAACCATTGTTGTTTTGACGGCACTGTTTGCGGTGATCCCCCCTGCTGTCAGCTGGGTGATTGTCAATGCCGATTGGGTTGGCCAAAGCCCCGAAGCCTGCAGCAGCAGTGGTGCTTGTTGGGCTTTTATTGGTGTGCGTTGGGACCAATTTATGTATGGGTTTTATCCCACTGAGGAGTTATGGCGACCGCAGCTCTTTTACGGCACGCTGGCGATATTGGTCGCGCTGCTTATATACGATAAAACTCCTTATAAACGTTGGATAGGCGCATTTGCGATTAGTGCTTACCCGATCTCAATTGCAACGCTATTGTATGGCGGTGTTTTTGGCTTAGAAAAAGTCGAAACCCATATGTGGGGGGGACTATTAATTACCCTTATCATTGCCTTGGTTGGCATTATTGCTTCTTTGCCTATTGGTACTCTGTTGGCGCTTGGCCGCCGATCTACCATGCCAGTTATACGATCGTTCAGCACGATTTATATCGAAATCTGGCGCGGTGTCCCGCTTATCACTGTGCTATTCATGGCATCGGTTATGCTGCCTTTGTTTCTTGCCGAGGGCACAAACATCGACAAGTTGGTGAGAGCGCTGATTGGAGTGGTGATGTTTGCCTCTGCCTATATGGCTGAAGTGGTGCGAGGTGGACTGCAGGCGATCCCCAAAGGACAATATGAAGCAGCAGATGCGCTGGGATTAACCTATTGGAAAAAGACCATCCTGGTTATCCTTCCTCAGGCGTTAAAGATTTCTATTCCATCGATTGTTAATACCTTTATTAGTCTCTTTAAAGACACCAGCCTTGTCTTAATTATTGGGATGTTTGATGTGCTAGGGATTGGGCAAACTGCAAACACTGATCCAGAATGGCTGGGGTTTGCCACTGAAAGTTATGTTTTTGTGGCTTTTGTTTTCTGGATTTTTTGCTCTGGTATGTCTCGGTATTCAATTTGGCTTGAGAAGCGCCTACATACGGGCCTTTAAGCGTAGCGGCAGTAAGGATATAAAAATATGGATGTTATGAACAAAGACTATGTCATTGAAATAAAGAAAATGAACAAGTGGTATGGTGAATTCCATGCGTTGAAAGACATTAACCTTAAAGTGGAAAAGGGCGAGAAGATCGTTATCTGTGGGCCGTCGGGATCGGGAAAATCGACCATGATCCGATGTATTAATCATCTGGAGGAGCACCAAAAAGGTCAGATAACCGTTGCGGGTGTGCCTCTAAATGACAATATCAAGAACATCCAAGCGATACGGGATGAAGTGGGCATGTGTTTTCAGCATTTTAATTTATTTCCCCATCTGACCGTTCTAGATAACTGTACGCTTGCCCCGATTTGGGTGAAAAAAATGCCAAAATCCGAGGCTGAAGAGATCGCTATGCAGTACCTAGAGCGGGTGAAAATTCCGCATCAAGCCTTAAAATTCCCGGGACAGCTATCTGGTGGCCAGCAGCAACGTGTTGCCATTGCACGCTCACTGTGTATGAACCCAAATGTTATGTTGTTTGATGAGCCCACATCAGCCCTTGATCCAGAGATGGTACGAGAAGTGTTAGATGTGATGGTAGAATTAGCGGAAGGCGGAATGACTATGCTGTGTGTTACGCATGAAATGGGGTTCGCTAAGGAGGTAGCTGATAGAGTGATTTTTATGGATGCTGGAGAAATCATTGAACAAAACACGCCCGCTGAGTTTTTTAATACACCCCAGTTCGATCGGACTAAGCAATTTTTAGATCAGATTTTAAGTCACTAATGAACAGCTTGGCCCGCCTATGGCGGGCCAAGCTGTTTAAGCAACATTTTTTATAAAACCCATTTTCACGCACTGCCCTTAATACAATTCCGCCCTGCCTCTTTGGCTTTATATAACGCCTTATCCGCTAATTGTAAAACGTCTTCGGGCGTATCTGCCTGCGAGGCATCGGCATATCCGATACTCACGGTAATGTTAACGGGCTTTTTATCGCTCGCTCGCCCGCGTTTTTGTCGGCCTTGTTTGTCATCATGAGGGCGAGATTGATCGCGTAGCACTAACGGATAGTGAGCAATATCTTCGCGTAATGCGTCGAGAAAAGGTAAACAGTGCTCAGTGGTTTTGCCTTTGAACAATAAGGTGAATTCTTCGCCGCCATAACGAAAAGCACTGGCGCCTCCCTCACAGCACGCCATTTGCTTAGCCACAAGCTTAAGTACATCGTCACCGATTTCGTGGCCATAGGTGTCGTTAAATTGCTTGAAGTGGTCAACATCGAGCATGGCTAAAGTGTAGCGACGACCAAGGTGTTTTAGTTCATCTTCGAGTGCGCGTCGTCCCGCAATTTCGGTGAGCCCGTCGACGAACGCTAATTGATGGCTGAATGATACTTGGTTGGCAACCAACAGCAGGCCTGCGAGCGAAAATACGAGTGACGATATAAACGGCACATTAAAAAACACCAAGGTAATCGTGCTGCATAATACGCTAATGAAAGCCGCATGATCTTCAATACTATTTTTGCGCAAAAGGCGAAGAGTACTGATACAAATTAAAATAGAGAGCAGCACAATCAGCAGCACGGGCATGGGGCTAACCGATGCCGCCCTGACTAAAATAGGATGCTGCTGAAAATAGGAAGATAACTCGCCGAATTGCTGCACCAGTAGCGCACACCACCCGATTTCCATACCTATAGCGAGAAAAAAGAACACCCCAAACCGAGAGGTGAGCTTTTGGTCGCGTACGATGATCATATAGAGCAAATTAATGGGCAGCGCGACTGCTAAAAGCAAGTACTCAAGATAAGTCGTCCCTTGCTCAAGCGGGGATTGAAGTCGCGTTAGGATAATCGTGTATCCCACTAATAAGATAATGACCATCATACCCACGCGTGCGCTTTTGAACAGATGGCTTAAAAGCAGCGCAGTGAGCAAAAGAAAATAGGGGGCAGCATAGATGAGGTTGTAATAGGGGGCGAGTGAGGTGACCAAAGGGTGATAACCTGCCGCGAGGAGTAGCAATAAAGCAATCGGGGTCCCCATTCGGACCGCAGATGAACGTAAAAGCCCCATGAAACCTCTTCAACGGGTTGAGGTAACACCATTAGCTATCACTTTTTAACGACTCGCTAGGCACGTAGGCTGTGATAATTGCAATGGTTTAATGATAAACGTTATTTAATGATTAGATTATCATTCTCCAGGAAAAAAGAAAGCCAAGCAATGGCTCGGCTTTCTATCAAGTCACCAACAGTAATTAGCTTTCAGTCGTGTCCGAGAGCGTGAATACCTGTGTTGGTTTGGCAACAATCGAACGGGTGGTCTCTTTAATATCAGCAATAACCACTTCTAGGCTATCGCCAAGCTTGAACTCAACGTTACCGTCGATAGTCACTGTGCCTGTCTCTTTATCACAGGCAATCCGGGTTTTGTTGTCCAAGATCAGTGAGCCAGGGATAAACGCCGGTGCACCATTTTCGAGTAGGCGGACACGCATACCCGCGCGGTTAATATCAAAGATCTCTGCGGTATACCGAGTCTGTGCTTCAACTTCTGGTTTGAGCAAACGGGTATAAAGCCAATCAGCCACGTCACGCTCGGCCATACGGTGATGTTTACGGTGGCCGGCAAGCTCTTCACCCACGGTATCGGCCGGGGCATTGGCTTCGGTTTCGCCGCGAATAATTGCTTTAAGCAAGCGGTGGTTGATCATATCACCGTATTTACGGATAGGTGATGTCCACGTGGCATAGACATCTAAGCCCATTGCGTAGTGTGGCGCTGGCTCATGACCAATCTCACTGTATGCTTGGAAGCGGCGCAAGCGGTTATCAAGATAGGTGGTGTCTAGGCTGTTTAACCAGCGACGGAGTGCACTGAAGCCTTCGACGGTTGCTAGGCTTTCGCTGTCCGCCTCGCCGTCGTGCGCTTTTACCAGCTCGACCACATCGTCGAGCTTTTCACTGTTAAAGCCAGCATGGGTATTAAAAATACCGAACCCAAACGATTCGCTTAGCTTACGACCCGCGCAAATGTTAGCGCTGATCATCGACTCTTCCACAATGCGATTAGCAATACGACGCTGATCCGTGTGAATAGCAATCACATCGTTATCTTCACTGAGTTCAAAACGATAATCAGGGCGATCTGGGAAGGTCACTGCATGAGTTTCACGCCATTGAATGCGTGCTAACGCAAATTGGTGAAGCTGATGAATCTGGTCAGCGATCGCCGGTGTTTGCGGTTGCCACTGAGCTTGCTCGCCTTGCTCGATGTAATCCGACACCTTGTCGTAGGCTAGCTGGCCATGTGATTGGATCCATGCGGAGAAAAACTCTGCGTCATCGGCAATGGTGCCATCCGCGGCAATATTGAAGGTACAACAAAGTGCAGGGCGCTGTTCGTTTTCACGGAGGGAGCACAAATCATCACTGAGATCACGCGGTAGCATCGGGATATTGCGCCCAGGTAGATAAATGGTGAATCCGCGATTACGTGCAACCTGGTCGAGTTCATCATCCGCATCAAYATAGGCGGTAGGATCGGCAATTGCCACTGTCATGCTAAAGCCACCTTGTGGGTTGGCTTCCACATACAGAGCATCGTCCATATCTTTGGTCGATTCACCATCAATGGTCACAAAGGGAAGATCGGTGAGGTCACGACGCGTAAGCCCCTGCTCTAACATTGGCCATGCGTCTTTAGGCGCAGGCTCTTGGTTAGGTAGGTTGTGCTTGGCTAAGGTGACCCACCAAGGGACAATTTTGTCTTCTGCGTCGGTGATCTTTTCACTGATTTCGCACAAAAAGTGGTCATCTCCTTTAAGAGGATGACGCGTCAGCGATGCAACGACCCAATCACCTTCTTTTAAGCCGTCTTGTGACAGGCCGCGCTTTGTTTTCGCGCGTAAGGCGTCTTTCATTTGTGGATTATCAGGCACGACATTCAGACGGTTACGAACCCACTGCACGCGACCGATAAAGCGATCCAAACTTGGTTCAACCAGTGTTTCTGGCTCTGCCACTTCCCGATCTTTTTCAGTACGAACAATGGCTTCTACGCGGTCGCCATGTAGTACCTTTTTCATATACGGTGGTGGGATAAAAAAGCTGGTTTTGTCGTCAACTTCGAGAAAGCCGAAGCCTTTCTCGGTGGCTTTTACCTGTCCTTCTTTTTTGGGCAGGGTTTCTTGGATCTGTTGCTTTAACTGCGCGAGCAGGGGATTGTCTTGAAACATAACTTGGGTCTCGATTAACGGATCGCCACACTATACGTATTCACTGTTTCAAAACCAACCCGTGGCAATAAAATCCTGTGAACCACACCAGGCTCCTCGTGCTCTGTTTTGTTTGTATTTTTTTTGTCCACTATTTGTTGGCTTCATCGACAAGCTGCGAGATATATGTCCATGAGGTCTGTTTTTTGTGAACTTGTTCAACTTTTTCTGGCTTTTTTGGTGTAAATAGCGCAGTATATTCACCCTTAATGACTGAGGCCCGTAGCGCTGGTGACTAACACTGTATAAAAGACAGTGTTTCATGGTTGAGCAGAACGCTGAAGGGGCCCCGTTTCGCTACACTCATAGATTGGGATCCCAATGCAAGAATCTGTAACCAAATTTCGCCAGTTAGATCTGGCCGACACCCTTTTGTCTGCGCTTGACTCAATGGGCTTTGAAACACCAACACCTATCCAAGCCGCCTCCATTCCTGCACTCCTCGAAGGTCGTGACGCACTCGGTAAAGCGCAAACCGGTACCGGTAAAACCGCTGCTTTTTCACTACCGTTGTTGAACAAAGTTGACCTAAACCAACACAAACCACAAGCGATTGTGATGGCACCAACGCGTGAGTTGGCGATTCAGGTTGCTGCAGAGATGAAAACGCTGGCACAAAACATCAAAGGCCTCAAAATTCTTGAGATCTATGGTGGTGCGTCGATTGTTGATCAAATGAAAGCGCTAAAAAGCGGCGCGCACATCGTGGTGGGAACACCGGGTCGTGTAAAAGATTTGATTAACCGTGACCGTCTTAAGCTTGACGAAGTTCATACCTTTATTCTTGATGAAGCCGACGAAATGCTCAAAATGGGCTTTGTCGACGACGTCACTTGGATCATGGAGCAGGCACCAGAAAGCGCACAGCGTGTTCTTTTCTCTGCGACCATGCCGCCAATCGTAAAACAAATTGTTGATCGCTTTTTGCGTGATCCCGCTCGTGTTGACGTGGCCGGTAGCAACCGCACTGTTGAAAAAGTAGAGCAACAATTCTGGGTGGTTAAAGGTGTCGAAAAAGACGAAGCGATGAGCCGTCTACTCGAAACCCAAGACACGGATGCATCGATCGTCTTTGTACGTACTCGCCAAGACACTGAGCGCCTGGCCGACTGGCTATCAGCTCGCGGCTTTAAAGCGGCAGCCTTGCATGGTGATATTCCGCAATCATTGCGCGAACGCACGGTCGATCATTTGAAACGTGGTGTGATTGATATTTTAGTGGCAACCGACGTGGTTGCGCGTGGTCTCGATGTAGCCCGCATCACCCACGTATTTAACTATGATATCCCGTTTGATGCTGAATCGTATATTCACCGTATTGGTCGTACTGGCCGTGCCGGTCGTGCGGGTAAAGCAATTTTGTTGGTCCGCACCAACCAAATGCGGATGCTGCGTACCGTCGAGCGTGTTACTCAGACTAAAATGGAAGAAATCCAACTGCCGAATCGCGATAAGGTCGCTGAGGCACGTGTCGCTCAACTGGCCAGTGAACTGGCTGAGAAGAAAGATGGCGATGCGATGGGTCCATTCGTTGAACTGATTGAGCAACTACAAAACGATATTGACGTTGATGCAACCACACTGGCTGCTATGTTACTCCAGCGCCAGCAAGGTAAACGTCCTTTGTTCTATAAAGGCCCAGACCCAATGATCGCGGCAATGGATCGTGAAAAGCAGCGTCGTGAACGTCGCCGTGATGAACGTCCAAGTGGTACTGATCGCCGTGATACCAACCCAGCTGACTGGGATACGTATCAGTTAGATGTTGGCCGAGAGCAAGGCGTACAAGTAAAAGACATCGTAGGTGCGATTGCTAACGAACTTGGCTTGAACAAGCAGAATATTGGTGCAATCAAACTCGCACCTGCTCATACGTTTGTGCAGCTGCCAAAAACCATGCCGAAAGAAGTCTTTGCGCAATTGCAAAAACTGCGTATTCGCCAAAAAGAGACCAATGCACAACGTGTTGAAGGTCAGATCATGCGTGAACGTCGTGGTGGTGACCGTAACGGCGGTGGCCGAGGCCGTAGTGACCGTGATAGCCGCGGTGGCCGTGGTGAACGTCGCTTTAACCGCGATCGTGGTAATGAGCGTCGCGCGCCTGCACGCGGTGAGCGTCGTCAAGCACAATAAATAGTTTAAAGCCGAGCAGTGATGCTCGGCTTTTTTGTTTGTGTCTGCGATGTAATGCCTTGTTCGCAGGGTATTAACGACGTGGATATAGGGCTTTTCATTGATATTGCTATGATGAAACAAGGCCGATAGAGTTAGACGGCGAGGTGGACTCGCCATGCCACTGTTGTTACGCGTGGTAGGTAATGGAGCCTACACACCACGGCGTGTTAATGATGAGTTGCCCCTGTCATGATTAACTTTCAAAATACACTGCGTCTTCTTGGCATGCCTGTTTTATGGATGGGCATCGTGCAATTTGTT
The DNA here is from genome assembly GCF_001995415.1 of Salinivibrio sp. AR647. Classification (NCBI taxonomy): domain Bacteria; kingdom Pseudomonadati; phylum Pseudomonadota; class Gammaproteobacteria; order Vibrionales; family Vibrionaceae; genus Salinivibrio; species Salinivibrio sp. AR647. Next base: position 68,649 of record NZ_MUFE01000008.1, on the reverse strand, counting down.
TTCGGGCTTTTGTCGTTGTTTATTTTTCGCGACGGTGTCTCGACACTCTTTTTCTATCCCTCCTTACTCATGATGCTGGCATCATTAGTGATTTCTTGGTTATTTCGTAAAAGTAAGCTCAATCAGGTCACCTTTCGCGATGCCTTGTTGTTTTCAACGCTGACTTGGGTGTTGGTGGGGCTACTTGGCGGAATACCAATAAAGCTAGTGACAGGCGTTAACTTTGCCGATGCAACGTTTGAATCTATTAGCGCACTGAGCACCGCCGGAGCAACTATTCTCAGTGGTCTCGATGACATGCCAGCGGCATTTCTGCTGTATCGCCAATTTCTCCAGTGGATGGGAGGTTTAGGCGTTGTTATCTTTGTGGTTGCGGTGTTACCCATGCTCAACGTGGGGGGCATGCGGTTGCTTAAAGCAGAAACGCCAGGCCCGATCAAAGATGAAAAGCTATCGCCACGTATCGCTAAGACCGCGCACTATTTGTGGGGGGTTTATCTGGTGATTACCTTGGCCTGCGCACTGGCGTATTATCTTGCGGGAATGAGCGCATATGATGCGATTGCACATAGCTTTTCCACGGTATCAACGGGTGGATTTTCAACCCATGACGCGAGTATGTGGTATTTTCAAAGTCATACGCTGCTTATGATTGCGAATGTCTTTATGCTATTGGGCGCGATTAACTTTGCGCTACATTTTCGTATTTTTCGCATCGGTTGGCGTGGTTTGAGGCTCTACATCGACGATGAGGAATCACGTGTGTTTCTTATTGTCGTGACGTGCATGTCGGCAATACTTGGCTTATATCTTTATAGTGAAGCACGCTACGACTCGCTGTGGGCCTCTCTTAGCTTTGCTGCATTTCACGTGGTGTCGTTTATTACCAGTACCGGCTTCGGTGCTGCTGACTTAAGTACTTGGCCGGCGGCCACGGCGTTGTTTTTGGTGTTTTGTGCCTATCTCGGTGGCTGTTCTGGCTCAACCGCGGGCGGGAATAAAATTATTCGTGACATCATTACGTTTAAAATTATCCGTCGCCAACTTCATCAATTGGTTCATCCGTCGGCAGTATTACCGATTCGGTATCAAGATAAAGTGGTGTCGAACGATGTGACCCAAGCGGTCATGGCGTTTATGTCGCTTGCCTCGCTGACGACCGGTGTCTTCACGCTATTAATGATGACAACCGGTCTCGATTTTTGGTCCTCTTTTACCGCTGTTGTGGCATGTATTAATGTCCTTGGCCCTGGGTTTGGCGAAGTGGGCAGCAACTTCCAGCCGGTCACAGACACCGGGATTTGGATACTCAATGTTGCCATGATCCTTGGGCGCTTGGAGTATTTCACCGTCCTTGCACTGTTTATGCCTCACTTTTGGCGTTGGTGAACCTGGCGTTTAAACWAGCTGTGTCGAGGGTTCGGGTTGCAATGAAGCAACAAATTGCTCGATATGGTGATAGCGTGTATAGGGGTTTAAAAATACAGCTTTTTCTCCAGGAATAAACAAACATTGCCCGTGATGATCAAACTCTGTATGGGCAATGGATTCTACCCAATTTGTTTGTAGCTGTTTGCCTTTGCGGTTGAGGAAGTGTTGACGGTGAAACAAGCTATGTTGAGTGATGCTATCCACTTTATCACCAACGTGGTGAAGTGACTGCTCTTGTTGAAAAACGGCATCGACGTTTAGGGTTGCTGAAGGTTGATATAGACGAAAGGCGACTGTTGGCCCGAGATTATCTTTCGCAACAACTTTGCAGTGAGGAAGTGACGATAAGTGTGCTTTCAGGTATTCGGCATTTTGTAAGCCGTGTCCTACCATTGTTTGATAGCCGCGCTTGCCAAGCATATTCAACGCGCAATAACTCCCATAGACACCCGCGGCACCACGAGAACATTCTATGGTCGACTGCAAATGCGTTTGCGCTGTTTTGTTTGACTCGAAATAAGAGAAGTAGTGCGGATCTTGTTTTAGGTACTCCATATCGGCTTGGTGCTTAAACATCACCAAGCTTGCGGTATAGGGGACATATCCCCACTTTTGAAAGTCGATGGTCACAGAATCCGCAAAACGGAGTCCACGAATTTTTGGCGCTAATGCGTGAAGCTTCTCTAATAGATTGTTGTTAAAACCAATAGGGTTGGTGTCGAACGCGTAATCATTAAACATGATCAGTGGCCAGCCGACGGCGGCATCAACATGAATATGTGGTTTCACCGTGACATTAAAGCGTTGGCAAGCTTGCTCATTAATGCGACAGACACGCTCAACATCGTCAATCGCAAATGTATCTGTCGTACCAAAGGTGAGTAAGACAGTAGGGACGGGAATGCCCTCGGCAAAACAGTGATTGAGGGTGCGAGAAAAGTCATCCAGATCGAGCCGATTATTGCTATCGACTTCGATTCGGAGCGCTTGTCTGGGGATATCGGTGCCCAATAGACCTAAGTTCGTCATATTGGAGTAGTGACCCGCAAGTGAGTTAATCATGCGGAAGTCTTGCCCTTGCAACCCGCGTTGCCCGGAATGGGGGAACTGTTTTCTCAATCCCATTAAATATCCATACAAATTACCAAAGGTACCACCTTGCGTGAATATACCGGTAGATTGATCAGGTTCGTAGCCAATGAGATTGGCCATTTGCCGGACTAACGTCTTTTCTAACTCGACCGATAAACCCGCATATTCACTGTAGACTAGGTTAGGATTGGCCATTGTGGCCAGTAATGCACCGTGTATAGCAGGATCGCACGGTGCGGTAATCACATTTTCGACCGATCGAGGTGACGTCCAGTCTTTCGAATGGGTTGCCGCTTGTAATGCAAGCTTGGGAAAGGTGGTGGCGCCTAAGTCACTTTGTGTGGGGATCTCGGTTTGTTGCTTCAGTAACACATCACTGCTTTCAAACGCAGGCTGCATGCCATTCGCAAGCCAGTGCGCTAATTCTGGTGTGTGATAAATAGGCCAACGCTTAGGATCACGATTAAAAAAATGTTGGCGGATTGTTTGATACTGACTTAAAAAAACGGGCGTTAACGCGTGGGATATCAGTGAATGGGACATAACAACAACCTTTAACGATGATGATCAGGCAGTGGTAGTGCCGCCTGATCACGATGCTTAAAGCAATAGAGAGTGATGGCCTTTGGCCAGTGACACTTAGCGCAATTTAAAGTTATTAACCATCCGATCCAACTCTTCGTTAGAGTGGGTGAGTGACTTGGTGGCGGCAGAGGTTTGATTCCCGCTATCCACGAGTTTGCTCACCATATCGCGGATCGACAACATGTTCTTACTGAGCTCTTCAGCAACTGAACTTTGCTGCTCGGTAGCCGTTGCAATCTGTGTACTCACATCGTCAATTTCAGTGACCGACGCGCTCATAATCGTCAAGCTATTTGAGACTTCCGAGGTTTTATCAGCTGTGGTTTGACATTGCTCTTTGGTTTTTTCCATCGCTTCAACCACGCTGGACGTGCCATCGAGTAATGCAGTGAGCATGTCAGAGATTTCGGTTGTGCTGCTTTGTGTACGCGCCGCTAACGCGCGGACTTCATCGGCGACAACCGCAAAACCACGGCCCTGTTCACCAGCGCGTGCTGCCTCAATCGCCGCGTTTAACGCAAGGAGGTTGGTCTGTTCTGAAATATCGCCAATGACAGTTAAGACGTCACTAATCCGGTTTGCATCTGTATTCATGCTGGTAATACGGCCCGACATTTCTTCCACTTCATCAACCAGCGCACTGACCGTGACGACAGCGTTATCAACTACTTTTAGTGACTGATTGGCTTCTTTGCTGGCCGCTGCAGTAATGTTGTTAGATTGAGATACGTTCTCAGCAATACTCCGTGCGCTCTCGCTCATTTGAGTGATTGCGGTGACCACTTGCTCGGTTTCTGCTGAGTGAGCATCTAATACAGCTTCATTTTCACTGGTCGTTTGTGATAACTGGCTGATATTGGCCGAAATCGCCTGGCTGGACTCTGCCACGCTAAACATCATATTTTGTAAGTTTTCGACGAACCGGTTGAAGCCATCACTGATCTGGGCTAGGTCATCATTACCGTTAACGTCGAGGCGTGTTGTTAGGTCGCCCTCGCCGCGAGAGAGATCAAGGACCGCTTCTTTAAGCTTAAGGAGGGGTCGATAAGAGACCTGAATAATGCCATAAATGGCGCCCAGGCTGACGATCAAGAGTAATATCCCTGTGCCTACCGATTCGATTTGAGCATCGGTGACTTCAGCCAGTGCTGTTTTTTGATCGACAAAGACCATCAAGGTCCAGTATCTCCCCTCGGTCAAATTTACCCGTTGAAAGTAGCCATCAAATTGGATGCCGCTATAGGGAAACGTGAGGTGACCTTTTTCATTGCTGCGGAACATACTCTCCATTTCAGAGAAGTTTGCACTGACTTGCGACGGTGTTTTACCAATATCATTCGGATCATCACTGGCAAAAAAGACCGCGTTTTGATCGGTGAGTGTGGCTGCGCCGCCCGCAAAGCGCATTTGGCTTACCTGAGTGATCACATTTTGTAGCGGAATGTCCCCCAGTAAGGCACCAATAAACCGTCCATTCTCAAACACGGGTGCGACGGCACTGATCACTTTCTCACCTGTTACTTTGTCCGTATAAATTTCAGACAAATGAATGTCTTGGCTGGATTTAACTGCACGGTACCAATCACGATCGCGAAAATCGTATTCATTGGTGGTAATCCCGTCGCTTGAGTGATTTGACATATACGAACGGCCACTCTCGTAAGTCATAATCACATTAGCGATACCTGCCGTATCGGCAAGCATCCGTACTTGGGCAACATTCTCTGATTCGGTCAAATTTCTGGCGAAGTGCCCGGCGCCTTTTTCAACCGCGTTGAGTTGGGATTGAACTAATTGCTCTAATTCAAGCACATGGTGATCGACCTTATTTTGCGTTTGTTTCACCAGGGCACTGACCATGTTGTCACGTAATGACATCGCATTCAGCGAACCGAGGACGACCAGAGAGAGGGTCACGAGCAAACCCACTCCCAAAATAATGCGAGATTTGAACCCTAAGGTCATAGCGATTACCCCTTACTGAGCGTGCAGTAAACTGTCTAAAAAGTAAGGGTGAATCCCTTGCAAGGTGGGAACCTATTGCCCGCTTTTTTATGCGGTTATGATAAGACCACCAAGGAGTCACCCAGCCAACACTTTCTTTTACAAGATTGTCATTTTCTTTTAAAAGACTGTCAGTACAAGTTGCTTCATAAACAAAGAAGATTTCTTGATAAGAATAACACTAGAGTGGGTTCTACGATTTTGCCAACTTAAAAAACAAAAAATGTATGACAATCTAGCGTCATTTTAGCCTTGAGTGAGTCATGAAAATAAGACAGAAGAAGATGGTTTAAAACGGTACGTGTGGTAGAGAGGGAGGACAAACGTTATCGTATTTGCAGGCTGAGTGCGGTTCGGCACCAACTCACCGTGTTTGGTGCCTGAGTGTGTAAAACGTTGATCACGGTAAGTGTGAGTGAAGGACGGTTTCAGCGCTCGGTCGTATCGGTCGCCGTTTCAGGGATAATAAAGGCCTCAGGTTGAGCGCGATACTTGTTAACAGATGATAAATAGACATCACGTTGCCAATCCACCAAAACATTGGCTTCTTGTTCGTAAAGGCTTTGTGGCGCTTGGTTATTCACCACTTTCCAGACGGCATACGCAGCTTGTTTATCAAGCTCTATTTTTTGTTTTTCGTCAGCTGGAAGGTTGGCTAAGTTGATATCCATTAGTGCGTTCTCATGGTAATCGGAATGAATCGATCCTAACCGAGCAGGGTGTGCTCGGCAAGATTTACCCGCGATTAACGAGGTACTGACATTATAATCTATGTGTCTGTTACGCTGGTCGCCATGTATTGTATACCGACTGGAAAACAGAATGACGTTTGACGAGCAAGACAGACAAGCTCTGCACCAAACTTGGATGTCTTACAAAGCCAAAGCACGGATCACACAAAGCGAAATGGCAAAAAAGTTGGAAGTGAGCCACCTAACGTTTTCTCGCAGTATCCATGGTGATGGTGTACTAGAGAGCCGGTTTGTATTCGCCTTTTGTCATGTCATGGGCGTTGAGCCAAACAAAATTTTGCCCAGCTTACGTGATCGTGAGCAAGTTAGCCAAGACGTATTAGTTACCAACAAAGTCGTTGTTGATGGTGATATTGAAGCGGTTTACTACGAGGGCCATACGGTGATTATCGAATACCGTAAGCCGCTGGCGCCATCAGATGATACGACGCTTGAACGGGTTTCTTGAGCGACGAGCAGGTTCTGGCCGTTGTGGATCAGGCCTTTGTGAGAGCTGAGCCATAATTGCCGCACGTTCGTCGTCAGTCATTTTGCCCCAGTTGATGATTTCATCGAGTGTGCGCTTACAGCCGACACAGACATCGTCTTCACGACGACAATGACCAATACACGGGGTTAACACAGACGCTCCTTAACCTATCACGGGAAGGTAACGGACAGCCCGGTTGGCTACCCGTTACCTTGTTATGGCTCTTTGTTTTGAGTATATCGCGTTGTTTAACGTGTCACCATGCCTCTGGCTTGCTGGGCACGCTCTTCATCACTGGCTTCGGCGGACGCTGGGGTGACTAACGCGGTTTGGCACGCTGGGCGTTCAGCCAGTTTATCGATCCAGGCTTTTAACGCGTCCAGTCCAGTGACATCAATACCACTCCATGCATGAATTCTTGCCCAAGGCCACGTGGCCATATCAGCGATCGTATAGCTATCACCGGCAAGGTAAGAGTGACGTTGCAACTGATGGTCAACAACCTCAAGCAGGCGGCGCCCCTCTTTTTGATAGCGTTCAATGGCTGCGGGGATGTTCTCTGGGAAATAACGATAGAAGACATTCGCTTGCCCCATCATGGGTCCAACGCCCCCCATTTGAAACATCAACCACTGTATCGCTTGTGAGCGCGCCTTAGGATCTTCAGGTAAAAACTGCCCTGTTTTTTCCGCGAGATAAAGCAAAATTGCCCCAGACTCAAAGACTGGAAAATCGCCATGACTTTTATCGACAATCGCAGGAATACGCCCATTGGGATTAATGGCGAGAAAGTCAGGTTGTTTTTGTTCGTTAGCCATTAAATCAATGGGATGGAGCTGATAGGCCAATCCCATTTCTTCCAGTGCAATTGCGACCTTTTGACCGTTCGGGGTCGCAGCAGAGTAAAATTCAATCATCGTTGCTCCTTGCTTTATCGGTAGGAGATTTATTCGCCACCAGGCTAATGAATTGGCTCTGATCGCGATGAGGTTGTTCGGTTCAGTATTGGGGCCAATGCGTTTTAGATCAATCAATGGATTGTTATCTGTGTGATTGACCATGTGAGTGACAGTGTCACGCCGTCTTGTTGCGGACGGTGAGCCGCGGTGAGTTGAGCTTGATGAAAATCGGCAATAAGACGCGCGATATAGAGGCCTAAACCGAGATGAGGTTTATCGGCGCCGTGATGAGCGGGCCGAACACTCACCATAGAGTGAAAGAGCTGTGTGCGCATATCACTCGGGAGCAGTGGCCCGGTATTAGTGACGGTCATGGTCACTTTGTCAGCATGCACGCTAAGCGCAAGCGTAATGGGCGCCGCACCGTCGTCAAACTCCACCGCGTTGGCGATCAATTTGTCGAGCAACTGCGCCAAATAATCGGGGACACCTTCAAGCGTGATGATCTGTTCAGGGAGCGTCAGCGCGAACGTCTTTTCTGGATACGCCAGTCGATACCCTTGAGTGCATCCATCTAGCAGTGCATTGAGGTTAACACGCTCTTTATCGGCGTTGTCAAAGCTTTGTTCTAGACGCGTCGCTTCGGTTAGCGTTGATAAAATGCCGGCAAGGCGTTGAACCCCATCTTGAGCGCGATTGATATAAGTAAGCTGGCTGGGATCGGTTTGGGTGTACGCCATATTTTCAAGCGAGGATCGTACGACGGCAATGGGCGTGCGTAACTCATGGGACAGGCGCGAGGCCATTTTTTCTAGATACTGATTATAGCCAGCAATGCGTCCGACCATATCGGCCATGGTGCGTGACAGGCGACCAATTTCATCTTGGCTGTCTGCGGTTGTGATGGCGCCTGTGACGCGTCCTTGGCTGTCAATGGCGTGATCCGCTTCATGTTGTAAGCGACGTAAACGCTTAGCAATGTGCGAGCCAAATAACAACAGCAATAAAACGCCCGTGCAGATCACCGCGAGCATCACCGAGAAAAGCGTTTCGAGAGCGTCATTACGTAAACTGCGAATGCCATTGGTGGTTTCTTCAACGATCACCGCGCCCGCGACGTCATTGTTGAGCCAAATGGGATAGGCGGCGGAGAGAATCATGGCTTGGCCATCATCCGAACTGCGCCACCCTGCATAAGGGCGCCCTTGTAGTGCCTGCTGTGCCTGTACACCTTTGTAAATAGAAGCTTGTTGCATCGCATCGATAAAATGATCAGGTGGTGTCACTAGCAAGCGATCGTACCAAGGGCGGAGCAGTGTATCGGTAAGCCAAGCAATCAATCCGTGGCGCGTTTGTGGCGCTGATGATGACTGCCAGACACCGTTTGAGGTTTGGATATCGCCATCTTTAGCAAGCACTCGGCTATGTGTATCTACGACCCAAACGCGCGACGCGTCATTATTCATGCGTTCAATAAGGGTTTGAATCGCGGCAGAGGGGGTCATAAAACTGCCAAGTGACGTCGGTGTGCGTGTGGAGGCTGTGCCAATAATGGCACGTAATGGGCGCTCGAAACTATCGTCCAGATCGTAGTAGGCCAGCCCGAGTTGTTGACCCACCCAATCTGATGGAAGTTTTATCTCAACCTGATAGCCAGTGTCTGTCGTACGCCATTTGGCGGCAATGGGTAAAGGTTGCGTCGGCCCCTCAGTTTCATGTTGATTGGACTTTACAGGCAACCCACTGGCTAAATGTGTCACATGGGCATCGCGTGAGCGCGGATCTTGGCTGAGGGCCACGCGGTAAAACGCGCCTTGAGGAGAGGTTAGGGCAACAATAAGATGATCCTGACTGGTGAGATCGCTCTGATCTTGCGAAGGGGTGGGGGTCGCATCGACAATATCGAGCGCTAAGTAGACGGCGTGATCATTGCTTGCTGTCAGTACCGACAGGGATAGCTGCTCGCTGTGATAGGGGCGTTGATTGAAAATTAACCCGTCACGCTGATAGTTGCGCTGATGCTGCTGATAGCGTTGCCACTCGTGTAGATCACCATCCAGAGTAATGGGGTGGGTAAGCCGAAAAGCATGCAAATCTTTACCTGGATCGAGGCGCGTTGGTGAGTGACGATGAGTGAAAAGTGCCGGTCGGTCGTTCATCCCCATTGCAAATGCGCGAGCTGTGCCCATCAGAGTTTGTTCTTGGCCCTGACGTAAGACGCTTTCCATCTCCCAGACATATTGATAACCCAGGTAAGGCAAGAGCAATAAAAAGCTAGAGAGCACGACAATTTTAGTCCGGATCCCGACCAAATAGGGCCATAAACCTTGAGTCAGCCGACGCCATCTTGCCATTATATTGGTGCCTCATCCCAGCGATACCCCATGCCATAGACCGTCCGAATACAGTCAAACTGGTTATCAATGGCCATAAACTTCTTCCGAATCCGCTTAATGTGCGAGGTAATGGTACTGTCATCCACAACAGCATGTGCCTCATCCATTAAAGCCTGTCGGCTCTTCACGTGTCCCGGGCGTTTAACCAGGGCATGGACCATCCAAAATTCAGTCACGGTAAGATCAATCAGCTGGTCATGCCAGTACACACGCATACGATCAAGATCGAGATAGAGTGGCCCAGATTGCAAGCGTTTATCTTCTGTCGACGGTGCTTGTGCTAAGAGATCGCTACGGCGAAACAAAGCGGCAATGCGCGCCATCAGGTGAGGCAGTGAGACGTCTTTGGTCAAGTAATCATCGGCTCCCATTCGCAGTCCCACCACGGTATCGATATCACTATCACGCGCGGTCAGAAAAATAATGGGCACGGTCGCTGATAGTGCGCGTAATGCTTGGCATAGCGCAAAGCCGCCATCAATTTCATTGCCTAAGCCAATATCAATAATGGCTAAATCAGGTAGCCGCTGCTCAAAAGCGGTTTGGGCGGATGGACGATCGGCGTAGGTATTAACCTGATAGCCTTGGCGACGAATCACATCGGCATAGTTATCGCGAATGGCGGCTTCATCTTCAACAATTGCTATCTGCTTCATGGTACGGGATAGGTCACGAGTGTTGCAGTGACTATACCCAAACTCAGCGCAGAGAAAACCCCTTTTGCCGGATTCCGCGCAATTGCCATATTTTTGCCATTATTGATCGTCACATTGCCATTTTTATAGCCGTAAATTGCCTGATCTACTTGTTTTAATGTCCTCATTGCCAGCAAGGCACAACAACCACTCTTTCGAGGACGAGAACACTATGGATATTAAAAAAGCACTCACACATTCTGTATTTGCGGTTTCTATGTTTGTTGTTGCAACACCACAAGGCATGGCCGCCACGCAAGTCGAGCGAGACAAAAAGCCAGAATTGATCGGTATGGGCAGCGGCGCTATTGCTGGTGCAGTGGTCGCAGGACCGGTCGGTGCGGTGGCTGGCGCCATCATAGGCACAGTGATGGGGCAAAATGCGAGTTTTGAAACCCTTGCGACTGAGCAGCAAGATACGATTGAAACCATGAATGCGAAAAATACGCAACTGAGCCTTGTCACGCAAAAATATAATGAGGCGCAGTTAGAGCTTGCCCGCCTGCGTGCAGAGCAACATTCTATTGAGGACATAGACTTGGCGATGAATATTCAGTTTCGAACCAGCTCGGCCGAGATTGAACCTCACTTTATGATTCAGCTGGATGAATTAGCGAATTTTATCCAACAAATGCCCGAGGCACAGTGGCAATTAGCCGGTTATGCAGACCCGCGCGGTCGTCAATCTTACAATCAAGATCTGTCTGAGCGCCGTGTACAGGCGGTAAGAGATTACTTGGTGTCAGTCGGGGTTAGCGCGAATCAGTTAGAGACGATTGCCTATGGCGACAGTCAGCCACTGGCCGATCAAGCCAACAATGAGGGCTTTTTCTTTGACCGTCGTGTCACCCTTTCACGTGTCAAAGGCGGGCAAATGGCACAGGCACAGTAATCGTCGCTTTATCGTTTTGGGGCTGGGCTACCATGCAACGGCCTAGCCCATAGCAAATGTTAGAGACTTATCTTCGGCAACCAAGGAAGACACCATGATTAGACCGGCAACCCTTCACGATATCGATGCTATTTGCGCCTTGTGTGTGCGCTGTCAGCCTGATCCCCTTTCGTTGAGTCAAATGAAGAAAACGCTCACCGACTTGATTCACGCAGAGGATGCTAATGTCTTAGTCGCAGAACTGTGTGGATTGGTGGCAGGCGTGGTGGCATTCAACGTGATCTTACAACTGGATAAATCTAACCATTTAGGGCGTATCAGCACCATTATGGTGGATGAGCATTTTCGGGACATGACCCTCGGCCGACAGTTGCTCAGTGCCGCGGAGACCTATTTATTGGCAAGAGGGTGTGATCAGATTGAAGTGGTCCCAAGTTATCACAAAGCCGATGCGCAAAGCTTTTACCTGCACTGCGGTTTTCAACTCACGCCAGAGCGACTGATTAAAGCGTTAGCGGCGTAGTCACGCGCCAAAGGCTTTATCTTTACCACTTTGCGGACTGGGGAGCTTGGTTGGCCATTCGCCAATCGCTTCCCAGATTAACAAGGCTTGTTTGGCCGCGAGGCCGCCCCCGTAGCCAATTAATTGCCCTTGGCGGCCAATGATACGGTGGCAAGGAATGATGATAGAAATCGGGTTTTTGCCATTCGCGCCGCCCACCGCTTGGTTGGCTTTTGGATTGCCGATGGCATTGGAAATGGTCTGATAGCTGGCAGTGTGCCCATACGGAATGGTTTGCAAAGCGGCCCACACGCGGCGTTGAAACGATGTACCATGCGGGGCAAGTGGCAGAGAAAATGCCTGCCGCTTTCCTGCAAAATATTGATCTAGTTGACGGCATGCTTCATCCAGTATGGGGTCACCGTCGGGCGCGATGCTTGCCGCTGAGGATGACGGTGCTCGGCGAGGCAAGTATAGCCCCGTGAGCCCATTGGTATCCGCTTCTAATGTCAGCATGCCTAATGGCGATGGATATCGGATAACTGGCATGACACATCCCTGTGGTCGATGATTACTTCTTATCTTGATTGCAATAGGCGCAGGCTGTTAAGAACGCATGCTCTTGAAACTGCTTTAAGCCCAATTCTTTTAGATTGACATCGATCGGGTGGCGTTTGAGTGTTTGCTTCATGATGTTATTAGGCAGCACTTCTGCTTCAACCCCATCGATAAGCTGCAAGACCGCTTCCATTTTAAAGCCCGCACTGCTTCCGGCGAATTTACCTTTAGTTTGACGCTCGCGGATCACAATCGTTTCTACTTGATAGTCTTCGACCAGCTTGCTCATGGTGCGGTGGAAATGTTGAATGCTTTCTTGTGATTCGGGTGATGGCACATTGATTTTCTTTGCTCGACAATCAGGTACCGAAAAAAGGTCATTCTCGCTATCTAGCAATACCAGGTTGGCTTCGTTGCCTTTTAGATCAACCGCGCATACTCTCATTGTTTTCTCTCTATCGTTTATTTAGCAAAGCCACAGTCTTTGGTGAAACACAGCCTTTGGCCAAAACAACCTTTGGCCAAAATGGTCACTGAAGCGGGGCAGTATACGCAAAAGCGCCTGCGACGTCACAGGATTAACGAAATGCGTCGACACAGATATCTAGTGTCCCTTCACTGGTAGCGCGTGCGATGCGCAGATCGTGGCGCCTACCCAAGTCGATATACTCCACCTCGCGAAAATGGTTACTGCGCACGGAGTAGAAGGTTTTCACAACTGGACGCGTGATGTCATCAAGGTTCTCTTGCCACACTAAACCAATACGCCCATCGACAAGTTCCACTAACGAACCAATCGGATAAAAGCCAATACACTGAATAAACGCACGCAACAAAGTGGGATCCAAATGAAACGGAGTCAGTCCCATCATGATTTTAAACGCTTCTGACGGTGACATGGCTCGCTTATAGCAACGATCGGCGGTGAGCGCATCATAGATATCGACAATGCCACTCATGCGGCCAATCGTATGTATTTCTTCACCTTGTAATCCGTTAGGGTAGCCATTGCCATCAAGCTTTTCATGATGCATCAAACTGACATCACGTGCCACTTGCGATAAGTCGGGAATACTGTCTAACACCGGTTGAGAAAAGACCTGATGGAGCTTCATGTGATCGAATTCTTCAGCGGTCAGTTTGCCAGGCTTATTCAAAACCTCATCGGCAACTAATACTTTACCAATATCGTGCACAATTCCACCCACAGCCAACTCTTGTAAAGTATGGTGATCGAATCCTAAATGCTTACCAAAATTAACCAGCAAAAACGCGACGTTAAGCGAGTGCTCCATCAAGTAGGCACTTTTATCTCGAATACCACTGATCCAGGCAACGGCGTGCTGTCGTTCAAAAATATTATCAACAATACTGAGCCCTAAATCCTCGATAGGCGTCATATCGATAGGCTTATTGGCGTAGATATCTTTTAATAACCGACAAAGCTGTTGTTTTGAGGCATCGATTAATTCTCGGGCTTTATCCATATCCGCGCCTGTCGCGGCATACTTCCCTCTGACCAAAGGGCCTTTGTAGTGGATCTCATCCAGGTTTAAAAGTTGGTCCGCATCAACCCAAATATGCTGCACCCCACTTTGACGCAGCTTTTCAATCGTTTCAGGTCGACGCACATAGCCAGGCTTTGCCATGCGTGTGCGGGAGTGTTCAGTTTCGATGTGTTCAACATACATGCCAAGGGTTAGCTGCTGTATACTAATTTTTTGCAACATCCTAGATTGCCCTTCCTGCATCATCATCCCGATATGAATATCGGAAACAGTATTGCTCAAAGGGCGTACCCACGCTATTTAAATGCGGAGAAAATTAAGTTTCTGTGCGGACAAGTCCAGTAGCTCTGTGATGCGCTATGTGTGATATACTCTCGCGCTTAATATCTATCTTTCTGAGCGTTTTATGCAGATTATTGCCAAACATACAGATGAGCGGGTGCTACCGCTAGAGAGTAAAACCGTTATCAAGCGTGATGCAGCGCGCGCGATTGTTTTGCAGGGTGATGAGATCTTACTGATGTATACCGCACGCTATGATGATTATTCGTTACCCGGTGGCGGAATTGACCAAGGGGAAACCCAAGAGCAAGGCATGATCCGCGAACTGCAAGAAGAGACGGGTGCCCGAGGTATCCGAGATATTGAACCGTTTGGCTGTTTTGAGGAATATCGTCCTTGGCATCGCGACGGCGCCGATGTGATGCACATGCTCTCTTACTGTTTTTATTGCCAGGTGGATCGTGAGCTTGGAACGCCGACATTTGAACATTATGAGCGACATAATGGGATGCGCCCGGTATGGGTACGTTTGGATCACGCGATTGCGCATAACAAAGCGGTGATGGCAAACAGCGACAAAGCGGGTCAATCGTTGGTACGAGAAACCATGCTCCTTGAGATGATTGCTCAGCAACGTGATAGCACCCAGCAAGCCACAGCGTAATCGGGTAGGATCCCTTCATGGACAAAGCGCAACTGATTAAATTGGCCAATATGCCCATGCCGTTTGGCAAATACGCCGGCCGTGTATTGATTGATCTGCCTGAAGAATACTTGCTGTGGTTTCAAAACAAAGCGGAATTCCCCGACGGCGAGCTCGGTGACTTGATGCAATTGTGCTTGGCACTCAAGGTCGAAGGCTTAGAAAGCGTCGTTAAGCCTTTGATTCGCCATGATAAAACACCAAGATGAGCATCAATCAAAACGTCGAGTCGTTGACGCAAGTAGGTACAATCGCGACGAAAGTAACGCTCAATGTGTCATGATTGCTTAACGCGCAATCACCCATTGGCGGTTGTCATCTGTCTTATCCATCATTGCGCGTAGAAGTTGTGCGCGGGCGTCGTCAGTGGGTGCAATCAGATCATAAATACCGCTTATCGGCTGGCCGTTTTCTTGGGTGTCGACCCGCATGGCGGCGGCGCAGGTTTCACCATTTTGGGTGCCAATGCATAAAGAAACGCCGGCCTCAGCGACTTCTACGCCATCTTGAAGCGCTAATTGTGCGAAGTATGCCAGCATGTTTGCATGATCTGATTCTGGCCACTGTTTGGCTTGAAGCTTGGCGTATTGGATCATTAGTGGATGGCTATCAACCCAGTAAAGCGTTAATGGATGAGTGGCTGGGGCCGCAGGCATAACGAAGGGTTCAGGTGACTGAGTGGCGGCGTGATAGATATCATAGCCGGTGAGGCTTTCTTGGGTTGGAAACTGAGCTTGTTTGACATGACAAGCCATCCAACGTTGTTTGATATCAAAATGGGAAATAATTGCCGGCGCGTTCATAAACACCCTTTTCATTGCCTACAAAGGAAACGTATCATAACCGAGTCGGCGTTTAGAACAAACCGCCCCTCGCCAATGCCCGCCAATATAGCCTGCTAGAGATCACAGCTTAAGTGTGAGTGATTTAAATATGAGCAGACGTCATGTGCTGAGTTGCGTAAAATAGGAAATAGAAATCCCATTTATTGCGATGATTGAGTTCCTCTTTTATGTCTGGTCAGCGACTGCGTGCACAATTTACCCGCCTTTATCACCACTTTAACGGCGAAGATACAGATACAGCGTTACAAGCGATCGCCGATATCCTCGTGTGCACGCGGCGCAATGCGCGGATGGTCTTGAGTAAGTTAGAGGAGCATGGTTGGTTAACATGGCAACCCTCTGTTGGGCGAGGCAAGTTGTCACGTTTAACCTTTTTACGCAGTGAATCGGCATTGCGCGAAGAGCAGGCGGCGCAATGGCTTACACAAGGTAAAATCGATCAGGCTTTAGCCTGCTTGGATCACGATTCCACCAAGCTGGTCACCTTGATTCAAAAGCAAATGGGGCCGAGTACGCAAAATGGCCGTCAAATTGTGCGTTTGCCTTATTACCGTCAATTAGAAGAACTTGATCCACGTGGTCCATTGCGTCGCTCAGAACAGCACTTGGTGGGGCAAATATTTAACGGCCTAGTGCGCTATCGGGGCAATGATCGCATTGTCGTTGCCGATTTAGCGCATCATTGGGATGCCATATCCGCAAGCCAATGGCGCTTTTACTTACGACCGGGTGTTCGGTTCCATGATGGGCGCTTGATGACGGAGCATGATGTCATTGCTAGTCTTTCCAACCTCGCGACTCGGCGCTTTTTCGCCCATGTGGCAAGTGTGACATCACCTGGGCCAAGAATGATTGATATTCACCTCTCTTGCCCGGATCCTCTTTTCGATCATGCGCTCACCCTCCCTGAAGCTTTAATTCTCCCTGCTGATTGTGATCATGATAAGCAATTTGCCTATCAGCCTGTGGGGACAGGCCCGTATCGCGTGGCTGAACGGCAAGCGCATCGTTTGGTGCTGGAAGCGTTTGACGATTACTTTGGCTATCGCGCACTGACCGATGAGATCCAAATTATGGTATTCGACGAAGCAGCCATGTGTTATCTCACACCAAGTACCACGCTCACACCCGAGCGACTGGCAAGTCATCAGACGACGTTGAGTCAAAAACTCGAAATGGATCAGGGGGCCGGATATCTGTTGCTTAATTGTCGCGATGGGCTCGCCAAACAGCCAGCGTGGCGAGAATACTTACACGCCAAGTTGTCATCGCTGCAACTGCTACCACGCTTAGCCGCGCACGGCATGGGGGAGTATCGATTATTCAACGCGTATGGATTAATGCCAGGCTGGATGCATTATGTGCAAGCGGATCGTGAGCTGACCGCACCGGGCCCGACCTCTTTGACAGTCGCGTATTTATCAGACCACCCCTTATACCCGTTGATTGCGCAAGCCATAACCAAACATTTGTCTGAAGAGGGCATCACGGTGAATGTTTTAGCGCTATCTCCGGCGGAATATTTTAGTGGTCGTTACAGTCGCAAAATTGATATTTGGTTGGGTGCGATGAGTTTCGGTGAGCGCGGACAGGTTGGGTTATTCAACTGGCTTGGTACGCATGATTTGGTGTTACATGCCTGTACGGATGCGCTTGTTACCAAGATAGAGACGGAAACACGACGTTGGCGTGAAACACAAGATGATCATTGTGCTGAAACCTTGGCGCGTTGCCTGGTTGAACACCAGATGATCCCGTTATTCCATATTTGGATGGGAGTCATGGCGACGCCAGATTTACAAGATGTCGCGTCTAATGCCGTCGGATGGTTTGACTTTAAATCGATATGGCACAAGCCCGGTTAAACCGTCGTGTGCTCTTCGAGACCAAGTGAAAAAGTCGCTGTCATGAGCAAGTATTTGTGCAGTGGTAGGCTGTCTTTTATCCGAAATAGAGGATGAAAGATACGATAGCGTCCTTCGGTTAACCCGAGGGGAGAAATGGCATCTGAGAGGCTAGTGGTTGCAGATACGAGGCGAATACCTTGCGCTCGATAGGCATCGGCATGAATGGGCTGGTGGCCTAACCACCATGAGGGAACGGCTTTACTCGCGTTCGTCCGGTCAATCCAGTGATCGCTCACAATGATCACGCGTCCAGGCTCAGAAGGGTCAGTGATACCGTTGTTGAGTAGCCAAGCTACATCACGAACTAACGCGTCTCGACAGGCATTATTGCCACTGAGTAAGCGGTGCGCAAGGATATAAATCGCGCTGTCATCTAACTGGAGTTTGTACACGGTCTGGCTATGAGGGCGAGTGTCGTCGAGAAGATGAAACTGTGCCGGTCTATCATGCGCTTCAAGCACACGCATCAAACGACGCGCTAACGCTTTACCCATATGCGTATCGCGCATGCCTCGATTGTGAACTGTCGGATAGTGATGTTCGCACAGTTTGACACAATCTTGCTGAAACTGGCGCAGTGCCAGCGAGACCAGATCATCTAACAAAAACGTTTTACTCCTACCAAAATATCGACACAGCGTTTGTGGCCAAATCGCCCTGTTCAAAGTATGCAGTATATCACTTAAATCACCCAAAAAATCAGCGAGAAACGCTACTTTGTGCGCACTTTCTCATCGTATACCATTTTACGCCAGCGGCTAACGACCGGCTCGCAGCACCTAGGTCCGGCAAGAATTTGCTTTTTGTTGCGAGCCTATTTGGTGTTAGGTTGGTGAGAAACAGGGGTTTGAAGTTATTGATAGATAGACGGGTGTCATCGGTATTGAGAGGAAAACCAAGCGTGAATATCAAGGAGCAGCTGGGGCGCGTGTTTATTTTTAGTCACTGCCTATCGATGCGTGGGCCAATGATTCGGCTCTCGACACGGGTAGGGTTGCTGCTATGGATACTTTATATACCCACTGGACAGGCTGCAAGTTACCTGTTACCCACGGACGGAAGTCGGTTAGTCGGATCCCTTGAAACACATCAGGTTGAAGAGGGCGAACACCTTGAAGCCATTGCCAAACAGTATAATGTCGGTTTTTTAGCGCTATTGGCGCTGAACCCAGGTGTGGATCCCTACTTACCTGAAGCGGGCGCCTTGATACGTTTACCTCAGCAGTACTTATTGCCGAAACCGCCCCATGAAGGGATTGTGATTAACTTGGCTGAGCTTCGCCTTTATTACTTTCCCGCGCAGGATGCCCCGGTTACCGAAACCGGAGAGCCTCTTTCATCGACAGAAAAAAACATCCGTCGGCGTGTTCATATCTTTCCCATTGGTATTGGACGGATTGGGCGAGATACGCCAAAAATGGATACCTTCATTAGTCAAAAGCGAAAAAATCCGACATGGACCCCGCCTCAGAGCATTAAAGATGAATACCGACAAACGCGCGGAATCAGCTTGCCCGATGTGGTACCCGCCGGCCCTGATAACCCCCTGGGTAAACATGCGTTACGCTTGGGTTATGGGCATGGTGAGTATTTAATCCACGGGACCAATAAATCGTTTGGGATTGGCTTACGGGTCAGTGCAGGCTGTATTCGCTTGCGGCCGAATGACATTGCTTGGTTATTTGATGCCGTGGATGTTCGTACGCCTGTGCGTATTATTGATACACCGACCAAAGTGAGTCTTGAGCCTGATGGACGTGTAATGGTTGAGGCGCATCGCCCGCTCTCTGATACGCCTGATGAGGCGGATAAACGCATCACCCGAGCACCGGATCCAAGGATTTTATCTTTATTTAAGCACTTTGGCCTGTCAACACAGCGTTACCGAGCGGCTTTAGTGGTACAAGAGGGGCTCCCGATTGAGGTAGCTTCTCTCACGTCAGCACAACAGGAAATCTGGCGACAGATAGAACAACAATCAACGTCTCAAGCAGATACGTTCGTCCCGTCAGTTAATCGCCCGGGAGTCAAAAAATAACAAACGGCGCATCGTGCGCCGTTTATTAAGATAGCTTACCGATTTAGCGTCTATTTATTTCAACGATGAGTAAGCGTTGTTAAAAGTTTATTTTGTGTATGACTGCGCCATATTATCAATGCGCTTATTCGCACGTTTGGCTTCATCATAGGCCATGCCTGATGTGTTTTTCGTCTCACTAACGTCATTTTTCATCATTGAAACGTCATTGGAGAGCGCGTCGACCTTTGCTGATAAATCATTGACGCTTTGTTGTAATGCGGTGGTATTGGTACAGCCCATCAATAAAACACTTGATACGACCGCAGCTAGAGCCATTGGACGGATTTTCATAGATAACCTCGACTGTTGTTTAAAATCGTCATAACGTTAGAAGTATCACGCTTAGACGTGACCACACCTAACCTTAGACGCTAACAAGAGATTTTGCTTGCCAACCCTTCACTTAGCTATCATACCTTGACGTAGTTAACACGAGATGACCGCTTTCGCCTTTTTTGGCTGTTTTTTGTACAACCTTACGGCCGCCGTTACTGCCTCTTATTCGCTACCGCTGTGATGTTTCATGCCAGCCATGACGGTTTTTACCGGAATTTGCTTGGTTAGCGTGTGGCCATCAGCGGTGGTTAATGTCAGTGAAATATGTTCCCCAACCTCTAAAGGTTTTACCAAGTCAAAGAGCATCACATGCAAGCCCCCCGGCTTTAGAATAACTTGCTCGCCCTTCGGCACTAAAATTTGCGCGATTTGACGCATTTCCATCATGCCATCCACCATGGCGTGTTCATGCAGTTCAACCCGTTTGGCGGCTGGTGTGCTGGCGCTCACCACTCGTTTTAGCACCTTACTTTGGTTATCCAACACCATAAAGGCCGCACTGTTGGGCGCACCAGGAGCACTCGCGCGCGCATAAGCATCATGAAGAAAAAATTCGCCATGCGCATGCGCTAGGGGAGCCAGTATAAAAGCAATAGCGGCAATAAAAGGCTTGAGAAATTTCATTGTTATTCCTTATTGTTATCAGTTACCCGTTGAACGGCGGCGACCAGCATGTCGGGGTTTAAGGTGTGTGGGATTTTTTCCAAAAGCTCGCCATCAGGCGAGAGAAAGTAGAAAAAAGAGCTATGGTCAACGGCGTAGTCCATGGCAGAGTCTTCCAGCTCGGTAATGCGATACAACACACCATAGCGTTTCGCAAGTTGATCAATTTGCGCCTTGGAGCYGCTGACGCCTGTGATTAGAGGATGGAAAAAATGCGCGTACTCGGCGGCTTTTTCGCTGGTATCACGTTTTGGATCCAGCGTGATAAATACAGGCGATACCGCCTTTTGCGTCGACTCTGGCAGCGACTTTAATGCCGCCGACAAAACCGCAAGTGATGTTGGACATACATCAGGGCAATGGGTGTAGCCGAAATAAACAATCCTTGGTCGGGGATCGTCAACATTATATAGGTTGAAAGGCTGCCCATCGGACTGCAACGCGCCAGCTTGCGCTTGTTGTTGTGTTTGTTGGTAATTGTCATAAAGGGCGCGTGCGCCTAAGCCAACACAAACGGCAATAATGGCGACTAGCCAAGCTTTTTTACTCATTATCGCTCCATGCGTACTTTAATGGGGAAATGGTTTTTTGCTTCGTTATCAAGCGTAATCGTGCCTACCCATGTCATGCTATCTTCTGTGCAGACGGGCAACATTAATTCTCCTTGGTAGGTTTGCTCATCAGTTTTTTTGAGCGCAAGCCGGTACTCACCCATGTTCATCTCCACGCCTTTGAGCTTGACCAGTAAGGTATCTCGCGCGAGTGGTTCAGGGCTGATGACCGTCAGTCTATTTGCATTCATAGGGCGCACCGTCGGCTCAGCGAGTGATGCTTGGTAGCCTTTATACTGGCAAGTCTGCTGATTGAGCACGCACGCATCTGTTAGCACGGATGAGTGTGTTGATGCGGATGCCGGGCTGTTTTCACTTTCAACAAAAGTGGTTAGCCAAGTTGGCGTAAAAAACGCAAGCGCCACCAGCATAATGATACTGGCGGGGATCAATAAACGGCGACTCACGGGCATGCGTGAGGATGAAACATTCATGGTTTAGTCCTGTTTAGGCGAGAAGCGCTCCAACAGCAATACCAGCACAAAGCCCGTAATCATGGCAATCACCGCGAGGCCAACTTGTGCCGGATGTCCCACGATTGCCTCGTACGCGCCCGGTAGAAGGTTATCTTGCATCAAAGGGACTTGTTCACCCGATGAGTTAGTCCGCCAGGTAAGAGTATGTTTCCAAGGCCAAATTTTACCCAATGTGCCTAACATTAAACCGGTAAGGAAGGCGAGTGTTACTGCATAAAAACGCTCTAATAACCAGGACAGTAAATGAGAAAAACTCAATAAGCCGACGATGGCCCCCAAGGCGAGTAAGCCGAGCATATCCCATTGGCCTTGATGTACCGCGTCTAGAATCGGGCTATACATGCCGAGCAGTAACAGTATAAAGCTGCCCGAGATCCCAGGTAGAATCATGGCGCATATGGCAATGGCGCCGGATAAAAAGACGGTGAGAGGGCTGGCTGTCAATTGCAACGGATTAGCGACGGTGATCCAATACGCAAAGCCGATACCGATAAGCGCGGCGAGTACCGTTCTTAGCGTGATTTTAGGGGCGGGGAGCTGTTTGGCGATATGCAGTGCTGACGCAATGATAAGACCAAAGAAAAACGACCACAGAGGGATGGGATGGTTGGCCAGCATCCAACTAATGCCCTTCGCTAAACCTGCGATACTGCTTAAAATTCCGGCTAATAACACACACAAAAAGGTGCCATTGATGTGTTGCCATACGGCCTTTAAGCCCTTGCGCCGCCAAAGCGAGAACAAGCTCGGGGTAATACGCCGAATACTTTCCAGCAATAGTGTATAGATGCCAGTAATAAACGCGATGGTGCCGCCAGATACGCCAGGAACGACGTCAGCGGCGCCCATTGCTACCCCTTTCAGATAGGTTGAGACCAGATTCTTGATCATAATACCATTCATCGATAAAAAGCTAAGGGCTGCATTATACCGAGATGAATCGTCAGTGATAGGCCTGCTTATACTAGGACGACTAGTCGTCTTCGCCATTTAAATTTTGAAGAGCATCAGCTAGTGCCCTCACGCGTTCATTCGTTTGATCGACAAGGCGACGAATTTCGGCTGCAGACTCTCCAGAGCGTTGTGCCAATTGTCGTACTTCATCGGCGACCACGGCAAAACCTCGGCCCGACTCACCGGCCCGAGCTGCTTCAATAGCCGCGTTGAGCGCAAGTAAGTTTGTCTGTTCGGCGATGCCGTTTATTACACCAATAATTTGTTGTATTTCGCTGCTAGATGCTTCGACTTTTGTCATTTCCTTCTCCGTTACATCAACAGCTTGGGCTCTATTGGTCACATCAATACCGTAGGAGACGAGGTAAACAGGGTTCCCTTCGGAGTCAAAAATGGGGGCGACGACAGTATCGAAACGGCGTTCGCTTCCGTCTGCAGCTGTAAACGGTAGTACTTCTTTTATTTGTTTACCCGAGAGCACATCGCTAAATGTCGATTCTCCGAGCTTATTCTTGAGGTTGTTGCTTAGAATTTCTGAGTTCGACGATGTTTCTGCGCGTAAGTGGTCAAGCATGTACGAATTAAACGAATCAGGTGTACCGTCAAGATTCCACTGCATAATGCCGTTGCTGACACTGATCGCATCAAATCGACGTTCTGCCTCAAGTGATCGTTGTTTCGCTTCGGTGATATCAGCTTGAATAGAAATAAAGCTAGATAACTGTCCGTTATCATCAAAAATTGGATTGATAGAGACAGATATCCAATAGGCATCACCGTGTTTGTTATAATTAAGGAGCTCGTCGTAAAAGGATTCGCGATTTTTTAGTTTTTGTGAGATTTTCGCGACTGTTTCGGTGTTAGTTCCTGGCCCTTGAAGCATAGTACCTGGTTTTTTACCGCGCATTTCCGACATTGTATAACCTGTGAGTTTTTCAAACCCTTGGTTAACATAACGGGTATAGCCGTCAGCATCGGTAATAATGACTGAGTTATCTGTCTCATCTGCTACCATCGATAGCATTTTGAATTCTTCCCGACGCTCAACTTCCTCTGTGACGTCTTTGACAAACGCGGTGTACTGAATCTCGTCATCAAGTTCTATTTTAGATATTGAGAAACTTCCCCAACGGTTTTCACCATTTTTACGTACGAAAGGGACTTCGCGGGTGGAGCCCACAATTTTGTTGATACCGGTTCTTCGGTTTCGATTGACTAATTCATCATGCTCATGACGGTGTTGTTAAGGTACCAACATTTTTACGTTATGGCCTAGCATTTCGTCCCGAGAGTATCCCCACATTTGCTCAGCAGATTTATTAGCAAAGGTGATGCAGTTACGGCCATCGATAGTCACGACTGCATCTAGAGCTTGCTCGAGGGTTTGATTAACAATCTCTTGAGCTTGTTTTTGTGCAGAGATATCGTGAACAAATGCGGTGTAAGTAGATTTTCCAGCATGTTTAATATGATTTAACGAGATGTTCACCCATACACGAGTTCTATCTTTTCTTTCTAGCTGTACATCGCGAGATGTTCCGACGATGCGATTTTCTTGGGTCGTACGGTGATGATTAATGAACCCGTCATGACTGCCCCGAATTTCTTCTGGAACCAGCATTTTGACGTTGTGACCTAATACTTCATTGCGTTGATAACCCCACAGCGATTCAGCAGCATCGTTGAAATAGATAACGTTATTTTTTTCGTCGATGGTCACGATAGCGTGTATCGACTGATCCAGTGTTTTTTTGTAACGTCCATCAACGACTAAGTCCTTAAACATTGGCTTGTCCTTTATTGATCATTAACACTCGTGTACTTGTGAGTGGCTGGTGGTGTCAATTTCGTGATGTGTATTGCAACTCGTAAGAAATACCGTACCACATCCGGTACTCTGATGTTGAGTAGACCGATCAACTTTAGGGTTAATATCAACACAAAAAATGGTGGGTATTTAAGGCCAAAGTGAGCGCATGAGTGTTCGATTTTCAACCATTGCCGGAATGCCTGCAGCTGAGAGCTAGAAAGGATCATTCATCAGGTTGACCTTTAATGTGTTGTAGGGGGGTCAAGCTTACTGAGAAGTGAATTGCACCAACTGTGATCGCGTTATAACTCAGTACATCGATGAGAAAATTTTTTGATAATTCAACAAAGTATCACAAAATGTAGGCTGAGACTTAATAATAACTACGCCCCCAGAAACCTCTGAGGGCGTAGTGGTGCGAGGTTAATTGCCCATCAATTGCAAGAGGTTTTCGGCGGTGACGACCGCTTCTTTGCGATTGGCAATGTTGAGTTTTTGATAAAGGTTACGGATGTGGGTTTTAATGGTTGTCCCGGCGACATCTAGTTCATGAGCAATTTGCTCGTTACTGAATCCTGAATAAATCAAGCCAAGTACCTGCCACTCCCGCTGGGTCAATGAGCTGGTTCGTACTAACTCAGGAACGTTTGGATGCTTCACCAGTTTTTCGACAAAGGCTTCATCAAAGTGGGTTGAGCGAGAGCGTTGATGGCTGGCGATTTCTTTCAGTAACTGTTGTGCACGATGACGTTCTAACGCGCCAAGCGCTTGTTGTTCGATCAACGCATGCAACAGCGATGAGATAGCGTCACCCTCAATTAAAAAGTTACCCATCATACCCGTCTGATTAGTGAGTATAAGCGCTTCTTGAAGCTGCGTTTTCGCATACTCCGTTTCATGCTCTTTACTGGCGAGCACCGCTTCCACGATAAGATTTCGGTTCTTGTCTGTCACGAGATTGGCTTGGTTCGCCTCGCGACGGAGAAAATCAATCGCTTGGCGAGCCTGATCATACTGACCTAGATGGAGGTGCGCCCGGGCGATATTACGCCATTGCAGCTGGCTAAAGTGATTACAGGCCGATGCGGGGCGAACGGCGCGATGCAGCCACTCCTCCATATGAGGAAGTTCGTGTTTGGCTTGCCAATAGAGTAACAACGATAAAGACGCGTTAGCGGTCCAATCGACATGATAAACCGACTCACGTAATAGATGCTCAATATGCTCAATGTGCTTGGCAGCTTTGTCGAGTTCACCGCGGCTGACGGCAACACGTGCGAGCATGGAGTAACTATGCAGATGCTTGCTCGGGGGCTGATTCTCTAGCACTTGGAGCCCCTTGTAGGCACAGGCTTCGGCTTCGTCTAAACGGTTCCAACACCAAAGAATTTGTGCGCGAAGACGTAAAGCAAATTCATGTAAAGGAACTTGGTGTAATTGCTGATCTTCAATGAGTTGATCGGCACTGTCGAGCAGCTCAAATGCCGCTTGCACATAGCCTTGTGCCAGAAGAATTTCACTTTGTTGTAAAATTGCCCAAAGTGCCTGGTGATACACTTGGTGCTGGCGAGCGAGTTTTTCCGTTTGTTGCATCATCGATAAGGCACGATCGAGCTCGCCGAGCACATGGTTCACCTCGCCAACGACAGATGTCGCGACAATACGGCCACGGTAATTGGCGCTATCTAGTTGCTCAAGTGCTTTTTCAGCCAGGCGCATGGCCCGCTCTGGGTCGTTGGCATTAATTGCCACCTGTGCAAGTAGCGCATTGGCATTGCCTTGATAATCAATGTCGAGCGGTATTTCGCGAGCTTGATAGGCTTTTTCTGCACTTGCTAATAGCTCACCCACTTCATGATAGCGATGCTGGCTTTGTGCAAGCCAAGCTCGAAGTAGGCTTAAACTCGGATACTGGTACAAGTACTCGTTATTTAGCTTGCTGATAGCCGCTTCGAGGGTCGATAGCTCCCCACGGTTAAACATCCGCCAACCATATTGATTCAGAATATCTGCCAACAGGGCATCATCCTCGCCATAACGTGAGTGGCGCAATGCTTGATGTGGCGATTCAAGCTTGAGCCAAGCTAAGGCCGCTTGCCGATGCAGTGTTTGTTGCTGCTGTGGGATCCGAGCCTGGCGCTCATGGGCAAGAAATTCAGCAAATAGATGGTGAAAACGGAACCAATTGTTGTCGCCTTCGAGTGGATAAATAAATAAACCGTAGCGGTTCAGAGACTCCAGCATCCCCAACGCGTCGCCGCGCTCCGTTAAGGCATAGACTAATTCATCGTTGAACATTTCTAATACCGACACTTTCATCAAAAACTGACGGGTTTCAGTATCAAGTAAATCAAACACTTCTTCCGCTAAATAGTCCCAAAGGTGGGCATGGTTAAAGCTGGCACACGAGGCCGCGCTTTGCATGAGCGTACGCTTTTGGTGCTGTGCTTGAATCGCAATCAGTTGCAATGCTGACGGCCAACCTTCAACGTAGGTACACAAGGCATTGGCGGTTGACTCATCGACCCCATCGGCCACGCGTTGATTAAAAAAGCGGGTGGTCTCTTCGTTATCAAAGGCGAGTAATTCGTTCCCGATTTCGATCATTAAGTCACGAACACGCAAGTTCGCGGTGCCCAATGGCGGGTTGGCTCGTGAAGTGACGACCAAAGTGAGGTTATCCGGCATGTGCTTGATGAAAAAACGCATGGCTTCATGGATTTCTTCGTTATCAATAAGCTGATAATCATCCAATACCAGATAGCTGGTGGCATGAAAATTCGCTAACTCGGCAAACACATCGGATAAAAGTGCACGAAGCGATGAGAATTGGCGCTTCTCAGCAAGCTTAATGGTGTTTGCGCAGCCTTCTTGCGTGGCTTGATGCAGGGCTTGTAACAAGTAGTTAATAAAGCGGAAGCTATCATTGTCACTGTCATCAATACTAAACCAGCCAACATGGGACTGATCAGCCAGCCATTGTGCGGCCATGGTTGTTTTGCCATAGCCGGCGGGGGAGCGGAACATCACTAATTTATAGTGAGGCGCTTGTTGTAGCATATCGAGCACCCGAGGGCGCAATATGGCGTTATAAAGCCGACCTGGTCGAGTAAGTTTTGATGGGATCCACATAACACACTGTCCTTAACCTCAAATACGGTGCCGGCCCCTCAGCGCGACACTGCTTTATCCTCCTTGGAGTCTATGCGACTCCTAGATAGCAAACTATGATCTCTCTCCACTCTTGTGTTGATTGCTCTAGAATGGTGCATCTACGCCCTATATTTGTGATTTATATCACAATAGTTTTTTGTTTTCGCTATCCTTTAAAATAGCTTTGTACATTTATGTGTCCTGGAAAATATAGAATTTGCGCTGGCGCACAAAAATAACAAAAGTGATTTCTTACTTTTCATGCTGCTTTTCGAATGCTTTTTGTCCCATAACGTGATGTTGATCACTGGCTTGTATGTGGATGCTAGGATTGATGAGAGGCGGCTCACTGTTGGTGTGTGACACAGCTCTCTACGCCCTGCTATCTCCTCCTTTCCGTCACTGTGAGTGGGAGGATGTTTGTTACTCTCGAGTTGGGCAGGATGAATAGCCATCAAGGTTTCATTCCATTATTGAGAGTTATGACATGACCCCAAAACAGCAACATGCCTTTGATAAAAGTGCGTTTAAAATCAGCATGGTCCAACACTTGACCCAGCTAGGTCACGCACCTGAAACCGCTCAACAACGCGATTGGTACCTTGCCTTAGGGCGTGCATTAGCTGAGCACACAACAGGCGACTTGGTGGCGACTGAAAACGATCAAGCGATCAAACAGGCAAAAAGCGTTAACTATTTATCTCTTGAATTTCTCATTGGCCGTTTGACGGGCAACAACCTGATTAGCATGGGTTTATACGATGTGATTGCTGAGGCCGTTGGTGAACTCGGTCTGGGTCTTACCGACTTATTAGAGCAAGAGCGTGACCCGTCACTCGGCAACGGTGGGCTTGGGCGTCTCGCCGCTTGCTTTATGGATTCACTCGCGGCACAGCAATATCCAGCAGTTGGCTATGGCTTACACTACGAATATGGCCT
The DNA here is from genome assembly GCF_001995415.1 of Salinivibrio sp. AR647. Classification (NCBI taxonomy): domain Bacteria; kingdom Pseudomonadati; phylum Pseudomonadota; class Gammaproteobacteria; order Vibrionales; family Vibrionaceae; genus Salinivibrio; species Salinivibrio sp. AR647. Next base: position 40,107 of record NZ_MUFE01000008.1, on the reverse strand, counting down.
TTTCCGCCAATCTTTCGATCAAGGGGCGCAGCAAGAAGCGCCTGATGCATGGCGTGAGCCAGAAGGCTACCCTTGGGAAGTCGTCCGTCCGGACCTGACTCAAACCATTGGTTTTTATGGCCATGTTGAGGTTGTTGAGGAAGCGGGGCATACCTATCGTCAATGGGTGCCTAGCTTGAAAATCCAGGCAATGCCTTGGGACTTACCCATTGTCGGTTACCAAAGTAACACCGTTTATCCATTGCGTTTGTGGGAAGGTCGAGCACTGACACCGTTCGCGCTTGATGCTTTTAATGCGGGCGAGTACACCCATGCGCAGCAAGCTGATATTGATGCGGGTAACCTGACTAAAGTCCTTTACCCCAACGATAATCATGATGCGGGCAAGACGCTGCGTTTAATGCAGCAGTACTTCCATAGCGCCGCCTCAGTGGGTGACATTCTTCGCCGTCACTTGGAAGCCGGACATGCGTTGGCGGCGTTGCCGGAGTATGAAACCATTCAGCTTAACGATACTCACCCAACGATCGCCATTCCTGAACTGATGCGTGTGTTGCTAGATGATTATCGCTTAGGTTGGGATGAAGCGTGGGCCATTGCTAGCCGTACCTTCGCTTACACGAACCACACGTTATTACCTGAAGCGCTTGAAACGTGGAGTGAATCGCTCATGGCAGAGCTTCTTCCTCGCCATATGGAGATCATTTTCGAGATCAATCATCGTTTCTTACAAGACGTGGAGCAAAAGTGGCCTGGTGATGTGCGCAAACAGCAAGTGTTATCCGTGATCGATGATCAAGGTGAGCGCATGGTGCGCATGGCGAATCTGTGTGTGATTGGCTCTTATGCTGTCAACGGTGTCGCGGCCTTGCACTCACAGTTGGTTAAACGTGATTTATTCCCTGAGTTTGATGCGCTTTATCCAGGTCGCATTCAAAATGTGACAAACGGCATTACACCGCGTCGTTGGTTGAAATTCTGTAATCCTGATTTATCAAACTTGATCAGTGAAAAAATTGGCGAGCAGTGGCCAGCACAGCTTGAGCAACTCGAGCAGGTTGCACAATATGCTGACGACGCTGATTTTCAGAAAACCTTCATGGCGGTCAAGAAGCGCAATAAACAGCGCCTTGCTGACTGGGTAAAATCCAACCTCGATATCACGCTTAACACCGATGCGATTTTCGATGTTCAGATCAAGCGTCTACACGAATATAAGCGTCAGCACTTAAATCTATTGCATGTAATTTCGCTCTATCAGCGCTTGCTGAACGAGCCAAACTTTGACATGGCGCCACGAGTGGTCTTTTTTGCCGCTAAAGCAGCCCCAGGTTATGAACTGGCAAAATCGATCATTTTCGCTATCAACAAGGTGGCCGAAACGATCAATAACGATCCACGCGTTGGCGATAAGCTTAAAGTGGTGTTTATTCCAGACTACCGCGTAAGCATGGCAGAAATTATCATTCCAGCCGCCGATGTGTCAGAGCAAATCTCAATGGCCGGTAAAGAAGCGTCGGGCACGGGTAATATGAAAATGGCCCTTAACGGTGCCTTGACCATTGGGACCATGGATGGCGCTAACGTCGAGATCCGTGAAGAAGTGGGTGACGATAATATCTATATCTTTGGCTTAGATGTTGATGGTGTCACCGAATTACGCCAAAAAGGCTATCAACCCGAAACAGCGTACCAAAATCAACCGCTTCTAAAAGCCGCTTTAGATAGCCTATTGGATGAAACCTTCACGCCAGGGCAGCCTGGTTTGCTGCGCCCTGTCTTTGACAGCGTGATGACAAGTGGTGACCCGTACTTATGTTTGGCTGACTTTGCTGATTATGTCCGCGCACACAATGACATTGATCGTGATTATCGAGACATGTCGCAGTGGGCACGCAAAGCCATTCTTAACACCGCGCTGGTTGGTAAGTTTAGCTCTGACCGTTCCATCCGTGATTATGTTAATAATATTTGGCAGCTAAAAGCGATCAAACGCTAATTGCTAATTGCAATATAACGGGTTAACAACCTGATAGGTGGCAAGGGATTCGCCTTGCCACCTGATAATAATGACAACAATATTGCCCAATAAAAGAAGGGGGCAGACCCCTCGGAGAAAGCGATGAAAGAATCTGCATTAAAGACAGTCGCACACATGGCGAACCTTGCCGACCGTTATATCAGTGCTTGGGGCACAGAAGCGGCGGTGCCAGACAGTACCTTACATGATTTATTAACGTCACTTGGCTATGACACACGTCATGATGATGCGTTGTTGGCATCAGCGGAGAGAAAACATAAAACGGATGTGCTTGCCCCCGTACAGGTGGTGCAAGACAACGAACCGGTTGAAATTGCGCTTTACCTTGGCACCAGTGCCAGAGACAGTGATTTTAGTTGGCGTTTGGAAACCGAACAGGGCGAGTGCTTTGAAGGTTATCTTCAGTCACAAATTATTCGCGATGAACGCAGTGAGGGTGGCCCGCTCGTTTTTAGCTTACCGTGCGCTCTACCTTGGGGCTACCACCGTCTTTTTGTAAACCGAAAGCGCCGCAAATCTCCCTATCAGATGACGTTAATTATGGCGCCTTCTCAGTGCTATAAACAACCTGAACTGAACGCGCACAAAAAAATGTGGGGGCCGAGTATTCAGCTCTACACCTTACGCACTCCACATAATTGGGGCATCGGTGATTTTGGCGATCTCAAACAGTTGGTCAGTGAATTGGCGTCACGCGGGGCAGATTTTGTTGGTCTGAACCCGATTCATGCGCTTTTCCCTGCCAATCCTGAAGCTGCGAGTCCTTATAGCCCGTCATCGCGTCGCTGGCTTAATCTTTTGTATATCGATGTCAGTGCGGTGCGAGAGTTTTCATTGAGCGCCAAAGCACAGCAACTGGTCGGCAGTGCCGCGTTTCAACGTCGATTACAGGCCGTACGTGATACCCATTGGGTCGATTATAGTGAAGTTGCCGCATTGAAGATGGCGGTATTGCCGTTACTGTTTGAGGAGTTTAAACAGCGGGAGTTGCTGCAACAGACGCATCGTGGCCGCGCTTTCTTAGATTTTATTGAGCAAGGTGGTGACAGCTTAAAACAGCAAGCGACCTTTGATGCATTGCATCAACACTTGCGCGCAGACGACGAGAATATGTGGGGCTGGCCGGTGTTCCCAGAAAAGTACCGTCGTTATGAGAATGCGGCGACGCAAGCTTTTATTGAACAGCACCATGATGACATCCAGCTGTATATGTATTTACAGTGGATTGCTCAAATCCAAATCGAAGAGGCACAAGCGATCGCCGAAGAACAAGGCATGGCGCTCGGTTTATATCGCGACTTGGCGGTGGGTGTTTCAGATGCGGGAAGTGAAACATGGTCAGATAACTCGCCACTCGTGCTTGACGCCAGTGTTGGCGCGCCACCCGATATGTTGGGGCCGCGAGGACAAAATTGGGGCTTACCACCGTTTGATCCACAAGCGCTGCAAGCTTCGGGTTATCATGCGTATATTGAACTGTTGCGTGCCAATATGCGTCACTGTGGTGCATTAAGGATTGACCATGTGCTAGGTCTGTTGCGTTTATGGTGGATCCCGAAAGGCAAGAACGCCAGCGAAGGCGCGTATTTATATTACCCAGTAAAAGACATGCTTGCTATTTTGGCACTTGAATCACACCGTCATCAATGCAGTGTGATTGGTGAAGATTTAGGCACGGTGCCTGACGAAATTGGTGCGTTGCTGAGCGATGCGGGTGTGCATTCTTATAAAGTGTTCTTCTTTGAAACGTCAGAGGAAGATGGTGGATTTATTTCACCGGCCCATTATACCGAGCAAGCGATGGCAACACTTTCCACTCATGATATGCCAACCATTCGGGGATTTTGGCATTGTGATGACTTAAAAATGGGTCAAGAGCTGGGCTTGTATCCGGACGAAGCACAGCTTCAGCAGTTGTTTGATGATCGCTTAAAAGCGAAACAAGGGATCTTAGACAGTGTTCGTTGGCATGGCATGTTGCCGGAAGGTGTAGGGGCAGATGCGCGTTATGTGCCGATGGATGGCTATTTGTGTCGCGCACTACAATTGCATGTCGCAGCCGGCCAATCTGCGCTGTTGAGTGTGCAGCTTGAAGATTGGTTAGAAATGGACAAGCCAGTTAATATCCCTGGTACGGTTGATGAGTATCCTAACTGGCGACGTAAACTCTCTGTGAACCTAGATACGTTGTTTAGCCGCGAAGAGTTAAATCAACTGGCGAAGGATCTTTCGCGGGTACGCTTACACGCGAGTCATCTATCCGTTTGATCGCCTGATCACCACGCGACCACGCTCTATCCTTAGTGCTAGCCAACACACATGGGATGGAGCGTTTTTCTATAAGGAGCCTTCTGTGTCACATTCCTCTTCCTCGATGACACCATACTATACGCACCCCGATCACTACGACATCGATCTCGCGGCCTTGCACAATCCTCGCTATGCGCATCAGCTCATGGGTGCGCATCCTATGACCTTGCCGGTTAAGGGTGAGCCTATTGAAGGCGTGCGTTTTATTGTCTTTGCCCCTCATGCGCAATCGGTCAGCGTGATTGGCGATTGGAACCAATGGCACGCTGATACCGCCTTGATGACGCCCATTGAAGATGGCTTTTGGGTCGGGTTTATTGCCAACCTTGGCACACACCAACGCTATAAATACGCCTTAACCGGTCCTGATGGACAGGGTTTACCCCATAAAGCCGATCCTTACGGGGCGTACGCTGAGCCTTATCCCTCGTTTGCGTCACTGACTTATGATCAGTCTGTTTATCAATGGAACGATCATCAGTGGCAGCAACGACCCATAACCGCAAAGCATCAACAAGCCTTGTCGTTTTATGAGTTACATCTTGGCTCGTGGCAACATGATGAAAATGGCCAAATGCTGGGCTATCGCGACCTTGCTGCGCGCTTAGTGCCGTATCTGGTTGATATGGGCTATACCCATGTGGAGCTAATGCCGGTCAGTGAGCACCCTTTTTATGGGTCGTGGGGATATCAACCCATAGGGCTTTTTGCACCGACCAGCCGCTACGGATCGCCGGATGATTTTAAGTATTTTGTCGACCAATGCCATCAGGCAGGGATTGGCGTGATCCTTGATTGGGTGCCGGGGCATTTTCCCACCGATGATCATGGGCTTGCGTACTTTGATGGCACGCCTTTATATCACGATCCTGATCCGCGTCGTGGTTGGCATAATGATTGGCACTGCCATCTCTACGATATGGGTAAAGATCATGTGCGCCGCTTTCTGGTGAATAATGCGCTGTATTGGCTCGATCAATTTCACATTGATGGTCTACGCGTGGATGCCGTCGCGTCGATGCTCTATCTCGATTATTCGCGTGAGCATGACCAATGGCTCCCCAACGCTGACGGTGGCAACGAGAATTACGACGCGATCGCGACACTAAAATGGATGAACGAGTCGGTTTATCACTATTTTCCCAATGCGATGACGATTGCCGAAGAGTCCACCACATTTCCTGGCGTGTCTGCGCCCACGTATATGGGAGGGCTTGGGTTCGGATTCAAATGGAATATGGGCTGGATGCATGACAGCTTAAGTTATATCCGTGAAGAACCTGTGCATCGACGCTATCATCACGATACGCTGACCTTCCCATTGGTTTATGCGTTTAGTGAGAACTATGTGTTACCGCTATCGCATGACGAAGTGGTCTATGGTAAAGGCTCTCTGATGGGCAAAATGCCTGGCGATGAGTGGCAACAAACGGCTAATTTACGCGCCTATTTGAGCTATATGTATGGTCAACCCGGAAAAAAACTGAATTTTATGGGGGCGGAAATTGGTCAAACAGCAGAGTGGGATCACGATAGTCAACTTGAGTGGCACTGGTTGCAGTATGAACGCCACCAAGGTGTTCAAGCTCTGGTGAAAGCCCTCAATGCTCTTTATGTGTCGACGCCAGCATTGTATCGACTCGATTGTGATCCGACAGGGTTTGAATGGCGAGTCAAAGATGCGGCAGATATCAGTATCATGGCCCATGAGCGCTTGGGCGACGATGGCTCGCGAGTGCTGGTGGTGAGTAATTTCACGCCTGTACCACGTGATGGCCTTCAGCTAGGTGTACCGATGAGTGGCGACTACCAACTGGTATTAAACTCCGATGATGAGGCATTTTGGGGCAGTGGCTATCCGGTTTACCAAGTAGTGAGTACGGATAAAATATCAGCACATGAGCAACCCCAATCACTGACGCTCAATTTGCCACCGTTAGCCACGGTTTTTTATCGCTGGCAAGGGTGAGCAACTTCAAACCACGCTAGACGACCCAACGAGGAACGCACCAAGTTAATTCTTGGTGCGTTTTTATTTGTCGCCTCGCGCAGACCGCAACGCTATGTTTACTGTACCGCTTACCGCCTTGTTCTAGGTTGAAACCATCAAAAAAGGCCGCGTATGCGGCCTAATCATTATCTTTAAGGCGCCATTTTATGCCGCATCTTCTTCGTCAATGAAGGTCACGCCGTTTTCACGGTGTAGACGCTTGCACGCGCGGCCGTCGCTGTGGAATAAGTGACAGCGGTGAGCGGGAATACCAATCGCATACTTCTCGCCGGGCTCAATCTCAACGGTATCGAGTTGGCGATAGATCACATCCGCATCGGCACTTTCTAGGTTGAGATAAATTTGCGTCTCGTTACCCAACTTCTCAACGATGGTCGCTTCCCCTTCGATTTTGGCATCACCGTCTTTGGCGGCGATTAAATGCTCTGGGCGAATCCCTAGCGACATACGATCACCGCGGGTGACGGTTTTGCCATCGACCGGTATCCAGAAACTAGCCCCCTCACTTAGCTGCACTTTGACCCGAGTCGGCTCAACATCTGCGATGAATACGCTCATGAAATTCATTTTTGGTGAGCCAATAAACGAGGCCACAAAGCGATTTTGTGGGTAGTGGTATAGCTCAAGCGGTTTGCCCACTTGCGCGACACGGCCCTCATCTAGCACCACAATTTTATCGGCCATGGTCATCGCTTCGATCTGATCGTGTGTGACATAAATCATGGTACAGCCAAGCTGACGTTGTAACTTGGTGATTTGTGCACGCATCTGCACCCGTAACCCCGCATCGAGATTCGATAAGGGTTCATCAAGTAGAAAAACCTGTGGTTGAGACACCAGGGTACGGCCAATGGCGACGCGCTGACGTTGGCCGCCCGACAGGGATTTTGGTTGTCTATCTAATAAGTGACCAAGTTGCAAAATCTCCGCCGCTTGATGCACGCGTTTATCTACCTCAGCCTTATTGGCTTTTGCCAGCTTTAAACCAAATGACATATTATCGTAGAGGTTTAAGTGGGGATAAAGGGCATAGGATTGGAACACCATGCCGACGCCACGCTTAGATGGCTCAATATCATTTACTCGCTGATCATCAATGTAAAGGTCGCCCGACGTAATATCTTCCAACCCGGCAACGCAGCGCAATAAGGTGGATTTACCGCAACCAGAAGGACCGACAAAGACGACAAATTCGCCATCTTTAATCTCTAGGTCAACGTTTTTAGAAATCATTACATCGTTGTCATACGCTTTACAAACGTTTTTAAACGTGACACTTGCCATGTCGCTCGCCCTCAATCGCTTTTCATTAATTCGGCTCAATTTGCATGATACGTGGTTATGTTATCAATGTGGGTCGTTATAAGCGTTACCGCTTTTGTTTAACGTTCGTTGATGATTAATTAACCACACTAGGGAAAAATACCACTCATGCTTTTTTTGATGAGACTCAGTGTGTCTTATCTGCGCTAGCCCTGCATCCTCCTATCATCAATTATTACAGGGGGAGTAGGCGGGGAGGAGGATTTTCTCCTACCTAAAATAATTTGAGGGCGTACTTCACAAAAATCTGAGCTAATTAGTTGAACTTGATCACGTTCAGTTTATTTTTGTGAGCCGCATCATTAGTGACGAGCGATATGGATCACGAATTCGCTCGCAGCGGTGTAGGGCGTAGAGACCAGGATGATGAGGAATGAAGAGGAATTACCCATGATAGAGCCTGAAACACAGCTCATCCTCCATGGAATCGTGCTACACCTCAGTAGAAGAAGGATAGAAAGATGAATAAATCACTTAGCGCTGTTGCCCTCGGTACCCTGATTGCACTTGGCTCATTTGGTGCAAATGCGAATATCGAAGAAGGCCAGCTGACCATTTGGATTAATGGTGACAAAGGTTATAACGGCCTTGCCGAAGTGGGTGACCGTTTTGAACAAGACACGGGCATTCCTGTAACCGTGGTTCACCCTGATGGCCTGCAAGACAAGTTCCCGCAAACCGCATCAACGGGTGATGGCCCAGATATCGTTTTTTGGGCGCATGACCGTTTCGGTGGCTATGCCGAGTCAGGCTTATTGACAGAAATCCGTCCGTCGGATCGTTTAAAAGACGGCATGGTCGATTTTGCTTGGGATGCGGTCAAATACAAAGGCAAATACGTCGGTTATCCGGTGGCCGTGGAGTCACTGTCTCTTATCTACAACAAAGATCTCGTCCCTAACCCGCCAGAAACGTGGCAAGACGTGGTTGCGATAGATGCCAAGCTCAAAGAGCAAGGCAAATCGGCCATCATGTGGAACTTAAAAGAACCCTACTTTACTTGGCCACTAATGGCGGCTGATGGCGGCTATGCGTTTAAACAAACCGCAACGGGTTATGATGTCAAAGATGCGGGCATCAATAATAAAGGGGTTCACGATGCACTGAACTTCATGAAGCAGATGGTCAAAGATGGCGTGATTTCTTCTGATATGGATTATTCCGTTTCTGAAGCTGCGTTTAACAAGGGTGACACAGCGATGACCATCAATGGCCCATGGTCGTGGGGGAACGTTGAGAAGTCAGGCATTAATTATGGTGTGGCTACCTTACCAACTTTCCAAGGTGAAGCCTCTAAGCCCTTTGTTGGCGTGTTAAGTGCCGGTATTAGCACCGCGTCGCCAAACAAGGCACTCGCCGTCGAGTTTCTTGAAAACTATTTGCTGACCAATGAAGGCCTATCAACCGTGAATGCGGATAAGCCTCTGGGTGCGGTGGCGTTAAATGCTTATCAAGCTGAACTTGCTAAAGATCCGCGCATTGCGGCAACGATGGAAAACGCTAAGCATGGCGAGGTAATGCCAAACATTCCGCAAATGAACGCGTTCTGGGCGGCAGCCAAAAACGCAATTATCAACGTGGTTGATGACCGTCAAAGCGTTGAAGCTGCTCTTAACGACGCAGAAAAACAGATGGTTAAATAAGCTCTATCTGCAGGGGGGATGCGTCCTCCCTGCACACTTCAGAATTAAGTGAGTAGCGTTCCTTATGCAGTCAGTCCAAGGTTCTCAAGCTATGACAACGTCAGGCTCTTCTTTGCCCAGCAGCACAAAAGCGTTCATCAAATGGGCGCTGTTGGCCTCTGTGGCTATTATTAACGGTTATGCCACCGTTTTAATGTATTCGCGTGGTGAAACTGCTTTTGCCCTGTTAACCGTGGTGTTAACCGCGTTAGCTCTGTACATTTTTGGTAGTAAAAAGACATATGCCCACCGATACATTTATCCAGGTATCGCGGGAATGATTCTTTTCATCATTTTCCCATTGGTATACACCGTGGGGCTTTCACTTACCAATTATAGTGCCTCCAACCAGTTATCTTTCGAACGCGCTCAGTCGGTATTGCTAGAGCGAACCTTCCAAGGTGGTGATAGCTATCCGTTTTCTCTTTACCAAACGGATAAAGGCGCGCGTCTTGTGGTGGAGATGCCGGAGGCTCGCTACGCCACCAAACCGTTTGACTTTGCAGCCCTTCCAGCCCAAACACTGGCGTTAACGCCAGTCGACAGTATCTCGGGCGAAAAAGCGACATTACGAGCGGTGATCCAAAATCGAGACGCACTCAGCGCTCTCGAACTTAAACGCAGCGATGATCAAATCATTCGGATGAGCGGTTTAAGGAAGTTTGCTGCCATTCAACCGCTTTACAGCCTGCAAGATGATGGTCGTACACTGATCAATAACCAAACCGGTGAAACACTCAAGCCAAATGATGAGATCGGTTATTACCAAGCGGTTAACGATGCCGGCGAATTTGTTGGCGATACTGTTTCACCTGGATATGTTGTTCAAATTGGTACCGATAATTTCGAACGCGTATGGACGGATGATGGAATTAAAGAGCCCTTTATTGGCATCTTTATTTGGACGATTGTCTTTTCGGTATTATCTGTCGCTTTTTCCCTATTTATTGGTTTGATTCTTGCCAGCCTTGTTCAGTGGGAAGAGTTGAAGGGTAAGTCTATTTATCGTCTACTCCTTATTCTGCCTTATGCGGTGCCAGCGTTCATTTCGATTTTGATTTTCCGCGGTTTATATAATCAAAGCTTCGGTGAAATAAATATGGTATTAGAGGCTCTGTTTGGGATCAGTCCTAATTGGTTCTCAGACCCTGTAATGGCCAGAAGTATGGTGGTAACGGTCAATACTTGGCTGGGCTTTCCTTATATGATGATTCTTTGTATGGGCTTGCTTAAGGCCATTCCGGATGATCTCTATGAGGCATCAGCCATTGACGGTGCGAATTTCATCCAAAACTTTACCCGCATCACATTGCCGATGATGATCAAGCCTCTCACGCCTCTGCTGATTGCAGCCTTTGCGTTTAACTTCAATAACTTTGTGATGATTATGTTGCTGACAGAGGGTGGACCGAGTCGAATTGGTACATCTGAACCGGCCGGTTATACCGACTTGCTGGTCAGTTACACCTACCGAATTGCGTTTGAAGGCAGTGGCGGTCAGGATTTTGGTTTGGCGAGTGCGATTGCGACGCTGATTTTCATTTTAGTTGGCGCTTTAGCTCTAGTGAATCTGCGCTTGGCACATAAAAACACGCAGTAAGGATATTTAATATGGCAATGGTACAAGGTAAATCCTTAAAATATCGCGTCTGGGCAACCCATATTGGCCTGTGCTTATTTTTGGCGCTGATTTTATTCCCGCTGTTAATGATTATTGCGATTTCCTTCCGTGAGGGTAATTTCGCTACCGGGAGTTTGATCCCGAAAAATCCGTCACTGGAGCACTGGAAGTTAGCACTGGGTTTCTCGGTGACTAACCCGGATGGCACAGTCACTCCTCCACCATTCCCCGTCCTATTGTGGCTATGGAACTCGGTGAAGGTTGCAGGCATTACTTCGTTATTTATTGTAGTGCTGTCTACCACCTCGGCATACGCCTTTGCCCGTATGCGGTTTAAAGGTAAGCAGACTATCCTCGATGCAATGATGATCTTCCAAATGTTCCCGGCAGTGCTGGCATTGGTGGCTATCTACGCCTTGTTTGATAAGTTAGGTCAGTACATTCCATTTTTAGGGCTCAACACTCATGGCGGCTTGATCTTTGCCTATTTAGGCGGGATTGCGTTGCACGTCTGGACCATTAAAGGGTACTTTGAAAGCATTGACGGCTCCCTCGAAGAGGCTGCGGCTTTGGATGGGGCCACGCCATGGCAAGCCTTTAGGCTGGTACTACTTCCGCTCTCAGTACCAATCTTGGCGGTGGTCTTTATTCTGGCATTTATTATGGCCGTGGGTGAGGTACCGGTGGCTTCGATTCTGTTATCGGATGTCGACTCTTATACCTTGGCGGTAGGGATGCAGCAGTACTTGTATCCGCAAAATTACCTGTGGGGCGACTTCGCGGCGGCAGCCGTGCTGTCAGCTGTACCGATTACCGGTGTCTTCTTGCTAGCGCAACGTTGGTTAGTGGGTGGTTTGACCGCAGGTGGCGTGAAAGGGTAACCCTCAACCCACCATTGATTGTTAAGAACCACGTAAAAGGCAGCTGATAACAGCTGCCTTTTTACTGTCGAGGATATTGTGCTACAGCCAATCACCGTCAATACAGACTAAAAAGCTCTTTGCTGCCAAGCGTTGGAATGCTTCTGGCGCAGTGACAGTCGTTTCATCGGTCGCCGTATCACAGACTATAAGCCACGGATTATGGTTGGGTAGCCGCAGAGTGTGTGCGGTGTCGCTGCTATTAATGGCTATAAGCATGGATTGACCCGCGTTAGAGTGATGCGCGCCGAGCGTGATCTGACAGCTGAGCGCTTGCAGGTTTGGCCATTGGTGATCTTGAATCGGATCGCCATTCGAATGTCGCCACGCAATCTGATTTAAATGGCGCTGTGTGCCACTCAATGCATCAATAAAGCGCGGCACAATAGCATTGCGACGCGCAATCATGGTAGCAAACCAATTTGACCAAGCGTGATCCTGCGTTTGCCAGTTTAGCCAACTCGTGGGGTTATCTTGGCAGTAAGCATTGTTATTGCCTTGTTGCGAGTGACTGATGAGATCCGCGGTCAGAATATGCGGGGTGCCCAATGAGAACAAAATACTCGCGATCATATTACGCTTTTGCTGCTCCCTAACAGCCATGATGGTGGGATCGTCTGTCGATCCTTCGATGCCATAGTTCGCAGAGCGGTTGTCACCGTGACCATCTCGGTTATTCTCACCGTTCGCGTGGTTATGTCGTTTGGCGTAACTGACCATATCTTGCAGGGTAAAACCGTCATGATAGGTGACATAGTTAATCGGCAAATGATCGGGCCAGTGGCTGGCACTAAAAAAGTCACGCGATCCCATAAGGCGAGTAGCAAAATCTTGTAACTTGCCTGGATCGCCACGCCATACACTGCGGGTGGTATCGCGGATTTTATCGTTACACTCGGCCCAATTTGCTGGGAACTGGCCTAACTGGTAACCATTGGGGCCAATATCCCAAGGTTCAGCAATCAGTTTGACGGTAGAAAGGATGGGGTCTTGGGCAATAGCGTGGAAAAAGGCACTGTGTGGATGAAAAGCCTCGCCGTCTCGCCCCATAGTGGCGGCGAGATCGAATCGAAACCCATCCACGTGATAGTGGGTGACCCACATACGCAAGGTGTCGAGCACCAGTTTTAGCGAGGCAGGGTGGTGTAAATCAAGGGTATTGCCACAACCGGTATAATTGCGCAGCTGTTGGTTATCCTGGAGATACATTGCCTGGTCGATCGCTTTAAAATGCAGTATGGGTCCACCGTCGCCACCTTCCGCGGTATGATTAAATACCACGTCTAAAATCACCTCAATATCGTGACGATGTAGCTCGCGTATTGCTGTTTTCAACTCATTAACCGCGTCCTTTTCGGCATAACGCGGATCCGGGGCCATCCAAACATAAGGGTTGTAGCCCCAATAATTGGTTTTTTGCTGGCTGAGTAAATGCGGCTCGGGTAAGCAGGCGGTGATAGGAAGCAGTTGCAGGCAATTAATGTGATGTTGTTGGTAAAACGCCAACATCGCTGGTGAGATTAAACCCAAGTAACGCCCTTTTTCCGTCGGCTCCACATCCGGGTGCTGCTGAGTCAGCCCTTTAACGTGAGTTTCAAAAATCACAGTGTCGCACATTGGACGCTGAGGGGATGACACGCCTTGCCAATCAAATGGCGCATGATCCACAACTTGGCAGCGCGCCAGTAATGTACTTTGCGATGATGTATAAGGAGGCTGATAGCTTAAAGGGCCAGTCACCGCTTGCGCATACGGATCGGCTACGCACCATGTTTGGCCATTATGTGAGATTTCAAAACTGTAATCTTGTCCTGCAACCACATCAGCGACATCTTTTGTCCAATAACCACGCTTGTATTCGCGCATGGCGAGCCGCTGAGGTTGGTGCCCTTGATGCCACAACAATAAATGCACGCAGTCCTGGTCTGGTGCGTACAAAGTAAATCGACAACCTGACCCGTATAACTGAGCCCCTAATGAATAAGGAGCAGGAAAACAAATCGACATAAATAACACCATTAAATTAGACTCGCTGCCATTAGAGCTTTTAATCATAAACAATTCAATCTGATGTCACATTTATGATGATTGCCCAGTATGTAATTAAGTTTCATGCCTTTAAAAATAAATCTATTAATAGTGATCATGTCGACGTTTTGTAGGCCTGTTTAGCGAAAAATAATTACCAATTACGCCCTCTTTCAGTGACTCAGCTCGACAAGTTTAGATAATTGGCTCTCACTCATCCTTTCTCCTCCTCCCCCTAAAATCGCACGGCCGGATGACGCCAAAATGACCGCTCAGGGATAGGATAATTCCAGGATAACGAAGAAAGCTAAGCCTTGGACACTTTGTCTTTTTCCACTATCCACTGCCGGTGTGAAGAGACACGTAAAAAAGGCCCATTATGGAGTAAGGTATGAGAAAAGTAAGTTTAATTGCCGCAGCTGTCGCGACTGCTGTCACTGCCACCTCAGCATTCGCTGTCGACTTTAATGGCTATGCACGTGCTGGTGCTGCTATCGGTGGCAATGGCGCGGGTGATAGTGCTTTTGAAAAGAATAAAGTTGGTCGTTTGGGTAATGAAGACGACAACTATTACGAGTTCGGCTTTTCAGAGGAGCTTCAAACCGGAGAGCAATCATGGAAGCTGGAATCGATGATTGCCTCTAGTGATAAAGGTCAAAGTGGTTGGGAAGATAGCGAGATTAATGTCGCGCAATTTAATGTCCAAGCCAAAGGGGTGATTGCATCTGACCCTGAAGCCGTTATCTGGGCGGGTAAGCGTTATTATCAACGTAAAGACATCCACATTACTGACTTCTATTTCTTGAATACGTCAGGTACCGGTGGTGGTATCGAAAATATTTCATTGGGCGACCAAAAACTTTCCTTAGCTTTTGTTCAAGATGGAGAAAATGATCAGTCTTCAGGCTATATTTTTGATGCACGTTTAGCCAATATTGGCTTGTGGGAAGACGCTAGCCTTGAGCTCGCTACTGCCTATAACTTTGCGACAGAAAAAGATGATCAAACGGAAGTAGCTGATGATGGCATTATGCTAACCGGTATTGTGCATCAGAATATGGATAACGGCTTCAACCAAACAATACTGCAATATGGCTCTGCAGGATACGGTGATCAGATTGCTGGTTTTGGCTCTGGTGCGTGGTACAACCGTGGTTCAGACGATAAAAACGATGCGCAAGGCTATCGTATTATCAACTGGGGTGTGATGAATATTGGGTCGTCAATGGAACTCGGACATCAGCTTTCTTATCATAATGGCTCGGATTTGACCGATGGTGAGGGTGACTCTGATATGTTCACTGCAGTCGTGCGCCCTGTTTATAAGTGGAACGATACGATGCGCACCATCGGTGAGGTCGGCTTCTTTGATGGCGAAAATCAAGGAGCAGACCAAGGAGGCCACAAGTTTACTTTAGCTCAAGCATGGGCAATGGGTGACAGCTTCTGGTCGCGTCCTGAGATTCGCTTCTACGGTACGTATATAACGGATGAAGAGGGAGATACGTTTGGTGACAAAGGTGACTCAGAGTTCGTAACTGGTGTGCAATTGGAAGCTTGGTGGTAAGCCTTTTTTAAACTGTCTTTTTTTCATAGCCGACAATTGTCGGCTATTTTTTTAGGTGTTTTATATGAATAAGAAAGTGTTACTTATTTCTGGGTTATTATTACTTAATGGGTGCTCGACGAGCGTTGATGACCAATATCAGGTTGCACCTAAAGGAAAGGCAGTGACGCAGATTCAACAAGCGAAAAAACTGCCGTTAGAAATGGATCAAGAGATCAAGTTAGCGGTGACCGCGCAAACACAAACGCTCGATATCCATAGCATTGATAGCCCTGGCGTTATTTTTGAATTACCCATGGTAAAAAATGGATTGGATGTCAATATCGAGACAGAAATAAACGATAGTGTTTTTGTCCCAAGTGCCAAAGTGATTAATCAGTCTGGCGATATTCGTGCTGAGCTTGATGATCAAGGTTTGGTTTATCTAAAGCCCCGTCTAGCTGATGGAAACCGTTTGCAAGGTAATATTAAAGTCCATCCACAAATAGGTGACAGTGCGCTCTACTTGGTTGTTTTTACTGATAAAGATAAACTTAATGAAACGGTGGCGGTCAGTCATCCAGCGAAACTAGACGCAGAGGGAAGAGGGAATTACTTTCCAGAGGTAGGCGATATTCAAGTTCCGCGCGCTTTAACCGGGAAGCTTTCAATTGAGGCAACCGCCTTGGGAGCACGTACTGATGATCCGTCTACTGTGCTGCCAGTGCTCTCCAACACTGAACGTCCGCAACAAGAAAGCGTGAATTTTTATCATCAGGCTATTCGAACCGCGATTGCAGACAACGATGTCGACAAAGCAATGGGATTGCTGCGTGATGCTGAGCAATTGGGTATTGCCGACGCTGATCAAGTCTTTCGTGAAGCGATGAAAGCACAGTTAGATCGGCAGTAATCGAGCTTTGCAGTGACGTTTCATCACATAGCGATTCTAGACAGCAAATAAAAAGGGCACCTGCAAATGGTGCCCTTTTTGCGATCAAGAGAGTGCGCCGGATTAGACTTTGAACGTCTCGACCAGCTGACGGATGGTGGTGGCTTCTTGGTTCAGCGTATGGTTTGCGCCTTGTGCTTGCTCACTGAGCGATAAGGTTTGCTCTATACGTTGTGAAAGGGCTTGGATATTTTCGGCCACTTGCTGAGAAACGGCACTTTGCTCCTCGGCTGCCCCTGCGGTTTGATAATTGATATCGCCGAGCTGGTGTACCAAATCAACAATCTCGTTTAAGGTCTGCTGAACGGAGACACTCGCTTGATAACCCTCTGCGGCACCGCGCTCACCTTGCTGGATAACCGCTTCAATATCCGTCAATAGTTGGTTGAATGTTTCAAGCGTCGATACGATTTGATCGACAGACTTTTGTGAGTGCTGAGCTAAGGCACGCACCTCATCCGCCACCACTGCAAATCCTCGGCCTGCTTCACCGGCGCGTGCAGACTCAATCGCGGCATTGAGTGCCAATAAGTTCGTTTGATCCGAAATGCCACGAATATCATCGAGTAGTGCGGCAATATCGCTACCACTGGCTTTGACTTCGCTGACAAAACTGTTGGCTTTTTGTAGATCATTGTTCGCTGTTTGATTGCGCGCTACGTTGTTGGTCACATTATCCATACATTGATTCAGTGACGACACCACCGCGGCATTTTTCTCTTTGGAGGCTTCAGAGTTGGTTGCCACATCTTTGGACGTTGCTGTTAGTTGTTCCATGGCCGTCGCCGCTTGATGCAAGGTCTCCGTATTTTCAGACAGCGCTTGATGCGCATCGGTGATCGCATGGTTAGCCGTCGTTGAGGTATCCGATAAGCGTCCACCTGCTTGCTGAATTTGGCCAACCATCGACTGTAGCGCATCCAGCATCTGATTGACTGACTGTTTGATACTATCAATCTCGGTTTTACCCGTGACGGATAAACGCTGAGTTAAATCCCCACCGCCTTGCGCAATCGCCTGAATGGAGTGATCAACACTGGTTAACGGCGCCAATTGGCGTTTGATGACGACTTGAATGATGATAAACGCCAAAATCAGCACGATACCACTTACCAGATAGATGGTGTTTTGGATATGCGTCTCGGCCTCGGTCATCATTTGATTGAGTTGCGTCACCGGTGCCATAGCAGCAGATATAGGGGTCACAATCATCACCGACCAGGTCTTGGTCATATTGCCAAACTCAATGGGTTGCGAGACGTAAAAGTGCGAATCGGTTTGCTTGAACTGGTTTGTTGCGTTCTGGCTTAGAAGGTTAGAAAGTGGTTGGTAAGCAGGAGAGGAAAGTCCTGAGACCGCAGCGCCATGTTGAACGTGCTGATCGGTACTAGCCACAATCCGACCATCTTGACTGATAACAAATAGTTCCCCGTCATTATCGGCACGTTTGGCCAAGAGTGATTGGATTTGCGAGGTCTTGAGCGTACTTCCCACCATAGCAACCGTTTTATCAAAGCGAAAAACGGGAGTTGTCACATCGAACACCGTTTGCGTCTTACCATTAATCTGAGCCGTTCTTGGATCAGTAATACAATCTTTTTGTGTGTTCACCGGGCACTGATACCAAGGGTTGGATTCTGAAAAGTTTTGAGCGGCTTGAAGACGCATTTCTCCGTTTTCATCCACCGATACAGACGGTACATAGCGTCCATCCGCTGCACTGGTCGGGTCGCCATAATAAAAGGCATCGGCCCCTAAGACGTTTTTTTGCCACTCGGTATAGATGTTGTGCCACTCAGGCTGACGTTTCAAAATCGAATACATGATCCTAGGAATATCATCACGATCGAGGATCCTTGATGACTTATTCTTCTCCGCTTCTGACGTATATATCTGAGCAATGGTTCGCACCGTATCGAGCGGAGAAGCGATGTAGGCATGAATCTCTTCACTGAGTGCCGTTGCCCGGTTCTGCATTTTTATCACCTGATCCCGCTTCACATTCTCTGTCACCTGAGATGACATTTCTGATTGACTGGTATTCAGAGTTGAAAGAGAGATGGTGCTGACCAAACCCAGACCGACTAACACGATTGCAGAGGCCGTTAGGCTGATTCGTTGGCTGATAGAGAGGTGACGCAATTTTTTCATAATCACTTTCCGCACAAAGAAAAAATTCGGAGGTCGTCGAGCGGCGTGACGATGGGCGTCGTGCTAGCGAGCAATGGCACAACAGATAACGCGCGCCGACGGTGACGATCAGAGTGTCTAGTGTTGCTCAAATAGACAACAGGCACATCCTCCTTACTTGTGCTTGTAACGCTTGCAATAAGGAGGAGATCAGGAGGGGGAGAGAGCTAATTTGAACGATCAGCTTAAGCCGATCCAGCGCACATCACATTGCCTTGACCGACGTTGTCACGTTGCGACGATCACACTGCTTGGGTTAAAACAGCAAGCGAAACTGCGCTTATTCACAATTTTGTTACTAACGGAGGAGGGCGTAGGCAGATGGATGAGGTTGCATGTTAGCGCATGTGCTAACGGTACGAAGCTTTCACTGATCCACAATCATTAAAAATAATTCTATATTTTAATTATTTATATGTGGTTTTTTTAATGATTTAAACGCAATAAAGAAAACATCTTTTTATTTGTTTTTTAGAGTTTTTACTCGCTAACATGATGTTTACATATAAATTGTCATGACAATGTCAAGGTGTCAGCGTTGCGTGTGTTTTTGATCATAAAAAATAAAAATGAGGCATTACTCCAAAATTATGCATTTTTAATTAATGTCTAATTTTTCGTTATGTATGCTGGCGCACCGTCAGTGATTGCAGCACAACAGGTCATTGATGTTTGTAAGATGTTAACGCAGTCCAGCGTGGCAGGATCATTCCTGGCTGTGCTGCCATTTTGGTGAAGGTATCGAGGGTTCAAAGTGTCCAAAGAAGGAAGCGTTGCGCCAAAAGAGCGCATAAATATCAAGTACGTACCTGCAACGGGTGACCAGCAAGCGGAAGTAGAGCTGCCACTTAAAACCTTGGTTGTTGGTGATTTTAAAGGTCACACTGAAGATACGCCGGTTGAAGAGCGTGCGACAGTGTCAGTCGACAAAAACAATTTTGAAGATGTAATGCGTGAAAGTAATTTACATCTTTCCACCACTGTAAAAAATCAACTTACTGATGATAAAGACGCTGAACTGCCTGTTGAGCTGTCTTTTAAATCAATGAATGATTTTGCGCCTGACTCTGTTGCAGCTCAAGTTCCCGAGCTCAAAAAACTAATAGAGCTTCGTGAAGCCTTGGTTGCATTAAAAGGTCCTCTTGGCAATATTCCAGCATTCCGTGATCGCTTACAGGAGCTGCTTAACTCTGAAGAGTCCCGTGAGAAGTTGCTTGCTGAGCTAAGTATTGTCAGTAGCGATGATGACGCTCCGAAAGAGTAATTGATTCAAACCAGTAGTAACTTAAGCCTTAGGAAATAGAAACATGTCTACAAGTGAATCAGTCGTAGAGTCTCCTGAAGTCAAGGAAGGTGGCTTACTTGACGAGATAATGGCGCAAACGCGTATTGAGCCTAGCGAAGAAGGCTATGATGTCGCAAAGAAAGGTGTCGCCGCCTTCATCGAAAACCTCGTTGGCAACGATCAAACCCAAGAGCCTGTTAACAAAGCACTTGTTGATCAAATGCTTGTTGAGCTTGACAAAAAGATCAGTGCTCAAATGGACGAAATATTGCACGACACGTCTTTCCAAGAAATGGAATCGGCATGGCGTGGACTTAAATTATTTGTCGATCGGACGGATTTTCGCGAGAACAACAAAGTTGACATCTTGCATGTGACCAAAGATGAGTTGCTAGATGACTTTGAGTTTGCGCCTGAAACAACGCAATCAGGTCTCTATAAGCACGTCTACTCATCAGGTTACGGTCAATTCGGTGGTGAGCCAACGGGTGCCATTATTGGTAACTATGCCTTCACCCCATCTACGCCAGATATGAAGTTGCTTCAATACATGGGTGCGCTAGGTGCGATGGCCCATGCGCCATTCATCTCAAGTGTTGGACCTGAATTTTTTGGTATTGAGTCGTTCGAAGAGCTGCCAAACATTAAAGATGTCAAGTCTATTTTTGAAAGCCCTAAATATACAAAGTGGCGCTCAATTCGTGAATCTGAAGATGCACGCTATTTGGGTCTGACTGCACCGCGCTTCTTGTTGCGTGTTCCGTACGATCCAACCGAAAATCCGATCAAATCTTTCGTGTATCACGAGAACGTTAGCCAAGCTCATGAACACTACCTTTGGGGGAACACCGCATTTGCATTTGCAACGCGTCTAACGGATAGCTTTGCTAAATATCGTTGGTGTCCAAATATTATTGGGCCACAAAGCGGTGGTGCAGTAGAAGACCTTCCGGTTCATGTTTATGAATCGATGGGCGCACTACAATCTAAAATCCCGACGGAAGTGTTGATCACTGACCGCAAAGAATTTGAGCTTGCCGAAGAGGGATTTATTGGCTTGACCATGCGTAAAGGTAGCGACAACGCTGCTTTCTTCTCTGCCAACTCAATCCAAAAACCGAAGGTGTTCCCAAACACCAAAGAAGGTAAAGAAGCGGAAACCAATTATAAGCTCGGTACACAGCTACCTTACATGATGATTATTAATCGCTTGGCGCATTACATCAAAGTGCTGCAACGAGAGCAAATTGGTTCTTGGAAAGAGCGTCAAGATCTGGAGCGAGAGTTGAATACTTGGCTCAAACAATATGTCGCTGACCAAGAAAACCCACCAGCAGATGTACGTAGTCGTCGACCACTTCGCGCTGCCAAGATTGAAGTGACTGACGTTGAGGGTAACCCTGGCTGGTATCAGGTGTCTTTGGCCGTTCGTCCTCATTTCAAATATATGGGCGCGAACTTTGAACTGTCTCTTGTTGGTAGGCTTGATCAGTAATCATGGCATACGTTGCGCTAGAAGACAGTGCATTTGGTGTCGGCTTCTTGGAGCGTCTTGAAGCCGGCGCTAAACCTGTATCTGTCACTCAGGGGCCGAGTAGCCCAGACGTGGTGAGATCGATCAAACGCAATATTGCCAATGTGCTGAATACACGTATTGGCGGGGCGCAAAGCTCTCCTGAACTCGGTCTGATTGATTTCAACGATGCGACACTCGAAAGCTTAGACTTATCGCTCAGAGTGAAACTCGCGATCAAAGACTGTTTAGAGAGATATGAACCGCGGCTAACAAATATCCTGGTGACATCAGACTTTGATCCGCATTCACCGTTAATGTTGCGGTTCAATATTGTTGCTACCGTCAACAGTGAAGCGCTGCACGAGAAAGTTCAACTTAGCTTGTTTTTAGACCAGAACCGCCAATATCGGGTGTTGTAAATCGCATGACGAAAGACAAGTATTTTCGAGAAGAACTCGCGTTCTTGAAAGAGCAAGGTAAAGCTTTTACTGAACTGCATCCCCAACTGGCTCGCTTCTTACACGGTCGACACACCGATCCTGATGTAGAGCGGTTACTAGAGGGATTTGCGTTCTTAACGGGCAAGTTGCGCGAAAAAGTGGATGATGACTTTCCAGAGTTAACTCACTCAATCATTAATATGCTTTGGCCCAATTATTTACGGCCAGTCCCTAGCATGTGTATTGCGCAATTCAAACCAGAAGAAAGTCTCAGTGAAAAGCAAACTGTGGTGAAAGGGACTGAGCTTGATAGTAAGTCTGCCATGGAAACTCAGTGTCGCTTTCAAACTTGCCGTGACGTTGATCTTTACCCGCTTTCTTGCTCCAGCGTTCATGCTGAACATACGCGCGAGGCGACGATAATACAGCTACAGATGACGCTCAGTGGTGATATGTCGGTACGAGATGCCAACATTAATAAACTGCGCTTTTATATTGGCGGAGACAAATATAGCGCGCAAATGCTCTATCTGTGGTTGAGTCATCATCTAGAGAAGGTAACTGTGCATGTTGATGGAACAGCATTTTCGTTACCACGTGATGCGTTTTCATCTGTTGGATTTAACGCCGGCGATGCTTTATTGCCATATCCGCAAAATGTTTATGATGGTTATCGTGTGCTGCAGGAGTATTTGTCATTTCCAGAGGCGTTTCACTTTGTTGACATCGGGGGATTAGATAAAGCCATACCGAGTAATGTATATGGACAGTTTACGGTGCAGCTGCATCTCTCTAAAACCTTGCCATCGGATGTCAGAGTCAGACCTGAAAGTTTTCAGCTTTACTGTACACCCATTATTAACTTATTCAATCATGATGCAGACCCTATTGATTTAACGGGAAAAAACACTGAGTACAAGGTGATCCCGTCGAGTAATAAACCGGCTCACTATGAAGTGTTTAGTATTGATAGTGTCACTGGGCGACAAGACAAGATTATTGATGGCCAGCCTGTTCGCGGTCAAAAGCGGACTTATACGCCATTTGAAAGCTTCCAGCATGAAGTTGAGCGCGTGCGTAACCGCGAGACACTCTATTACCGAGCGCGTGTCAAAGACAGTATTCGTGGTGATGGATTCGATTCTTTTATCTCTTTCATTCGAGGGGACGAATCGACATCCGTGGACGTCGATGAAGCTGTTTCGATTAAGCTGACTTGTACGAATAGACAGTTACCTTTGGAGTTAGGCGTCGGTGATATATCGTGTCCAACGGATAGCTCACCACCATTTGCAGAATTCGAGAATATCACCATTCCAACTCAAGCACTTCGTCCTGTGTTAGATGGCAGTTTATTATGGATGTTGATTTCTAATTTATCGCTCAATTATTTGTCATTGTTATCCAAAGATGCACTTAGCTGTGTATTAACAGCGTATGACTTCCGTGCGCTTGTCGATCGTCAAGCAGAGCGAGTAGGTAAGAAGCGGCTAAACGCGATTGAAGACATTCAATCAAAGCCAATGGATAAGCTATTGAGAGGAATGCCTGTCCGTGGCTTACAGTCGACGATTTATCTTAATCAAGACGGGTTTGGTTCTGAAGGCGATTTATATTTATTTGGAACGGTACTCAGCCACTTTTTCTCGTTGTATGCGAGCATTAATTCTTTTCATGAGCTCACCGTCATCAACACAACGAATAATGAGAGCTATACATGGCAGACGAGAGTCGGGAAGCAACCACTCATTTAGAAGAAACAGAAATGAGTACCGCTGATCTCGTAAAAGATGCGCGAGTGTATAGCTTCTTCCAATTAGTTGAGCTTTTGCAAAAGCATAAAGGGCTTAACCCAGAGGAAGAAGAATGGGAACGCGAGTGCCAGTTAGTGTTTAGTGCAAATCCGAGTCTTGGGTTTGCTGCATCAGATATAGCATCGCTGGATCAAGTGAATGATCACACAGTGATGCTAACGAACTTTTTAGGACTTGCGGGCTCACAATCGCCACTGCCGGCATTCATTACAGAGCAACTGCTACATGAAGAGCCAGGAGGAATTAAAAGACCCTTCTTGGACTTTTTTAATAACCGATTGATCGCATTGGTCTATCGCATATGGCGCAAATACCGCTATTACGTCAGGTTTCAGCCAGGTGCGGAAGATCAGTTTTCGGCACAGTTATTCGCGCTTGTTGGGCTGGGTGATCCCCAGTTAAGAGGGGACACCCCGATAAACTGGTGCAAAATGTTGGCTTATGCCGGGACGTTAGCGGGGCGAAGCCGATCACCGACAGTGGTTGCTGGCATCATCGCGCACTGTTTTGATCTTGAACATGTAGAGATCCGCCAATGGGTAACGCGCAAGGTAAAGATTGCGAAAGAGCAACAGATGTCTCTTGGCTGTATGAATGGTCGCCTTGGTGAAGACACTGTGATTGGAGAGTCGGTTTTTGATTGCAATGGAAAGTTCGTTATTTGTATCAAAGATCTGACACGAGAGCGTTTTAATGATTTTTTACCGGTCGGTAAAGAGTATCAGCCTTTGTGTAAGTTAGTTGAATTTATTCTGCGTGAGCAGATGGCATTTGATTTGGAGTTGTCGATGACAGATGAAGAAACACCTGCTCTTCAGCTGGGGCAACACATAGCGCTGGGATGGACATCTTTCCTTGGCGAAGAGCTGCAAGATAAGCGTGTATTAATTCAGGTAAGGCAATAACGATGGTCTCACAACATCAAAACGGCATAACACTCGTAGTCGCAAACGCGCAAACCTTAGAATCTGGTTTGTCGGCACAGATTCGTTTTGTGGAATCTGGTGGCACCATTGGCGCATCGCCCGCCGTGCATTGGCGATTAAAAGATCGTTTAGGACGCGTACATGATTTGCATTGTGAGATCTTAATGGTGGATGGTGCTTTTTGTGTGCGTGATGAGTGTGGACAGACCTTTGTTAACGGTACCGATATGCCGCTTGGTAAAGGGCAATTAGCACGTTTAGCACATAAAGATGAAATGCAAATTGGCCCATATGAGATACGCGTGTTAACCGGAAAAAACGAAGAGGTTGACGCTGGACATATTGATACGCTTTTTGATTCTAACCACACAGATTTGTTAGCGAATGGTCATGAACCAGTCGATGACGAGCCCGAGCTTGAAGATGTATCAGCGCCTATTGATCCCTTGGCCGAGCTAGAGGCATCGACACATATCCAAGGATCAAACTGGTTATTGGATGGTGAACCAGCCGAGCAGATCAGTGAAACGGGTCATCTGATTTCAAAGAAAAACTTGGTTGAAAAGCAACCTTCGTTTACGCCTCAGGCCGACAGCGAAGATGTCATGTCTGCCTCTGTGCGATTGAAGCGTATTTTTGGATTCGGTCAGAAAAAAAACCAGGCCACCAGTAACAAGTCAGATCAACAAGTATTGGATGCACAGCCAGCGAATATGGCATCACATACTCCTTCCAAGCCGATAGAAAATGAGATGAAGCCAATGGACGAAAAAGAGCTAGGACTTCTCGAGCAAGAAGTGGCCAAGAGTTTGCAAAATGAATCATCGCCTACGCCGTCAAATAACCATGGTGAACACGGGCAACACTTATTAACGGGTCCAATGCTAGAAGGGCTTGGTGTTCGTATAACGAATGAACAAGATGTTCAACGGATGCATTTCCTGTCACAAGAAATGGGTCAATCGTTACAAGCGTGTTTAAAAGGCTTGCTAGCACTGCACGAACAAGCTGCAGAAGGACGATTTGGAACGATGAACCGTAATCTTCAACCTATTGAAGACAACCCGTTACGTCTTGGTCTTTCTTACCAAGATACGGTTCGCACTATGTATGACGCGGATAAAAGCTTAGTTCATTTGTCTGCGCCTGCAGCCATTGCTGAGAGCTTAAAAAATGTAAGAGATCATAATGAAGCAACGCAGGATGCGATTTCAGAAGCATTAGATCAAATATTAAACGCGTTTTCACCGGAAGTGCTGTTACGTCGTTTTCAACATTGTCGACGCAATACGGACGCACATGAAGATGGTGAGTCGGCTTGGGCGTGGGAAATGTATTGTAATTATTACAAAGAGCTTACATCTAACCGTCAACAAGGCTTCGCTAAACTCTTTTGGGAAATATTTGAGCAGGTCTATGACAAACGTATTCGCGAAAAACAACAGGAGGGCTAATCATGCTTAAAAAGTTAGGTGTGCTTTGCGCAATCATACTATTGACAGCCTGTAGTTCTTCAGATGAATACAAGCCTGAAGAACAACCCACGACTGCGACGTTTAGTTTAGTCAGTGACAGTGGTGTAAATCCGAATATAGCAGGAGACCCAGCACCTATCGAGGTACAAGTCTTTGAACTCGAAGATGATTCGATGTTCATGTCTGCGGGATTTGATCAATTGCGTACTGACTATGAAGGTGCATTGAGTAGTAACTTTATTAATAACTACGACTATGTTCTGACCCCAGGGCAATTCAAATTTGTCAATGCGTTTGAGATCGACGAAGACACAAATTATATCGGTGTGATGGCACATTTTGCCGAACCTAATCTCGGGGAATGGAAAAAAGCTGTCAAAGTGCTGAACAAAGGCCGCAAGTATCATTTGTTGATGCTATTTCAAGATTATGACGTGAAATTAGAAAAGGTAGAATAAAGGTAATGTTTGCACGTAATCGCGTGATATGGAGCGAAGGGCTCTTTATTAAGCCTCAGCATTTCCAGCAGCATCAGCGCTACAGTGAGTATTTATTGGAAGAGCGGTTAACGTCCGTCAGTAAATATTTATATGGCATTGCTGAGCTGTCACTAAATCCGGAATATCTAGCGTTTGGACGTATTGCCATCGAGCGAGCAGTCGGTGTCATGCCAGATGGAACGGCGTTTCGTATCCCACAAGAAGACGTAATGCCTGAAGCGTTAGAAATCGAAGACGGATCGCTTTCAAATCAGTTGATTTACCTTGCTATACCGTTACGCAGTGAATCGATTATGGAAGTGAACTGGCCTGATGAAAAAGGGTCAGGGCGCTATGAAAGCCGTCGTATCGATGTGCGAGATGTACAGAGTGTGCAAGGTGACACAACCACGCTTGATGTATCACCGGTTCAGTTGCAATTGATGCTAGAAAAAGAGGATCGCAGTGCCTATGCCTCTATTCCTATTGCGCGGATTTCAGAAAAGCGACCTGACGGTAGTGTTGTCCTTGATGCTAATTTTATTCCGTGCCATTTCAATGTTGCTGGTAATGCGACCTTGCACCGTTTTATCAATGAAATGTCTGGTTTGATGCAAGAGCGCGCAAAAAATATCGCTCAACGTATTAGTTCTCCTTCTCAGGGCGGTGTGGCTGATGTCTCTGATTTTATGCTTTTACATTCGTTGAACCGTCTGTATCCGCAGATGAAGCACCTTGCCTCTTTAGGCAGTCTGCACCCAGAACGTTTGTATGAATGCTTGTCGTCAATTTGTGGTGAGTTAGCAACGTTCACGGATGAAAGCCGTCTGGCACCGTCAATGCCAGCTTATAACCACGATATGCCGGGTGATGCATTTTGGCCTGTTATCCGCTATTTGCGCCAGAGCCTCAGTGTGGTGCTGGAGCCTCGAGCCGTCTCTATTCAGCTAGATAAGCGCAACTACGGCCTGATGGTTGCGCCGGTTCAAGACCCGCAATTGATGGAGTCGGCAGAGTTTATCGTTGCAGTTAAAGCACGTATGCCATTGGATGAGTTACGGCGATTGTTCACTCAGCAAACCAAAGTCTCTTCGGTTGAGAAAATTCGCGAGCTTATTTCACTTCAACTGCCTGGTATTCCGCTGATTTCGCTACCTGTTGCGCCTCGCCAGTTGCCTTACCATGCCGGCTATACCTACTACCAATTGGACAAAGAGAGTGCGGCGTGGTCGATGCTCACGAACTCTAGTGGCTTTGCGTTCCATGTCGCCGCCGCATTTGATGATCTTGATATTCAATTCTGGGCAATAAGAGATTGATTATGGCAGCCACTGACGAAAGTGTCTTTAAAGACCTCCTACATGATAACGTTGAAAAAATAGACAGTGACCAAGATTACTGGTTTCAACTACGTGGCCACAATGCTAATGCGTTGGTGGATGCGGCAACCCCTCTATTCGGGTTAGCGTTGCGAGTACGTTCATTATCCAGTTGCGAGAATATTGAGCAAATCTACCACCAAACGATCGAGGAAATAAAAGCGATCGAAATAGAGCTATCAGAGCAAGGTTATGAACATGCAATGCTGATGGCATATCGCTATATATTGTGTACGTTTCTTGATGAAGCGGTCATGGGTACCCCATGGGGAGCTAACACCTGCTGGGCTGAGCATTCAATGTTATCTCGTTTCCACAATGAAACATGGGGAGGTGAGAAAGTATTTACTGTTCTAGGTCGTTTGGAAAACGAGCCCGAGAGGTATCGACCATTACTCGTGTTTATTTATCACTGCTTGTGCTTGGGCTTTGAAGGGAAATATCGAGTGATTGATGGGGGGTATGCGCAGCGAGAAAAAGTCATTAAAAGGCTACATGACCAACTATTAGATGATGAAAAGCAACCCAAACAACTGAGTGAGGGGAGTAACCATGTTGTTAACACTCGGTATGCACTCAGCCGCCAGGTGCCGCTTTGGTCTATTTTTGTCGGATTTCTCGTCTTGTGGGCGGGTATCTTCGCTGGCTATTCATACTTTCTACATGAAAAGTCTGAAAATGTACTCAGTCAACTGAATCAGTTGCTGTGACCCGAACAACATTATATTGATTAGAATTAGGTGTCCCTGTGATTCGAATTGAATTGTCCACGCTCATCGCTAAATTGAATGCGCCAAGCAAATTAGCGCTAGAGCAAGCCGCCTCATTATGTATTGAGCGTCATCATCCTGAAGTCTTAGTTGAGCACTTCCTAGAGGTCTTGCTAGATAATCCTTTGTCTGACGTTCGACTCATTACCAAGCAAGCAAATATCGACACTGAGTCGCTTAAGCAAGCGCTCGCAGGTAATTACGAGCGAGATAACACGCTTGATACCTACCCAGCGTTCTCGCCGCTGTTGGTTGAAGTACTGCAAGAAGCATGGTTGCTATCAACCACAGAGCTAAACCAATCAGAATTGCGTTCGGGAAGCGTCTTTTTTGCGGTATTAAATCGCGCCGACCGCTACTTGTCGCGTTCGGCATCCAAGTTATTAGCAGGCATTAATCGCGAGAGCTTGAAAACGCATTTTGACGCTATTGTCGCGGACTCTGCTGAAACTGCCGTGGAAAGTGACCAGAAAAAAGGGCCAAAAGCGCCATCAATGGAAGGCAGCGAGTCACCGCTTTATAAGTATTGCTCCAACATCACCGCACAAGCCAAAAATAGTGAATTGGATCCAGTGCTTTGTCGCGAAGAAGAGCTCAACTTAATGGTTGATATTCTTTGTCGCCGTCGTAAAAACAACCCAATTGTTGTCGGTGATGCGGGAGTAGGCAAAAGCGCCATGGTGGAAGGGTTAGCTTTGCGCATTGCGGCCGGTAATGTCCCAGAGCGCCTACAAAACGTTGAGCTATTCTGCCTTGATCTTGGTTTGCTTCAAGCGGGTGCTTCCGTCAAAGGTGAGTTTGAGAAGCGATTGAAAGGTGTCATTGATGGCATTAAGAACGCGCCGAACCCCATTATTCTGTTTATTGATGAGGCTCATACTCTCATTGGCTCAGGAAACCAGGAAGGGGGCAGTGATGCTGCCAACTTGCTCAAACCCGCCTTAGCGCGTGGCGAGCTGAGCACGATCGCCGCAACCACCTGGAAAGAATACAAAAAGTATTTCGAAAAAGATCCTGCTTTGACGCGTCGTTTTCAGTTGGTGAAGCTTGAAGAGCCTTCCGTAAACCAAGCCGTTGATATTATGCGAGGGCTTGGCAGTGTGTATGAAAAAGCCCATGGTGTATTGATTGCCGATGATGCCTTAAAAGCGGCGGCGGAACTGTCTGCTCGCTATTTATCTGGGCGTCAGTTGCCTGATAAAGCGATCGATGTACTCGACACTGCCTGTGCACGGATTGCCATTAACTTAACGACTCCCCCTAAACGTCTCGCGTTACTTGAGACGCTCTGTCATCAACGCCAGCAAGAAATAGAGATGCTGAAGCGAGCCCAATATATTGGCCAAGTCGTTGATCAAGCTCGTTTAGATGAACTAGAGACACAAGAGCAAGCTGACGAGGCTGAAAAACAATCGTTACAGGTGCGTTGGAGTGAACAACGCGCGTTAGTCGAAGAGATAATCGAACTGCGAGCAGCGCTACTGTATTCACCGTCTGACGATGACCAAGCAGATGAATTCAATGACGCGCAACCGGTTATCACAGAAGAAGATCGCGCAGAACAGGCCAAGACGTTAGCTGAGAAATATGACGCGCTTAACGCGATTCCTCATGATCAGCGGTTGATGCATCCACACGTTGATGCTGAGCAGGTGGCAGAAGTGATTTCTGATTGGACAGGCGTGCCTATCGATCAAATGAACAGCGACGAGCTCTACAAAATCACAAACCTGACAACGTTACTGGGAAATGCGATTAAAGGGCAAGACATTGCTATCGAACGC
The DNA here is from genome assembly GCF_001995415.1 of Salinivibrio sp. AR647. Classification (NCBI taxonomy): domain Bacteria; kingdom Pseudomonadati; phylum Pseudomonadota; class Gammaproteobacteria; order Vibrionales; family Vibrionaceae; genus Salinivibrio; species Salinivibrio sp. AR647. The sequence continues at coordinate 9,615 of NZ_MUFE01000008.1, read as the reverse complement.
ATACATCGGCACTTACTGACTGCGCGTGCTGATTTGCGGCGTTCTGGTCGACCTAAAGGGGCATTTTTATTGGTAGGGCCAAGCGGCGTCGGTAAAACGGAAACCGTGGTGCAATTAGCCCAGCAACTCTATGGTGGTAAACAATTTTTAACCACTATCAACATGTCTGAGTACCAAGAAAAACACACGGTCTCACGTCTTATTGGTTCTCCCCCAGGTTATGTTGGGTATGGTGAAGGCGGCGTACTAACCGAAGCAATCCGCAAGATGCCATATTCTGTGGTGCTTCTTGACGAGGTTGAAAAAGCCCATCCAGAAGTTCTCAATATCTTCTATCAAGCTTTCGACAAAGGGGAGCTAGCGGACGGTGAAGGGCGCATGATTGACTGTCAGAACACCGTTTTTTTCCTGACGTCTAACTTGGGCTATCAAACGATTGTTGACTATGCACACGACAAAGCCAACATTGATGATGCGTTATATCCTGAGCTTGCCGCATTCTTTAAACCTGCCTTGCTGGCACGGATGGAGGTGGTGCCTTATGTCCCACTAGAACGTGACGTGTTGGCGGAGATCGTACGCGGCAAATTAGCGCACCTGGAAGCGACTTTTGCTCAGCGCTATGGCGCAACCGTTGATATTGACGACAGCCTAATTGACGAGATTTTGAAGCGCGCGACGCGGAGCGAAAATGGCGCTCGTATGCTTGAGGCGATTATTGAAGGACAGTTATTGCCATCCGTCTCACTCGAATTATTAAACAAGCTGGCCGACAAAGCGGCGATCACGCACGTTCGTCTACTGGCAGATAATGGCGAGTTTAAGGGTGAGGTAGAATAAGAATGCATAACTGGCTAGCTTATGTTACTGACTTAGCTCGGGAAAGGCGAACAACTGACTTGCAGTCTCGCTTTATCCAGATTTTGGTCAGCGAGCTCAAGCTGCGCAAAGGAATGCTGCTGGTCCCGAGTTGTGATGGCAGGCAGCTTGTCTGCCATTCCAGCGGGGAGTCTTGGTCTGTCACCGACTTTGACACGCCATTTGCACACGTGTTGCAAAATGCGACGACTAAGCATTTAGTGGCAGAAGACATTGTTTATTGGCAGTCTAATCGAGCCTTTTCAAAGGCTATTGGCGATCTTGGCTTATTTGAAGCCGTCTCTATTCGACCGTTAATTCGCCATGATAGACATGTAAAACTCTTGCTTTGTCTTATCGGCGATGACCAAACGCTATCTAGCCTTTGGAATGATGCGTCGTTTTTACAGGTGTTGGATGTGTTTGAACATCAATGGTCACTGCTCAATGAAATGGAAGGAGAGGAAAGCAATCGTCGTGCGTTAAAAGCCTCTTTGACTGACATTGAAAAGCAAACACGGCAGCAAGAAAGGGCGGCGAGCCTATCCTCCACCCTGATTGGAGACAGTACTTTAATGAGAAGACTGCGTGAGCAAATTGCTAATGCGGCTTCCTCACAATTATCTGTACTGGTTCAAGGCGAGACAGGAAGTGGTAAAGAACTTGTCGCGCGTGCCGTGCATGATTTATCACCGCGTCGACACCAGCCATTTATTCCGATCAACTGTGCTGCTATTCCTGAACATTTGCTAGAAAGTGAGCTATTTGGTTATGAAAAGGGTGCATTCTCAGGTGCGAACATAGATAAAGAGGGCCTGATTGCTCAAGCAAATGGCGGAACACTGTTTCTTGATGAAATTGGTGATATGCCGATGAGTTTGCAAGCTAAATTACTGCGTGTGCTTGAATTAGGGACGTTCCGCCCCGTAGGAGGAAGTCGAGAGCGTCAATCTGACTTTCGGTTGGTGTCCGCGACACATGTGCACCTGCTGGACAATGTAAAAACAGGCTCTTTCCGTCAAGATCTATACTATCGTTTGCTCCAATATCCGATTCATGTGCCATCGCTTGCTCAGCGCAAAGAAGATGTGCGTCAGCTGAGTTATCACTTTCTTGATAGGTTCAATCATCAACACGGCACCCGTGTAGGAGAGCTGCAGCCTGACGCGCTCGATATGCTTCTGAGTTATAGCTTTCCAGGTAATGTACGAGAATTAAAACACCTTATTGAATACGCATGTGCTCAAACGCCTGATCGTGAATCTATCAGCATTGCGACCTTTAGTGGGCGTATCAGTAACGGGCAACCTGTATCAGGCTCCTCAAACGTTCAGTCGATGCCTATAGGCTATACCAATGGCGCGTCGACGGCTGATAGCGTGTTAAATATTGATGCAGCTTCCATCGCCGATCTAAAACAAGCGTTGCACGACTTTGAGCAACGGATCATCACTGATCGCTTGTCTCAATTTGATGGCGATAAAAGTAAAGCTGCCGATAGTTTGGGCATTCCTCGTCGAACCCTAACCTATAAGTGCCGAAAACTAGAGATAAAAGCCCCATGAATAACCCAAACTATTGTGCACTAGCCGGGGTCATGCTGGTGTCAATCTTGGCACCGTCCACGGTGACTGGCGCACCTGCTTCCGCTCAAAAGCAAGTTGAGCAAGCCAAACAATGCCGCGCGGTGACGTCACGATTAGATCGTCTCGCCTGTTTTGATCGTGTATTTAATACCCAAGTTTCATCGTCTGAACCTGCAGATAATCACTTAGAAATGCCGTTACAGTGGCGTAGAGCAACACAAGCGGCACAAGACAGTGCGCCAAAAACATGGTCATTGAATCAAAAGGGTGAGGGACGAGGAAGTAGCGCATGGATTACGTTACAGGCGAGTAACATTAACACCGCTTTTCGAGGCAGCGAACAGCCGTTATTGATGCTTAGCTGTATCGATAACTTAAGCCGAGTGGAGTTGATGCTACCGGAGCCGATTGATGATGGTCGGGTCAAACTAACGTTCCCAAATACTCAGACCCAGTATTGGCGAAATGATGACTCAGGTGTTGTGCTCTCGTCCTCTCGTGGTCTACCTGCAATCCGTCTAATGAAGACATTAGCGCAGGATGAAAGCTTAACCATTCGCTCTAATTCTCAGTACGTTGATGGGCTGACATTTGATACCCAGCCATTAAGTAATGCACTGGGCGCTCTTCGTTCTCGTTGTGGTTGGTAAATATGGAACTGAAAGAATATAAACGCAGCATTTCACAGCCAATCCCGGGAAATAGCGCAGTCGGTGAGCGTTTAGTCGATGATCCTTTGTTTGATTTCGTTGAAGATCAGATGATGAAAGTTGGCTCTCTCTCCCATGCTGATGTTCAGTGGGACGAGGTGGAGCACAGCGTTGTTAAGTTGTTAGCAGAAAAGAGCAAAGACATTAAATTGCTGACTTACCTGCTGCAGTGTCTACATCACCAAGCGTCTCCGGCTCGCTTTATCCTCTCGTTTGAGTTGATGGCATCATTTATGTCTCAGTATTGGGAAGACAGCTTCCCAGCACCGGGTAAGCGTGGAAATCTGCCTCGTCGAAAGTTCTTTAGTCAAATGGCACAGCGATTTTCGATGGCGATAGATAAAACGGACTTTGGCCAGTTTGATGCGCAAGATCGTGAGTCATTGACGAAGGCGATCGCCGAATGGGAAAAGGCAGTTGAAGAGAAAGGCCTGACCAATGACGTCGTCAGTAGTGTCGTCGTGAATGTGCGAGCCGAACTGCGAAAGGCGGAAGAGCGTCAGCGTGCTAACCAAACCGCGAAAGAAACACCGCAAGCCTCGGCGCGAACCGCAACGACAACAGTGACATCCTCTGGCTTAGATGTTGATCACTCCAGCGACAAAGCAACCAAGCAAACGTTACTAAAAGTCGCCTCTTTTTTGGCGGAACAAGATGACGGTATGGCACTCGCGATCCGCCTTCGTCGCTACGCGGTTTGGTACAGCATTACCGCCTTACCCGATCATAAAACCGGCGGCGAGACGCAATTGCGAGGGATGCAACAAGATCGAGTGAAAGACTATCAAGATAAAATGCGGCACCCCGATTTGGCATTATGGCGGCAAGTTGAGCAAAGCCTCACTATGGCACCTTACTGGTTTGAAGGGCACTTAATGAGTTACTCCATTGCTAAAAAATTGGGTCACCAAAGTTGGTGTGACGCGATTCAGTCAGAAGTCAGTCAGTTTCTAGAGCGGCTTCCTGGGCTGGCAGAGCTGAAGTTCAAGGGTGGAGAGCCGTTTGTGTCTGATGCGGTTAAAGATTGGCTAGCTCATGGCAGTACGGGACAAGCAAGTGGAAAGACCGTAAACGGTGACTGGCAAGAAAAGAGAAAAGAAGCGCTGTCGTTGGCCAAAGAGGGAGGTATTGCGGTAGCACTCTCCATGCTAAACGATGGGCTACAAGCGGCACGAGAACCACGCGATCATTTCTATTGGCGAATGATATCGGCCGATCTCATGCGAGCGAATCAACTTAACAGTATGGCTCAAGAGCAGTATCAAACGCTAAATCAAGAAATTAAAACCATGAGCGTCATCGACTGGGAACCCAGCTTGGTGGAACAACTTGAACGCAGTACAACGTCAGAGTGATTAAGGGCGAAAATTCATGTGGAAAAACATTTTTAAAATAGCGAAAAAGCTTAAGCCTGGCATGGTCGCAGCCTTTCCTATTTTATTAGCAGCGATTTTTATTCTTGTTAATGTCGCCATTTGGTGGGCAGGCCCTTGGTTGACGATGGGCGAGAAAAAACCATTAGCATCCGTGATGGCACGCGCTGTTTGTAGTGGTTTTATAACGCTTGGCGCTTTAGCGATTTGGGGCGTATGGCAATGGCGAAAGCTACAAAGCTTCCAAGCAGAGCAAGCGCACACTGAACGATTGCGTGAAGACCCCATTCAGATATACGAAGAGCGCCAAGAGAAAGAGCTGAATCAGGTTGTTGCAAATATGAAGCAAAACTTGAACAAGCGGAATCATCTCTATGCACTCCCTTGGTATCTTGTTCTCGGGCTTGAAAATGCGGGGAAAACTAGCCTAATTAATCGTTCGGGGCAGAACTTTGTTTTCTCTTCAGTTATGCGCGCATCGGGCAAAAAGAGTGAGAATCCATACTCATTTGACTGGTGGATCGGTGACGAATCGGTTGTTATCGACCCAGATGGTGAGTTGCTGACACAAGGACATAAGGACGAAAATAATGATGGTGAGCTTGAGCGTCGTTTGTGGTCGCACTTTGTTCAGTGGCTGGAGCAGACCCGTAGCCGCCGTCCGCTGAATGGGATTGTATTAACCCTTGATGCGTCACACCTTGCCACGGCCACGGCATCAGAACGCAAGGCGTATGCCAACCTATTACGTGCCAGGTTGCGGGAGTTGATGGAGACGCTATCGACGCGGCTTCCTGTTTATATTGCACTAACAAAACTCGATTTGTTGTATGGCTTCGAACCGTTTTTTAAACATTATTCTAAGCAGCAACGCGATGAGGTGCTTGGTTTCACTTTTTCTTTAAACTCTGTGGATGACTTGGACTCATGGCTTAAAGAGTTTGATGAAGACTATTCTGCATTTATTGATCGCATTAATGCGATAGTTCCGCATGCACTGGCCGCTCCGATTGATTTTGAGGATCGTAAAGCGATTTATAGCTTCTCGCGTCAGATCGCTGGGCTGAAAGATATTCTTGCTACTTTTTTTAATGAAGCACTGGCGAGTGACCAATTCTCTACTTCGGCGCTGGTTAGAGGCGCGTATTTTACCTCTGTCTATCAGCAAGGGGTACCAACGAACGCATTCGATGATGCAGCCTCTCGTCGTTATGGATTGTCACATGCGGTCAATCATGCTCAAAAGGCCAAGAATTCAACGATTTTTTTCACGCAAAAACTATTTAGCAATATTATCTATCCCGAAGCGGGACTCGCGTCGGATAACTTCCGCGTGGCAAAACATAAACGGCGCCTGATGGGAATGTCTGTACTGGCATGCTCTATCGCCACTGTCTTATTAGTGGGGACGTGGCATCGCTATTATCTGGCCAACGTCGCACATGCAGATGCGGTATTGACAAAAGTTGATCAATATAAAACCCAGTTCTCAAACAGTGCAGCCGGTGCATCGCAACGTGAGGTGCTCAAACCGCTCAACCAGATCCGTCAAGCGACGCTGGAATTTGGCTTTTTCCGCGAAAAGCCTAAATATGTCTCTGACTTTGGTCTATATCAGGGTCATGTGATTGGACCTAAAGTCGAACAAACGTACCTCAACCTATTAAAAAGTCGATTCTTGCCTCTTTTGATGGCGGATACGGTTGTTGATCTTAATCAGGCAACAACAGATCAAGAGCAGCTGGTGGCGTTACGTGTTTATCGGATGATGGTGGATAAAAGCGGCCGCTATCATGACTATGTGATGGATTATTTTAGTCAACGATGGCAACAAGAATTTGCCGGGCAAAAGGTCATTCAAGAACGTTTACTCGGCCATTTGGATTATGCCATGCGGCATACGGATTTGACGGCTGCACGTCGTCAAGGTGACGACGTGGCAGAGCGTGTGATGCGGCCCTATGATATGACCATTGCACGTGCTCAAGCCGATTTGCGGACAATGCCGACCGACCAACGTGTATATCGGAACTTGAAGTTAGACGCAGAGACCGTTCTGGGCTCGGGAATGAACCTGCGGAACGCGGTAGGTCCTGTCTTTGATGTTGTTTTTGATGAGCGAGAAGTCGATAGCGAAAACTTACATATTCCGCAAATGCTGACCAAAACTGGTTTTGAAGATTACTTTGTTCCGAAGCTCCAGTCAGTTTCTGACTTGGCGTTGATTGATAGCTGGGTATTAGGTGAAGCAGAAACGGCGCAGTTTAGTGACGCGGATAAAAAGGCACTTAGAAACAAAATACGTGATTTGTATGTTGCTGATTATACAAATACGTGGCGTACAGCGCTGAACGAAATTGATGTGAAGTTTTTCAGTGATATTAACGATGCCGTAACGGTTCTGGATAATTTTACTGGGCACGTAGGACCCTTGCAGCGTTTATTACGCACCCTCGAAACCAATACCCAGCTTGCATCAGGCCTCGGTTTGGATGAAGACGCYCAAGAAGCGATCTCAGAAAATCCAAAATATGAGGTGGCGTCACAAATACAGGCACCATTTTCAGATTTGAACCGTCTTGTTAAAGCGGTGAATGACAAACCGGCCTACCTGAGTGAAGTGTTGGCGTCGGTACAGGAGCTAAAAAGCTACCTTAAATCTATCCAAGATGCGCCTGACATAGGTACAGCGGCACTGGATGCGACCAAAGCACGTGTTAAGTTGGTGAATACCGACCCCATTTATACACTTAAACGGATTGCTACCGGTTTACCTGAGCCGCTTGATGGTATGGTTGATAAACTCGCCGATGAAAGCTGGCATGTCGTTAAACAAGCGGCCATCAAACACCTTGAAGTCCGTTGGTATCAAGATGTCTATCGCCCTTATCAACAAAAGTTGGCGAACCGATATCCGTTTAATCCGAATGCCAGTAAAGATGCATCACTTAGCGACTTTGAAAGCTTCTTTGCGCCGGAAGGAACCCTGGATAATTTCTACAATAGTCAGCTGAAAATGTTTATAGATGAAAACATATCAGTTGGGGATAAAGGGACAAATGGTTCGTTAATTCGCCCAGACTTGTTAGCACAGATCCAAAAAGCACAAAAAATTCGAGAAGCTTTCTTTAATCGTAAAGGTATCTTGGATGTGAGCTTCTCTGTTGAGCCCTTGCGTTTAAGCAGCAATAAACGACGCAGTGTTTTGAATGTTGATGGCCAGTATGTGACCTACAGCCATGGGCCTAGAGACAGTATTGAGCTCATTTGGCCAAACACGCTTCGTGACTCGGCTACCTCAAAACTGACATTGGTGCCCACGAAAACCAACCTGTCACCGCGTAGTGTAGTGATTCGTGGTCCATGGGCGTTGTTCCGTCTCCTTGATCAAGGAGCAGTGGTCTCGGCTAGTACTACCTCGGTTGACTATCAATTCAATGTTGATGGCGGTGGAATGATCTACCGTGTTAATGCTCAGGCTGCCACTAATCCATTCACGCAGCGCTTGTTCAAATCGTTCAAGCTCTCACGCAATCTCTACTAACTGATCATGGGGTGAGTATACTCGCCCCTGCTTTATCAGGAATGCTAAATGTCTTTTATACTCTCGATTGATAACCAGCCGTTTCGTGTTATCCAAGATGTTCAACCCTTGCGTGATGACGAGCGTTATCAAGCAATTAGAGCCCAAATCAATAAACGACACTCGCCATTATCCGGGGGGACCGATTGGCAATTTGTAAAAGATAACTGTCAAGCACTCGCCAGTGAGCAAGGTATTGATTTGCTGCTCAGTGGCTACTATACCGTCGCGGCATTAAAAATTGGCGGCCTAGCAGGATTGGCAAACGGGTTGGAATTGATCCTTGCTTGTTTGAATAACGAAGACGCGGTCTCTGAAAAGCGTGCCCGGGCGCGAAAAGAGGCGCTGGAGTGGGTGAATGCTCGAGTACAAGGAGAGCTAAACCAGATTAAGCCAGACCAACAAGCATTACGCGAGTTGTACCGTTGTGAAAAGCTCTGCGACACCCTATATCATGTGCTCGAACAGCACCAACCCAAGTATGTGGTTGACTATGAGGGGATCGCGTATGTGTTGTTTGAACATATCGACCGAATAGAAACGCGATTTCATAGTGCACTAAAACAGCAACAACGCGATGAAAACGTTAACCTAACCATTAGTATCAGGGTAAGTCGTATTCGCACTCTATTGGCCGGTGTCGTAGGGGCCTGTTTAACCGCGGTCATATGGCTGGGTTACCCATATATCCCTTACTTTCAAACCCCCTTTCAAGTCGATGCGCCGGCGCCGAGCTTAAATCATGCTGACGCCACGGCGGCTTTTGCAAAAACGCATCAGTCAAGCACCTTAGCGCGCTGGGAATCACAATTCGTCCCGTTATACGCGCAATCGACAACTCAAGAATTGGAGCAGTCGATTGAATCGAGCAAAGTACTGGCCAAGGCGCATCTTAATGCACTGGCCACACTCTATGCCGACAATAAACAAACTCGTGAATTATTGACGCGTTATGACATGGAGCGCAAAGAGGCACTGGGAAATACCGCTAAATACATCGATAAGTTTCGCGCGGTTCGAACCAAGATGGCGAATATGGCTCTACTTGCAGAGCAAAACCGCTGGTGGGCGTTGCAAAAGCAAACTCGATCTTTGGAAGATTTCGCCATCAGCTTATCGCCTATTTATGGACGAGCCGATTATGTCGAAACACTTGTGGAACAGGGTGATATCGATAAAGCCAACGCCGAGCTAGCCGTACTTACCGAACGCTTAAACCACCTAAGTTGGAAAGTCGCCCAGCTTCAAGAAAAAATTAATGTCCATCAAGCTACCCGGTAGCCTTATGCTGAGCAACTTTTTGCTTGGCTTGGCAAGAAGTTGCTTGGCACGTGCAAAAAATTGGTCAGGAATATTCTAATATACTGATTTATAATGGTAAAAAAACTTGGCATGCATTTCGCAGGATAAGAGAGCGAACAGGCACACCGCCACGGTGGCGATGTGTCTTCCATGACATACAAAGGAGCGATTATGCCAACGCCATGTTATATCTCGATTCGATT